>VBJD01000031.1 GCA_005887995.1 Chloroflexota bacterium
TTGTAGATCCCGAGGAGCAGCGCGCCGAGACCCTGCGCGCGACCGCCCAGTCCCTCGGTCCACCCGCCGACCACGCACTCCATCGTGCGAAAGGCCTTGATCTTCACCCACGCCGCCGACCGCGTCGTCGCGTTGGGCGAGTCGAGGCGCTTCGCGATGATCCCCTCGAGTCCCTGCTCTTGGACCGCGGTGAAGAGCGCGGTGCCGGTCCCGATGAACTGCTCTGAGCGGCGGATGTTCCCCATCGGCGTGAGCGCCTCGTCGAGGAGCTGCTGCCGCTCGCGCAGCGGCCGTTTCGTGAGGTCGCGCCCGTCCGCCCAGAGGATGTCGAAGACCTCATAGATGATCGGCGTCGACTTACGAAGTCGTCGCAGCTCCGACTCGTTGCGCTGATGCATCCGCGGCTGGAGCTTCTGGAACGACGGCACGCCCTTGTCGTCGAGCGCGACGATCTCGCCGTCGACGATTGCCTGGTACGCGCCCGTGAGCGCCTCCGCGATCTGATGCGCCTCGGGGTACTGCGCGGTGCAGTCGAGCAGGTTGCGCGTCTGGAGACGCACGACGCCGCCGTCAACGAAGGCGAGCGTGCGGACGCCATCCCATTTTGGCTCGAACGCGAAGTCCGGCGAATCGAACGGCTCGTCCGCAGTGATCGCGAGCATCGGATAGATCTTCGAATCGAGGATGTGATCCTTCGCGACCGGGCCGTGCTTGATCATCAGCCAGTCGCGGCCCTCGTTCTGTTTCGTCTGCACGAGGACCCACTCGCCTTCGAGCCGCTGGCCGTGGAACGCGACCTTGTATTCGCTCTCGCTGTCCTTGAGTAGGTCGTACGTGCCCTCGTCCCAGATCGTCATCGTCCCCGCGCCGTAGCCGTCGGGGATGACGCCGTGGAAGGTGAGGTACTCGAGCGGGTGATCCTCGGTGTGCACGGCCAGGCGTCGCTTGCCGCCCTCGAGCGGCGGGCCCTGCGGCACCGCCCACGACGCAAGCACGCCGTGCATCTCGAGACGCACGTCCCAGTGGAGCCGCGTCGCATGGTGCCGGTGCACCACGTAGCGACGCGACGGCACCGCCTTGGGCTGCCTGCCCTTCGGCTCGGGCGTGCGCTTGAAGTCGCGTTTGCGCTGGTACTCGGTGAGGCTCACGCTTCGCTCCAGCCCATTGTCCTGGAGCGGGGGCAGGGGCCCGTTCAGCCCGACTGAAGGAGGGCGTGCTTGCCGTCGTCGTTCGCCTCGCTCGTCGATTCGTTCCTGAAGGAGGAGTACGACGACTCGCCCACCCTCGCGTCGAGCCTCGGCCTCACCGAATACGACGAGCGTCTCGACGATGTCAGTGAACCTGCGATCCGCTCGCGCATCGACGCCGACAACGCGTGGCTCGGCCGCTTTCGCTCGGTCGCGGACGATGGGCTCTCGGCGGCCGAGCGCATCGACCGCGACCTGCTTGTCTCGGTCCTGCGCGGCCGTCAGATCACTCAGCCCCTGGAGATGTGGCGCCGGCAGCCGGCGACGTACCTGAACCCGGGGCTCAACGGCGTCTTCTCGCTCTTCCTCCATCGACTCCGCCCCGAGCGCGAGCTCGCCGAAGCCGCCGCCGCGCGGCTCGCGCAGGTCCCGCGCAACATCGCCGACGGGATCGCGAACCTCGATCTCTTGCGCACGCCGCGTGTGTATCTCGAGCGGGCTGTCGGGCAGGCGCGCGCGGCCGCGAAGTACGCGCGCGAGCTCGTGCCGGCGGAGGTGAAGGAGCCCGCGGCGAAGCAGCGTCTCCTCGAGGCCGGCGCGAAGGCGGCGAGCGCGTTCGAGGAATTCGCGGCCTTCCTTGACCAACGGAAGGCCGACGCGAAAGGCGACTACGCAGTCGGCGAGGAGACCTACAGCGCGCTGCTGCGCGAGAAGGAGATGCTCCCGTTCGGCACGCGCGAGCTGCGTGAGAAGGGACGCGAGCAGTGGGATCTGCTCTCGGTGGAAGCGAACCGGATCGCGAAGGAGATCGACGGTGGCACGTGGCAGGAGACCTGCGAGCGACTGAACAAGATCCATGCGCCGACGCCCGAGGGGATGCGACAGGAATACGAGGAGTGGACCGAGAAGGCGCGCGCGTTCCTGCGCAACACCGGCCTCGTCACGCTACCGAAGGGTGAGATGTGCACGGTCGAGCCGTCGCCGCCCTTCCAGCGTCCGATCCTCGCGGTCGCGTCATACAACCGTCCGCCGGCGTTCAAGGACACGCTGCACGGCCACTTCTTCGTGCCGTTCCCGCCGGATGGGACCCCGCCGGAGGAAGTGCAGAAGCGTCTTGAGGGAAATTGCAGCGCCGGCATCCCGACCACCGCGGTCCACGAGGCGTATCCCGGACACCACTGGCACCTCGTGATGGCGAAGCTGAACCCATCACCGGTGCGTCGCGTCTACGGCACGCCGTACTTCAATGAGGGCTGGGGCCTTTACGCCGAGCGCGTCATGCGCGAGCAGGGCTTCTTCACCGACCCGAAACACCTGCTCTATCAGTACGAGGCGACGATCTTCCGCGCGGCGCGCATCGTCGTCGACACGAGCCTGCACATGAACGAGATGACGTTCGACGACGCCGTGAAGCACATGGTCGAGAAGGGCAACCTCACCGAGCCGAACGCGCGCGCGGAGGTCGGCCGCTACTGCTCGTGGCCGACGCAGGCTTCGAGCTACCTCACCGGGATGCTCGAGATCATCGACATCCGTACGCGCTGGCTCGCGAAGCGCGGCGCCAGCGATCGCCCCGCGCTGCGCGCGTTCCACGACGCGCTCCCCGGCGCGGGCATGCTGCCGACGTCGCTCGCGGAGAAGGCCATCGCGAGCTGAGCGCGCCTAGCGGGCGGTCGACCTCGCCAGGACGCGGAGCCCGCCGCCGCGCGCCACGGCGTGCGCGACCAGATAGGCGAAAAGGCTGGCGACGAGCATGACCGTCGGATCGAGACGCGCGTCCCTGATCCACGTGCCGTCGCCGGGCGGACAGAGCTCACGTCCTTGTTCGACGATGCACCGCAGCTCACCCGGCGTGCCGCCGGTGTCGTATCCCTGAATCGCTGTGCGGATCGCCGTGTAGGCGACGACGGCCGCAGCGACGGCGAGGCCAACGGCGGCGCCGCGCGCGAATGCCGCACCGCTGCGCTCGAAGCCGATGGCGATCGCCATCGTGATGAGCCCGAGGAAGATGAAGCCGACACCAAGGACGGCGCCGCCGCTGAAGGCCTGGCCGTCTCGCGCCATTCCCTCCGTGCGAGCGGTGTACTGCAGAGCGAGCCAGATGTGTCCCGCTCCGACGGCGACGAAGTAGAACGGGATCCCGAGGACGCCCTGGCGCAGACCGCCGCGTGTGCTGGTCATCGATGGCATACTGCCCCTTGACACGGCCGGTTACGATTCGCGCGGCAAGCCGCGCGCAAAAAAGCCACAAGCGGCCGGGGAGTGTGACATGCCTCGATCGATCTGGCGCGGGGTCCTCTCGTTCGGGATGGTCGCCATCCCCGTGCGCCTTTACCTCGCGACGGAGAGTTCGAGCAAGGTCTCCTTCAATCTCCTCTGCCCGGAGCACAAGTCGCGCATCAAGAACAAGCGCTGGTGCGCCGAGGGCGACCACGAGGTCGCGTGGAACGACGTCGTCCGCGCGTACGAGTACGAGAAGGGCAACTACGTCGAGCTGACCGACGAGGACCTCGAGAAGCTGCCGCTCCGCTCGAGCAAGGCGATCGATATCAGCGGCTTCGTCGAAAAGCAGGAGATCCCCGAGGAGCTGTACATCCAATCCGCGTACTACCTCGAGCCGGAGAAGGCCGCGGCGAAGCCGTACGCGCTCCTCAAGAAGACGCTCGAGAAGACCGGCCGCGTCGCGATCGCGAAGTTCGCGCTGCGCGAGCGTGAGCGCCTTGTCTCGATCGGCGGCTACGACGGGGCGCTGGTGCTCAACACGCTTCACTGGCCCGACGAGATCCGCTCGACCGAGGATCTCGACATCGACAATCCAACGGTCAGCCCCGCGGAGCTGAAGATGGCGGAGAACCTCGTGAACATGATGGCGACGAAGTTCGAGCCGTCCGAGTACACCGATGAGTACAAGAAGGCCGTGCTCGAGCTCGTCGAGGCGAAGGTCGAGAAGCGCGAGGTCATCGCCGCGCCGGAGCCGGAGGCCGAGACGACGGTCGTCGACCTCATGGCGGCGCTCAAGGCGAGCGTCGAGAAGGCGAAGAAGGGCGAGCTCGCCACCGGCCGCGCGGGACGTGGTGGTCACGAGTCGCTCGTACACAAGAAAGCGACGGCCTCCGCGTCGAAGGAAAAACGCCGCAAGGCATCCTGACGCGTCGCCTGAGCGGTCACGCAAGCGACGCAAGCGACGCTCGATATCCTCGACAAGTGCCATCGCCCGAAGAAGAGCGCGGCGAGCACCCCACCCTCCTCGACGTCAACGACGCGCGGATCGGACTGCCGCGCGATCTCGCGCCGATGCGTCCGCGCCAGGCGGCGTGGGCGTTCAACTCGTCGGAGTACCTCTTCGAGCTGAAGTGGGACGGGATTCGCGCGACGGCCTCGCGCGATCACGGCGTCCTGCACGTGACGGACCGCAACGGCGGCGACCTCCTGCCGCTCGTACCCGAGCTCGCGCAGCTCCCGATCCCTGAGGGCTCGCTGCTCGACGGCGAGATCGTCGTGTGTGATTCGCGCGGCCGTCCGAGCTACGACCTCCTCGCCGGACGCCTCGGCCCGCGCGGCGCGAAACGCGGATTCGGGCCCGTTTTCGTCGCGTTCGATCTTCTCTACCTCGACCGCCGGGCGCTGCTCGGGCGTCCGTTGACCGAGCGACGGCGCCGGCTGCGAGACCTCGAGCTGCGCGGTCGCACGATCGGCGTGCCCGATCACCTCGACGCCGACGGCGAGCCGTTCCTCGAGGTCGTCGCCGAGTACGGCCTCGAGGGCATCGTCGCGAAGCGCAAGTCGAGCGCCTATGTGCCGGGAACGCGCACCGGCGACTGGCTCAAATGCCACGTGAACCCGCGCGCCGACGTCGTGCTCGGTGGCCTCGTCGAGGACACCACCGGCGGCACGATGCGCGCGCTCTGCGGCATGTTCGCGGACGATCGCGGCACGCTCGTCATGGCCGGCGAGGCCTACGTGCCGCTGTTCCTCGCGCACTGGCTCGACGAAGCGACGCGCGCGTTCGCCGCAAGCGCGTCGCCGTTCGCGACGCCGCTCGCGATGCGCAGCGGTACGCGGTGGTTGCGTCCCAAGCTCGTCGCGATCGTCGAGCACGCCGGCGACGTCGGCATGCTGCGCGACGCGCGCTTTCGCGCGCTGCGCTTCGACGGCAACTTGTCTGACTGTCGTTTCGAGGATCCGATCGAGATCGAGAGCGAGCCCGCCACGTCGGGCACCGAGAGACCGCGTCTTGTCCTGCTCCAGAGCTTGCGACTGAATCCGGGCTGATTTCCGCGCGTCACCTCGCATGGGCTAACATTGGAAAAACCCCGGAGGTCGTCGCCTTGCCGAAGTTTGTTTTCGTGACCGGCGGGGTCGCCTCCTCTCTTGGTAAGGGCATCACCGCAGCTTCGCTTGGGCGCATCCTCGCGGCCAGAGGTCTCTCAGTCGCGTCGCTCAAGATGGATCCGTACCTCAACGTCGATCCGGGAACGATGTCGCCGTACCAGCACGGCGAAGTATTCGTCACCGAGGACGGCGCGGAGACCGATCTCGATCTCGGCCACTACGAGCGGTTCATCGATCGCAACGTGACGCGCGCGTCGAATCTCACCACCGGCCAGGTCTACAACGCGGTCATCGCGAAGGAGCGGCGCGGTGACTATCTCGGCGCGACGGTGCAGGTCATCCCGCACGTCACGAACGAGATCAAGGAACGCATCCACCGTGTCGCGCGAGAGCAGCAGGCCGAGCTCGTGCTCGTTGAGGTCGGCGGTACGGTCGGCGACATCGAGTCGCTCCCCTACCTCGAGGCGATCCGGCAGTTCCGCAACGACGTCGGCAAGCAGAACGTGCTCTACATCCACCTCTCGCTCCTGCCGCGCGTCGCGACCGGCGAGCTGAAGACGAAGCCGACGCAACACTCGGTCCGCGAGCTGCGGGCGATCGGCATCCAGCCCGACGTCCTCATTGCTCGCGCCGATGAGCCGATCGACGAGGAGCTGCGCGAGAAGATCGCGCTCTTCTGCGACGTGAAGCCGGACAACGTGATCTCCGAGCCGGACGCCTGGTCGATCTACGCCGTGCCCCTGATGCTCGAGGAAGCCGGCCTCGGCCGGATCGTCGTCGACGAGCTCGGCCTGAGCGAGCGAGCGCGCGAGCCCGATCTCGCCGAGTGGCGCACGCTCACCGAGCGCATCCGCGGCGCGCGCATCCCGCTCCGCATCGGCCTCGTCGGCAAGTACATCGAGCTCACCGATGCGTACCTCTCCGTCGCCGAATCGGTGAAGCACGCGTCATGGGCCGCGGGCTGCGACGTGAAGATCTCGTGGATCGATAGCGAACGCCTCGAGCGTGACCGCGACGTCGAGCCGCTCATCGGGCTCGATGGCATCGTCGTGCCCGGCGGCTTCGGCTATCGCGGCATCGAGGGAAAGGTCCACGCGGTGCGCTTCGGCCGCGAGAGAGCGGTGCCGACGCTGGGCCTCTGCATGGGCATGCAGTGCATGGTCATCGAGCTCGCGCGCACCGCGCTCGGCACCGAGGACGCCAACTCGACGGAGTTCGACGCGTTCACGCCGCACCCGGTGATCGACCTCCTGCCGGAGCAGCGTGACATCGCCGACAAGGGCGGGACGATGCGCCTCGGCAGCTACCCCTGCGTGCTCGAGAACGGCTCGCTCGCTTCTCGCGCGTACGCGCAGCCGATCGTGCTCGAACGCCACCGTCATCGCTACGAGTTCAACAACGCGTACCGCGAGCTGCTCGCGCAGCATGGCATGCGCTTCACGGGGCTCTCGCCGGACGGCCGACTGGTCGAAATCGTCGAGCTCCCCGACCATCCGTTCTTCCTCGGCACGCAGTTCCATCCCGAGTTCAAATCGCGGCCGAACCGCCCGCATCCGTTGTTCGCGTCATTCATCGCGGCGAGCGTCGAGTACGCTCGGGCCAACGGGCGGGCACAGGTCCCGGCACCCGCGCTGCAGGAGGCTGAGCGATGAAGCTGTTCCTCGACACCGCCGTCTATGAGGAGATCGAAGAAGCGGTCGGGTGGGGCGTCATCGATGGCGTGACGACGAACCCCACGCTGATCGCGAAGGCAGGCCACGACCACGAGGAACAGGTCAAGCGCATCTGCCAGATCATCGGCAACGTCTCGGCCGAGGTCGTCTCCGAGAAGCGCGACGACATGATCGTCGAGGGACGGCGGCTCGCGTCATGGCATCGCAACGTCATCGTGAAGGTGCCCATGACGCCGGACGGCCTCGCGGCTGGCAAGGTGCTCGCGGTGGAAGGCACCCGCGTCAACGTGACGCTCTGCTTCTCGGTGAATCAGGCATTGCTCTCTGCGGCGATCGGCGCGTACATCGTGAGCCCGTTCGCGGGCCGGCTCGACGACATCAACGAGGACGGCATGAAGGTCGTCGCCGATATCGTCGCCGCATACCGCCAGCAGGAGATCAAGACGCTGGTGCTCGCCGCGTCGATGCGCAACCCGATGCACGTCACGCAGGCCGCGCTGGCCGGCGCGGACATCGCGACGCTGCCGTTCTCGGTGCTGAAGCAGATGTTCAATCACCCGCTGACCGAGGCGGGCCAGAAGCGATTCCTCGACGACTATCGCAAGACGCAGGAGGCGAAGCCCGCCGCGGCGCCCGCGAAGCGCTGACACTGACGACCCGATGATCGGAACGCGCGCGAGCGTCTAGCGCGTCGCGCGTTGCGCTCGGGTCGCCCTCTCAGCCGCCTCGCTTGGGCGCCTCGGCAAGTAAGAAATCGCGGTAGTCGGCTCCGGGCACGCCGCACAGATCCATCACGCAAAGCAGGAGCGCGGTCTCGTCATCGTCCGCTCGTCCCGTCTTGATCGAGATGTCACAGGCGTAGAGCGCCTCGTACGCGCGCGTGATGTCCTTCGGCCCGAGCCCGCGCGCGTATTGCGTGTACCGCAGGATCGCGCCGGCCGACGACCGGATCGCCTTCGCCATGCGCTCCGCCTCCGGTGGGCGCGGATCGCGCGACGCGAAGAGCAGGACGCGAAACTGCCAGAGGAGCAGCGCGAGGATCTGCTGAGGCGCGTTCCCTTCGCCCAGGAGCCGCTCGAGGAGCGGCGCCGCGGTTCGGATGTCGCGGCGCACGACCGCCTTGGTGAGCTCGAACACGTCCGACTCGATCGCTCCCGACACCAGCGCGCGCACGTCGCTTGCGGTCACCGGTTCTCCGTTCGCCCACGCGGCGAGCTTTCCGAGTTCGTTCTCGATGCGATCGGTATCTCCGCCCACGGCCGAAGCGAGCGTGTCCAGCGCGTCCGGGCGTAGCGTGACAGCGGCGAGCTTCGCTCGCGCAGCGATCCAGCGGACGACGTCCGGTGGCAGTAGCCGGTCGTATCGCTCGACCGTGCCGCCCGCGCTCTCGACCAGATCGAGGAGCGCCATCTCCGCGGGAGCTGCGGGCTTCGTCCTCCGCGCGCGCGTTCGATTCGAGCGCATGGGCTCGGGCGCAACGAGCACGAGCGCCGCGTCTTCCGGGAAGCGCTCGACGACATCCGTGCGCGCGAGCGCCTCGGCGTGCTCGACGAGGACGACGCGTCGCTCGTCCGGCGCAGCGAAGAGTCCCTGGGACTGCCCGGCGATGACGATCTCGTCCGGATCCGCGCTGCGCGCATCGATACGGACGAGTCCAAACGCGGTCGACGTCGGTGTGAGCTCGCGCGACGCGAGGTCACCGCGCGTCGGCGTCGAGCCAGCGAGGAGCGCGCTGATCAACTCACCCGCGCGGAGCCGGATACGGAACGAGTCCTCGCCGTGGAGCAGGTAGAGCGTTCGCGTGGGTGCGGACGACGAGGCCTGCGCCATCAAGTGCGATCTCCACCGTCCCGTCTTGATCGGTGCGGTACGTCGGTACCCCCGCGAGTGCCGCGAGCGTCGCCGCCGTGGGATGACCATACCGGTTCCCTGCCCCGACAGAGATGAGCGCCGCCTCGGGACGCGCTGCGGCACGCAGCGCTGCCGCGAACGGCGTCTCCGCGCCGTGATGCGGCGGCACGTATACGCGCGAGCGCAGGCGATCCGGATGATCGAGCAGCAGGCGCAGCGCGTCGTCGACCGCGTCGCCGGTGAACAGCGCGGAGAACGTCCCGCGCGTGACGCGCAGCACCAGCGACGGCACGTCCACGCCGACGTCGGGATCCGGCGCGAGCACGGCGATGCTCGCGTCTCCGAGCGCGACGCGCATGCCGGCGTGCACGGCGCGGCGCTCGACACCTCGTTTGGCGATCGCGGCCGACCACAGGTCATTCAGCGGGCCGGCGTTCAGCCCCTCGGGCTCGAGCGCAAGCCCGACGTCGTATCGCTCGAGCACAGCGATGAGCCCCGCGCCGTGATCGGCATGCGCGTGCGTCAGCGCGACGACGTCGAGGCGACGCTGCCACGGCGCGAGCGTCGCACCGAGCTCGTCGAGGATCCGCGACGGATCGGGGCCGCCGTCGATCAGCGCGAGGACGCCACCGGCATCGACGAGATACGCGTCCCCCTGCCCGACATCGAGCGCGACGACGCGGACGCTCGCGGAGCCTGCGGGCCACGCGGTCACAAGCAGCGCCGGCACGACCGCGATCGCGAGCGCGATCGCCGCTGTCGTGCGTGTCCACGCGACTCCGGTCGTGCGCATGAGCGCTCCCGATCGGTCCGTGAGCGCGATCCGGGGCAACGTGACGCGCATGCGACCGACTCGCCGCGCAGCTGCGATCGCGGCGATCTCGATGAGGGTGACCGCGACGAACGTCGGTGCGCCGGTCGGCACGCTCAGCGACGCGAGCGGGAGTGCGGCAGAGATCTCGACGGTCGATCGCAGTGCCCACGCGCCGGCCCAGGCGACGAGCGCGACGGGTCGCGCGAGGTCCAGCGAGAGCGCCCCGGCGAGGCTCGTCGCAGCGCCGGCGAGCATGAGCAGAGGAAAGAGCGGCACGCACACGAGGTTCGCGAGCGGCGAAACGAGTGAGAGGCGCCCGAAGGCGGCCGCGACGAGCGGCAGCGTCGGCGCGGTCGCCGCGAGCGTCGTCGCGATGCCTTGCCCGACGACACCCGGAAGGAATTCGAGTCGTTCGGCAAGCGACGCCTGCCACAGCACAAGGCCCGCGGTCGCGAGCGCGGACAGCTGGAAGCCGAGATCGTCGATCGACCCTGGATCCGCGACGAGCATGAAGGCGACCGCGGCGCACAGCGCGTTCGCTGTCGCCGCGCGCCTGCCGCTGATCGTCCCACATGCGGCGACGGTGGCCATGAGCGCCGCGCGCAGCACGCTCGGCTGAAGTCCGACGAGCAGGCTATAGAGCGCGACCGCGGCCACTGAGAGGAGCGCGCGCGCCACCGGTCCGGTGCGACCGCGGAGCGAGAGCGCGACCACCGTCGCGACGAGGGTCATGTTGAAGCCGGAGATCGCGAGGAGATGAGTGGTGCCGCTCGCGGCGAATGCCTGCGACAGCTGCGCGGGTATGCCACTTCGCTCACCGAGCACGATCCCGAGGAGGAGCGCGCTCTCTGGCGCTGGGACGAGGACCGCAAGTGGACTCGCCAGCGCGGCGCGAGGCAACCCGAGGTTCGCGAGCTCCGGCCAGAGCGGGATCGGCATGACCGTGTGCGCGAGCGCCGCCGCCGCAGAGATCGCCGCGAGCGTCCACGCGATGCGGCGTCGATCGACGCTCGCGACGGCGAGGAACGTGCAGATGGCCACGATCGCGAGCGAGCACGCGGCACCTGCAAAGAGGTCGAGGCGCAGCACGAGCGCCGCGACCGCGGCGGCGACAGCCGCGGGGCACAAGGGCGCGGCGAACAGGATCCTCAGCGGAGCGTCAGCAGGTCGCGGATGTCGGCGAGCACGCGCGCCGTGACGAGCCCGCGCGTCTGCAGTTCGTCGACCTTGCCGAACGGCCGTTGATCTCGCGAGCGCACGATGCGTGACGCCGTCGCGGGGCCGATGCCCGGCAGCGACTCCAGCTCGGCCGCACCCGCGTGGTTGAGGTCGATCTTCGTCTCCGATTCGCTGCCGAGGCTGCCCGCCGGTGGCGTCTCACCGTAGTGCGGCACGTACACGCGGGCACCATCACGTAACAGCGCGGCGCGGTTCAGGCTCGCGACGTCTGCGTCAGGGGCCAACCCACCGGCGGCCGCGATCGCATCCGCGACGCGTGTCCCGTACGAGAGACGGACGATGCCCGGGCGTGCGACGGCACCCCCGACGTCGACCACGATGAGCGGGACAGGCGTCGGGGCGGCGGTCTCCTCCACGACCGCGATCGGCACCGCCGCGGGCGCGCGCGACCGGAAAAGCGCGAACGCGATGCCGAGCCCCAGAGCACCGACGACGGCGAAGACGACGATCCGTGGCATGCGCGCACGCTGACGGCTCGCGGCGCGCGTGAGAAGCCCGACGCCGTCACATATTCATGTGACAAGCCGTCACCAAAATGTGTGACGGACTAGTTGGACTTGCGACGATCTCCCGGCGGCTGCATCTGCGCGATCGTGACGGGAAGCTCACCAACGGCCTCGCCGTCGATGTTCACCTGGAAGCGGTGCATGCCGTACGTCGTGAAGCTCATGTTGTTGAGCTCGACGATCACGTTCACGTCCTGGCCGGCCGCGGCGTGCACGCTGATCTCGGGCGGGTTCGGCATGGCCTGCTGGCCGTCGGGACGGAGCAGCCGGACAACGACCGTATGCGGCCCGACGTCGAGGCCCAGGATCGCGACGAGGAACATGCGCGGATGCTGCGCCGGCAGCCCGCTCACGCTGATATTGCGGAAGATGCCGAGCAAACTCACCTTGCCGTCCTGTCCGACGAGCGCGTGGTCGCACAAGGCGCCGAGACGGATCTCCGGGGTCACCGCGTGACGATACTCACCAAACGGTCGGCCACGACAATGACCTTCTTCGGCGAGGCACCCGCCAGTGCCGCCCGCACCTTCGGGCTCGCGAGAGCGGCGCTGCGCAGCGCGTCCTCCGAGGAACCCGCCGGCGCGACGATCCGGTCACGCAGCTTGCCGTTCACCTGCACGACGATGGTCAGCTCGGCCGGTGCGGCGATCAGCTCGTCGTACGTCGGCCAGCGTTGCTGGTGCACCGAGCCCTGGCCGCCGCGCTTGTGCCAGAGCTCGTCGGTCATGTGCGGCGCGAAGGGCGCGAGCAGCAGGACGATCGTCGCGATGCCCTCATCGCGGCTCGGCCCAGCCCCCTTCTGCAGCGCGTTCGAGAGCTCCATCATCGCCGCGACCGCGGTGTTGAACGAGTACGTGCGCACGTCCTCGGTCACACGCTTGATCGCGCGCTGTACCTTGCGGTCGAGCTCCGCCTCGCGCGGGCCGGCGGGCTGCCGGTCTGCCGATGCCATGTCCCAGACGCGCCGCAGGAAGCGGTGCACGCCTTCGATCCCCGACGCGTCCCAATCCGCGCCGTCGACCCACGGACCCATGAACATCATGAACAGGCGCAGCGTGTCGGCGCCATAGCGCTTCACGTATTCGTCGGGCGTCTGCACGTTGCCGCGCGACTTCGACATCTTGCGGCCCTTGAAGACGATCGTCCCCTGGTAGCGGAAGCGCGTGACCGGCTCGTCGAACCAAAGCTCGCCGAGGTCACGCAGCGCCTTCGCCATGAAGCGCATGTAGAGCAGGTGCAGGATGGCGTGCTCGACGCCACCGGTGTACTGATGGACGGGCAGCCACTTCTTGCCGATCGCCGCGTTCATGAACGCCGTGTCGATCTTCGGATCGACGTAGCGATACATGTACCAGGACGAATCGACGAACGTGTCCATCGTGTCCGTGTCGCGGCGCGCCGGCTTGCCGCACTTGGGACACGTTGTGTTCACGAACGCCGGCACGTGGGCTAACGGTGAGCCACCACGGCCGGTGAACTCGACGTCGCGCGGGAGCTCGACAGGCAGCTGGTCGTATGGCACGGGCACCGCGCCATCGGTCGGGCAATGGACGATCGGGATCGGCGTGCCCCAGTAGCGCTGGCGCGAGATCAGCCAGTCGCGCAGCCGGTACGTCACCGACGGGCCGCCGATGCCGCGCTTGCGCGCCTCGTCGGCGATCGCCTTCTTCCCGACCTCGCTCCGCGTGCCGGTGAACGGACCGCTCCGGACCATTCCGCCCTCGCCGACGTACGCCGCATCGAGCGCGCCGTGTTCCTTGCCGTCCTCGGAGATGACCTCGCGGATCTCGAGGCCGAACTTCTTCGCGAAGGCGAAGTCGCGCTCGTCGTGCGCCGGGACGGCCATGATCGCGCCCGTGCCGTACGCCAGCAGGACGTAGTCGGCGATCCAGATCGGCACGCGCTCGCCGGTGAAGACGTTCTTCGCGTACGCGCCGGTGAAGATGCCGGTCTTCTCGCGTTCCGCCGTCGTGCGCTCGATCTCGGCCATATTGCGCGCGTGATCGACGTACTTGCGGACCTGCTCGCGCTGCGCCGGCGTCGTGATGCGCTCGACCAGCGGATGCTCCGGCGCCAGCACCATGAAGGTCGCACCGTAGATCGTGTCCGGTCGCGTCGTGAAGAATTTGATGTCGGCGCCCGGATGACCCTCCACCGGGAAGGTGATCTCCGCGCCCTCGGAGCGGCCGATCCAGTTGGTCTGCAGCACGCGCACGCGCTCGGGCCAGTCCAGGCCCTCGAAGCGCAGTAGCTCGTCCGCGTACTTCGTGATCCGGTAGAACCACTGCGTCATCTGCCGCTTCTCGACCGGCGTGTCGCAGCGCTCGCAGCGGCCGCCGATGACCTGCTCGTTCGCGAGGACCGTCTCGTCGCGCGGGCACCAGTTGACCGGCGCCTCGCCGCGATAAGCCAGCCCTTTTTCGTACAGCTTCAGGAACATCCACTGATTCCAGCGGTAGTACTCGGGGTAGCAGGTGATCACCTCGCGACGCCAGTCGATCGCCGTGCCCATGCGGCGGAACTGGTCGCGCATGTGCGCCATGTTCTTCTCGGTCCACACGGCGGGATGGATCTTGCGATCGATCGCCGCGTTCTCCGCGTTGATGCCGAACGCGTCGAAGCCCATCGGGAACAGGACGTTGTGGCCGTTCATGCGCATGAACCGCGCGGCGCAATCGGGAGGCGCGAACGCGTACCAGTGGCCCACGTGGATCTCGCCCGACGGGTACGGGAACATCGTCAGGAAGTAGAAGTTCGGCTTGTCCGCGGTGTCGAGCGTGTCGTGGAGGCCAGAGCGCACCCATTCCTCCTGCCACTTCGGCTCGATCGTGGCCGGGTCATAGCGTTCCGTCCGCTCCTTCTCGATGGTCATCGCGCTCGCCTCCTTTCCACTTTTCGCGCTCGGCTCGGCCCGCTCTCGCGGCCTGCGCCTCTCCGCCTCGACTCCGCTCGTTGAGCTCGCTCCTCGCGGATCAACCGCTCATCGCTCACCCATTTTGTTCCGGCCAAACAAAAAACCCTCCGCCCCGCGCCGAACGACGTCGGTAAGGGGACGGAAGGCGACTTCCGCGGTACCACCCCGCTTGAGAACGATTCGAACATGTCGGGTGGAGCTGGCGGGATTCGAACCCGCGACCCCCACACTGCCAGTGTGATGCGCTCCCACTGCGCCACAGCCCCGATCGCTCTCCGCTCGAGCACGCGGCTAACGGGCGTGACTCCGGCGAGGGCTACTGCGAGTTCACCCTCGCGGCTCCCGGGCGAGTTCCGCGTTCCCCTCGACCGGCTCGCACCGCCGCCGGCTCTCTTGCTCAGGGACTATGCGTACTGCTCCCGTTCGCGGCCTTTGTGACCAAAGTATAGGCGGATGTATCGGCTGATCCGCGCCGAGAAACGGCATCCCGACGGGTCACCGCGCGCGGTCTGGGAGGCGTATCGCCTCGACGATCACGACGGCGCGATCCGCATCTGGACACCGGTGAACACGATCGTCATCCACGTGAACGGCCGGTGGATACGCGAATTCCCGTCGCTCAGCGTATGGAAGCCAGGCGAGCCCTTCGTCGCGGCAGTGTGGGAAGAGGACACGCTCGAGATGTACATCGACATCGTTCGCGAAGTCATCGTCACGCCGACAAGCTTCACCTACGTCGATCTCTACGTCGATGTCATGCATCGCTCGGGTCGCACCTGGTCGAAGGACGAAGACCTCGCGCAGCAGCTTGAACCGTCGGAGCGTGAGCGCGTGCTCGCGGTGCGAGATGAGCTCCTTCGCGCCATTCGCGCGGGCGAGGCGCCGTTCCGCTTCGGGGATCCGCGCTGGCACGTGCCCCAGGCTGCGCGCGTGTTATCGCCGGGCGCGGAACTCGCGCTCCGCTAGCCGATCGCCGGCGCCTCTCTTCGCATCGAGACACTCTGCAGCACACCGAGCGCAAAGCAGATCGACACGAGTGAGCTGCCGCCGTGCGAGATGAACGGGAGCGGGATGCCCGTGACCGGCATCAGTGAGACCGCCATGCCGACGTTCACGAGGATCTGGAAGAGCAGCATCGCGGCGACGCCGCCGCCGAGGAGCATGCCGAACGGATCGCGCGCGCGGTACGCGATGCGCAGCGCGGCGAAGATGAGCACGATGTAGAGAGCGAAGAGGATCACCGCGCCGACGAACCCGAGGTCCTCAGCGAGCCCGGCGAAGACGAAGTCCGACTCCGCGATCGGCAGGTAGCCGAGGGGCGACTGCGTCCCGGCCGTGAGCCCCTTCCCCGTCGCCTGACCGGATCCGACCGCGATGAGCGACTGGATGATGTTCCAGCCCGCCCCCTGCGGATCGGAGTACGGATTGAGGAACGCGAGGAGCCGCTCCTGCTGGTAGGGCTTGAGCAGAGACCAGATGAGCGGGAACGACGCGCCGGCGACGGCGACGAGACCGACGAGCTGCCAGACCCGCGCGCCCGCGAGGAACGCGATGCCGAAGAAGATCGCGATGAAGACGAGGCTCGTCCCGAGGTCGGGTTGCTTGTACACAAGGGCGACCGCAGGGCCGAGCATCGCGAGGCCGCCGGCGATGACCAGCGGCGAACCGATCCGGTCGCTGCGGTCGGCGAAGTACTTCGCCAGGACGACGATGGCGAGCACCTTCGCGACCTCGCTGAACTGGAACGAGAGACCGCCGAAGTTCACCGCGCGCTGTGCGCCGAGTGACTCGCGGCCGATGGCGAGGACGACGACGAGCAGGCCGAGCATGAGCAGATAGATCAGCGGTGCGAACGTGCCAAGCCAGGCGTAGTCGAACATCGCGACGATGACCATCGCCGCGACGCCGATCGCCGCCCAGATCGCGCCGCGGACAACGAACTGCATCGGGTCGCCGGTGAACGTGCGCGACTCCGCGGTCACCGAGTAGGTCATGACGAGCCCGTAGCCGATGAGGAGCAGCGTCGCGATGAGCAGGTACGGGTCGACCTGGTCGAGCCGCCGCAGGTGCGGGCGGTCGTGGAGTGGTGAGGACGCGCGCCCGATGTCGAGCGCCTTAACGGTCACGCGCGATCTCTCCGCTTCGCGTAGGAGACCGCTGCTGGCGCGCGGACTCGCTTCTCGCGGCCACACTCGCTGTCGCTCGCTGACACGCTCCCTGCGGTCGCTGAAGAGGGGCCCCTTCCCCTCGGGCCCCTCCCCCCGCACTGGTCGCTCGGCCTTTTCACTTCTTGTCTCCGAGCAGGTACGCCTCATAGATCTTCTGCGTGAGCGTCACCGCCGGGTTGATGCACGAGTCGCACAGCGAGCGGCTCGAGTCGTAGGTGAAGATGACCATCGCGATCTGCGCCGTCGGATCGGTGTTGTCCTGCTGCGGCACGAACGAGACGAACCAGTTGTGGAAGCCGAGGCGATTCCGGCCCGCGCTGTCCTTCCCGGTCGACGCGCCGAACTCCGCGGTGCCGGTCTTGCCCGCGATCGGGAGCTTGAGGTTCGGCATGTAGGCGTGGCCGATCGTGACGACCCGCCGCGCCGCCTCGCGGATGAGGCGGAGATCCTCGGCCTTCATCTCGAGCTTGCGGGGCGGCGCCGGCGGCGAGTACTTCGTGACGACGTTGCCCTGGCCGTCACGCACGTCCTTGAGGAGATGTGGCGTGTACACCGTCCCGCCGTTCGCGACTGACGCGTACGCGTTGAGGAGCTGTAGTGGCGTGACGGCGACGTAGCCCTGGCCGATCGCCTCGTGGTAGGTGTTGCCGATCGTCCATTCCTCGTCGAACGTCGCGAGCTTCCATCCGGGGTCGGGCATGATCCCGCGCGCCTCGCCGGGAAGGTCGATGCCGGTGCGCTCGCCGAAACCGAGCATGCGCCCGTACTTCGCGATGTTCACCGGGCCCGCGCCGACGACGCCCGGGCCCATCGGACTACCGCCGGCGAGCGTGTAGAAGTAGATGTCGCTCGAGTGCGCGAAACCGTTGAGGAAGTCGAGCCGTCCGTGCGCGCGCCAGTCGTAGAAGTTGAAGCCGGACACGGTCATGACTGTCGAGGTCACGTTCACGACCGTGTTGCGCGTCGCCGTGCCGGCGGTGAGCGCGGAGAGACCGGTGATCATCTTGAACGTCGAGCCAGGCGGGTAGATCTCGCCGATCGCCTTGTTCACCAGCGGATGCCGGTCGTCGGCGTTGAGCTGCCCCATCTGCGCCGGCGTGATGCCCTGCACGAACCAGTTGTTGTCGTATCCAGGGATGGAGACCATCGCGAGGATCTCGCCGTTCTGCGGGTTGAGCGCGACACCGACCGCCTGCGTGAAGCGATCTTCCTCGACGCCCTTGCGCAGCTCGGTGTCAAGGAGCTTTTGCAGCCGGTCGTCGATCGTCGTGACGACGCTATTCCCGGCGACGGGCGGCGCGAACGAGAGGGTCTTGATCTCTCGCTGCGCAGCGTCGCGTTCGATCTCGCGCCAGCCGAGTGTGCCCTTGAGGTAGCGCTCGTAGGTGAGCTCGAGTCCGGTGCGCCCGATGAGGGCCGTGTTCAGATAGCCCTGGTCCTTGAGATCGTTCAGCTCGTCCTCGGTGATCGGCCCGACGTACCCGAGCACCGGTGAATAGAGCGCCGCATCGGTGTATGAGCGGATCGACTGTGCTTGGACCGAGACGCCAGGGAAGAGCTCGCGGCGTTCGGAGAGAACGAGCGCGATGTCGCGCGCGACCGGCTTCGCCGAGACCTTCACCGGCTCGTACGGATTGCGAATCCGCTGCTCGTCGATGATCTTCGTGATCTCCGCGGGGTCGCGCCCGAGGACGGCGCCGAGCTGCGCGACGAGCGCGTCCTGCTTCCCGCGCGGCAGATCGACCGGCAGCACCATCACCGCGAAGCCCGGGAGGTTACGCGCGAGGACGTAGCCGTTGCGATCGGTGATCATCCCCCGCTCCGCGTCGACCGGAAGACGCAGAACGCGGTTCTCTTCGGAGAGCGATCGGTAGTGCGCGCCGTTGATGAGCTGCAGGTCCCACAGCCGGGCCGTGAGGGCGGTGAAGACGACGAGCACCGTGAGGCCCATCGCGATGAAGCGACGCGGACGCGGGAACGCGCGAACGTCCGATCTCACCATGCCGACCTCGTGAAGGATGCCTGCTTCTCAGTTGCCCGACGCACCATTCGTGCCAGCGGATAGGTGGCGATCGCGAGGACGCCGTTGTAGATGCCGGTCGACACCGCCGAGGCCACGAGGAGCGGGAAGTCGCCGACCGCGGTCCCGGCCATCGCGAGGATGACGACGTAGAGGACGCCGGCGGCGAGGCTCGCGACGCCGACAAGGAGCGCGCCGATCACAACCGAGCGCGGTCGGAGTGGATCATCGTGCAGGCCGACCGCCGCGACGGGAATGAGCGCCGCGAACGCGGTCGCGCCCAGCGGTCCGCCCGAGAGCAGATCGGCCGCGAGCCCGCCGAGGAACGCCCACCACACGGCCTCGCGAGCGCCGGCGGCGACGGCCCACGAGGCGGCCGCGAGAAGAACCAAATTTGGACGCGAACCGGCGATTGAGATGAATGGCACGACCGACCCCTGTAGGAGTGCCGCGACGAGCGGGACCACGATGGCGAGGGCCACCCGCACGACTCCCTCCTCTGCTCAGGCGGAACGCGGACGCCGCCTGCCTGCTACGCCCGGTCGACCGCTATGGGTGCGCGCGCACTCCGGAACGCACGCCGGCAGCCTCTGTGGCTGTTTCCCCGGCCGAATCGGTGACCGTCGCGAGCTCCTCGCTGAGCGGCCCGAAGGGATCCTCGTCGCGCAGCTTCGCCCGGACGTAGATGAGCACGAGGCGCAAGGTCGCGGCCACCGGGACCGCGAGCACGATGCCGAGGAGGCCGAACGCCGCGCCCCCCGAGAGCAGGGCGAAGATGACGATCGCCGGATGCAGCCGTACGGCGCGGCCGATCACGGCCGGAATGACGAGGTAGTCCTCGGCGTGGCGGAGGACCGTGTACATGATGGCGACGACCGCCACGTACGCGATCTGCGACCAGCCGAACGGGTTCGGGTGGCCGAGCGCGACGAGGCAGGCGATCGCCCCCGCGGTGATCGGACCGACGAACGGGATCGTCTCGAGAACGCCGGTCATGATCCCGAGCAGCACGCTGTACGGGATGCCGAGGATCGTGAGACCGATCGTCGTGACCGTCGACATGAGCACCACGAGGATCAACTGCCCGCGGATGTAGCGGCCGAGCATCACGTTCGTGTCGCCGAGGATGTGCAGCACCTCCGCGCGATGGTCTCGCGGCACGTTCCGGCGCACGAACGCGAGCAGGCGCGGCGCATCACGCAGCATCAGGAACGTGCCGATGAGGAAGATCAGGAACTCGAGCAGGAAGTGCCCGGTGTTGACGATGAACGGGAGCGCGCTACGTGAGGCCATCGCGCGGACCTGCGCCTCGATGTCCTGAACGCTCGGTCCGATGAGCGCATCGTCGAGGTCGCCCAGACCGATCTGATCGAACGTGTCCGAGACCGTCGTTCTCGCGTTCGCCAGGAGGACCGGCCAGGTCGTCTGAAGGTCCCGCGAGTTGTCCAGGATCCGTGGAACGAGCACACGCCCGCCACCGAAAATGACCGCAAGCACACCCACGAAGACCAGAATCGCCGCGACGGTCCGCGGCAGAGCGAAGCGGCGCTCGATCGCGCCCACAACTGGTAGCAAGATGTACGCGAGGATCGTCGCCCAAATGAAGGGCTGAACGATGTCGCCGGCGCGCCAGAGGAAGAGCAGCCCGACAAGCAAGAGACCGCCTACAACGAGGCGTTTGGTGGTCGGCGTCCAGCGTGATCTCATCCCGCGTCGATTATGTTCCTGGTGGGCTTTGGCCTGTAGGGGCTTATTTTCGCTCGGCGTCGCGACTTGCGACAAGAATGCGCTCGCACTGCAGGGAGAGCGCATCATTGCAGTGTAAGCACGCGATCCACACGCGCGTCCAAGAGTCGTTTCGGGTAGAATAGAGACCACGAAGACGCCGCTCTCCGTTCCTAGTTTTTCCCAGTTTTCTGAGTCGCGTTTCCCGTGTGACATTCGAGCGAAATGAGGGTCCTTGTGGTCAGCAACCAGAAGGGCGGAGTAGGGAAGACGACGACGGCGATCAGCCTCGGCGCTGCCCTTGTCCAGCGGGGTCGGCGCGTCCTCCTGATTGACCTCGATCCGCAAGCGAACGCGACGAGCGGCCTTGGCGTCGCCAAGGACGGCGCCGGCATCTACGGAGTCCTCCTCAAGGAGCAGCCGATCAAAGAATCCATCGTGACCACGTCCCTCGAGGGCCTCGATCTCCTCCCATCCGGAGGAGACATGGCTGGCGCCGAGGTCGAGCTCGTGCCGCTCATGGCGCGCGAGTTTCGGCTGCGTCAGGCGCTCCGGTCGCTCGCCGAAACGTACGACACGGTCATCGTCGACTGCCCGCCCTCGCTCGGTCTCCTTACCGTGAACGCCCTGGCTGCGGGCGACGCCGTTCTCGTACCCGTGCAATGCGAGTACTACGCGCTCGAAGGCCTTGCGCAGCTGCTGGCCACCATCGAGGCGGTGCGGCAGCGATTGAACGACCGCCTCGAAGTTCTTGCGATCGTGCTCACGATGGAGGACCGCCGGAACCGGCTCTCCATGCAGGTCACCGACGAAGTACGTCGGCACTTCCCGAAGCTCGTCGCACGCACGCGGATCCCGCGAACGGTCCGACTCGCCGAAGCCCCGAGTCACGGCAAGCCGATCTCTATTTACGACCCGTCGTCTCGTGCCGCGAAAGCCTATGACGACCTCGCGCGCGAACTCGAGCAGCGGATGGGTCAGCGCGAACCGATCGCCCTCGCGGGGTCTGCGTGATGGCGAGAACCGGGCTTGGCCGCGGCCTCGACGTGCTGCTCGGGAACCAGCCTGGGAGCGCGCCACTCGTGGCTCCCACGACGAACGAGATCTCGCTCGATCGCATCGCGCCGAACCCTCAGCAGCCGCGCACGCACTTCGACCCCGCCGGCATCGAAGAGCTGACCGCGTCGATCCGCCGGCATGGTGTCCTGCAACCGATAGTGGTATCGCGGAAGGGCGAGACCTACGAGCTCGTCGCCGGCCACCGTCGCGTCGTCGCGGCGCGCGCGGCGGGAAAGACCACGATCCCCGCTGTCGTCAGGGAGGACGTGAGCGACCGGCTCGAGCTCGCCCTCGTCGAAAACCTGCAGCGCACCGACCTGAACGCGATCGAGACCGGCCGCGCCTACAAGCTGCTGATGGAGACGTACGACCTCACGCAGGAGGAGCTCGCGGAGCGCGTCGGCAAGAGCCGCTCGCAGGTCGCGAACATGCTGCGGGCCCTGACAGCGCCGCAGGTCATCCAGGACGCGGTCGTCGAGGGCAAGATCGCCGAGGGCCACTTGCGCGCCTTGCTTCAGCTACCACTTTCGGATGCGATACGCGCACTGGGCGACATCATCGCGAAGGACCTCTCCGTACGCGACGCCGAAGCGCTCGTCCGCAAGATGGTCCATCCGACACGACGCGGCCGTTCTCGCGGACGGGTGCTGCGCACCGACCCCGACCTCGCGGCGGTGACGAACGACCTCCGTGCTGCGTTGGGCACGAAGGTGGAGGTCGTGCGCCGGCGTCGCGGCGGCCGCATCCAGATCGACTTCTATTCCGATGAGGATTTCGAGCGTCTCTACGAGCTGTTCATCCGAGCGGGAAAGGCATAAGGAGAGCACGTGGCCGTCAAGAAAGACGACGTGAAGACGCGCGGCGATAGCAACGGGCAGAAGCCGCCGTCCTCGTACAGCGCGAAGGACATTCAGGTCCTCGAGGGTCTCGAGGCTGTACGCCGCCGTCCCGGTATGTACATCGGCACGACGGACCTGCGCGGCCTCCATCACCTCGTGCGCGAGATCCTCGACAACTCGATCGACGAGGCGATGAACGGCACATGTGACCGCATCGACGCGTGGATCCATCCGAACAACGAGATCACGGTCGCGGACAACGGCCGCGGCATCCCCGTGGGCCCGCACCCGACGCAGCGCGACGCCAAGGGCAAGCCGATGGATGCGCTCGAGGTCGTCATGACGATCCTCCACGCGGGCGGCAAGTTCGGCGGCGCGGGGTACAAGGTCTCCGGCGGTCTGCACGGCGTCGGCGTCTCGGTCGTCAACGCCCTGTCGCAGAAGACCGTCGTCGAGGTGCACCGCGACGGCAAGGTCTGGACGCAGGCGTATGAACGGGGCAAGCCGACGTCGGCGGTGAAGCCAGCGACGAAGGCCCAACTCCCGCCGCCGGGGATGCTCGAGTGGAAGCCTCGCACGCCCTTCAGCGGCACGGTGACGCGGTTCGCGCCGGACACGCAGATGTTCCCGGTCATCCAGTGGGATTTCTCGATCATCGAGCAGTGGTTGCGGGAGTTCGCGTATCTGAACAAGGGGCTGTTCCTCTCGCTCCACGACGAGCGCGACGGGAACGAGGCGAGCCACTACTTCGATGGCGGCATCGTGTCGTTCGTCCGCCACCTAAATAAGGCGCACACGGTGCTGCACGCGAAACCGGTGTACGTCGACAAGACGTTCGAGAACGACACGATCGTCGAGGTCGCACTTCAGTACAACGACGGCTTCGCCGAGAAGGTCTACGCGTTCGCGAACAACATCAACACGATCGACGGCGGCGCGCACCTAACGGGTTTCCGCAACGCCCTCACACGCACGATCAACGCGCACGGGCGAAAGAGCGGACAACTGAAGGAGTCGGACCCGAACCTCACGTCCGACGACGTGCGCGAGGGTCTCACCGCGGTCATCAGCGTGAAGATCAAGGAGCCGCAGTTCGAGGGACAAACGAAGACGCGCCTGGGGAACGCCGAGGTCGCCGGTCAGGTGCAGGCGGCGGTGAACGACGCGCTCGGCGCGTACCTCGAGGAGAACCCGGGCGACGCGAAGCGGATCGTCGAGAAGTGCCTCAACGCGTTCCGCGCGCGCGAGGCCGCGCGCAAGGCGCGCGATGTGTTCCGCAAGGGCGCGTTCGACGGTTTCTCGCTCCCCGGCAAGCTCGCTGACTGTTCGGAGCGCGATCCGGAGAAGTGCGAGTTGATCATCGTCGAGGGCGTATCCGGTGGCGGGAACGCGAAGGCCGGTCGCGACCGGCGCTTCCAGGCGATCCTCCCGCTCAAGGGAAAGATCCTCAACGTCGAGAAGGCGCGCGCCGACAAGATGCTCGCGAACGAGGAGATCAAGGCGCTCATCACCGCGCTCGGCACGGGTATCGGCGACTACTTCGACCTGAAGAAGCTCCGCTACGGCAAGACCGTCCTTCTCGCGGACGCAGATGTCGACGGCGCGCACATCCGCACGCTCCTGCTCACGCTCCTGTATCGCCACTTCCGTCCGCTCGTCGAGGAGGGCCGCGTCTACATCGGGCAGCCGCCGCTCTATAGGCTGCAGCTCGGCAAGGACGTGCGCTGGGCGTACTCCGACCAGCAGCGCGACAAGGCGATCAAGGAGCTGAAGACGCTCGCAAAGGCGAAGCGCGACAAGCGCGCGGAGAAGGCGGAGGCCACACCCGAGGAGAAGCCGGCCAAGGGCCGCCGCGCGGCCGCCGCCCAGGGCGACGGCGCGACGCCGGATGGAGAGGGCACGTCCTCGAACAGCGACGAGGGAACCGACGACGGCAAGGGCGGACGCGAGCCCGCGATCTCACGCTACAAGGGCCTCGCCGAGATGAATGCGGAGCAGCTGTGGGACACGACGCTCAACCCGCTCACGCGAACGCTCAAGCGCGTGACGCTCGAGGACGCCGAGCGCGCCGACCTCGCGTTCGACGAGCTTATGGGCAACGAGGTCGACGCGCGGAAGAAGTGGATCATGGCGAACGCCCACAAGGCGGAGCTCGACACGTAGTGGCGCGACTCTCAGAGCTCGGCATCGACTTCGACCACTGGTGCTTCGCGTGCGGTCGCGCGAACCCGTACGGCCTCCATCTCGACTTCGACGTTGCGCGCGGCCGCGCCGAGACCACCCTTGTGAGCCGCCGCGAGCACACCGGCTACGACGGCTTCGTCCACGGCGGGATCGTGACGGCGCTCCTCGACGAGACGATGGGTTGGGCGATCTTCCACCAGGGCATCTGGGGCGTCACCGCGCGGCTCGCGGTCTCGTTCCGGCGGCCCGTACCTGTCGGCGAGCCGCTGACTGTCCGCGCCGAAGTGAAGAAGGAGACGCGACGGGCCGTCGACATCCACGGTGAGCTGCTCGACAGCGCGGGGACTCTGCTCGCCGACGCGGACGGCACGTTCGTCGTCATGCCCGAGCAGCGACGCCGCGAGCTCGAGCGGCGCTATTCGCGCATCGATGAGGCGTTCACGAAGGTCCGCGAAGCGGTGGCGCAGGAGGAGAAGCAGCGGGACCAGGGGGAGGGGCCCCTGTTTAGCCGAGCGGAGCGAGGCGTGCGCACGTGATCGAGCAACCAGGGAACGAGCGCATCAACAACGCCGAGCTCGAGGCCGAGATGCGCAAGGCGTATCTCGACTACTCGATGAGCGTCATCGTCGCGCGCGCGCTTCCCGACGTGCGCGACGGCCTCAAGCCGGTGCAGCGCCGGATCCTCTACGCGATGCACGAGATGGGCATGCGCAGCGATCGCGCGACTCGCAAGTCCGCCGCGATCGTTGGCGAGGTGATGGGGAAGTACCACCCGCACGGTGACGTGCCGATCTACGACGCGCTCGTGCGCCTCGCGCAGGACTTCGCGGCGCGCTACCCGCTCGTGCAGGGTCAGGGGAACTTCGGCTGTTTCTCGGGCGACACGAAGATCGAGCTCTACTCGGGCGAGCAGAAGACGTTCGCCGAGCTCGTCGAGATGGCGCACAAGGGTCTGCGCGCCGAGGTGTTCACGCTCGACTCACACCGCAACGTGCGAATCAAACCGATGCGCGCGCCGCGTCTCGTACGCCGCAACGACGACGTCGTGAAGGTGACGCTCGAGTCGGGCGCGGAGATCGTCGCGACGCTCGATCACCGCTTCATGCTGCGCGACGGGACCTATCGCGAGGCGCAGCAGCTCAAAGCGAAGGACCAGCTGATGCCCTTCTCGCGCTCGTCCATTCCGGAGCGATTGCATCGCACCGGCGCATTCCCGATCCCGGCGAGCCTCACGCAAAAGGTCGCAAAGGTCGAGCCCGCAGGCAAGGCGGACGTCTATGACATGACCGTCGACATCACCCAGAACTTCGCGCTCGCGGCGGGGGTCTTCGTGCACAACTCGATCGACGATGATCCGCCCGGAGCGCCTCGCTACACCGAGGCGCGGCCGGCGGCGATCAGCAACGAGATGCTCGCGGACATCGACAAGAACACCGTCGACTTCGTCCCCAACTACGACAATCGCCATCAGCAGCCGACTGTGCTGCCGGCCCGCTTGCCCAACCTTTTGGCGAACGGCTCCGCGGGTATCGCCGTCGGCATGGCGACGAACATCCCGCCGCACAACCTGCGTGAGGTCGTCGCCGCGACGAAGCGCCTCATCGACGACCCGGACCTCACGAACGACGACCTGTGCGAGACCGTCCTCGGGCCCGACTTTCCCGGCGGTGGGCTCATCTACCGCTTCGAGGAGGAGAGGAACGTCGAGACCGGCAAGGCCGAGCGACTCGACGGGATCAGGCGCGCGTACGCGAACGGCCGCGGGCGCATCGTGATGCGAGCGAAGGCGCACAAGGAGGAGTTCCGCGGCAACCGCGAGGCGATCATCGTGAGCGAGCTCCCTTATGCCGTGAACAAGGCGTCGCTCATCGAGAAGATCGCCGAGCTCGTGCAGGGGAAGCGCCTCCAGGGCATCAGCGACATCCGCGACGAGAGCGACCGCGAGGGCATGCGCATCGTCATCGAGGTGAAGCGCGACGACTCGTTCGACCGCGTGCTCAACAACCTCTTCAAGCACACGGCGATGCAGTCCGCTTTCAACCTCAACATGCTCGCGCTCGTCGGGCAGGAGCCGAAGGTCCTGTCGCTCAAGGACGTCCTCCAGCACCACATCGACTATCGCCGCGAGGTCATCCGAAGGCGCACCGAGTTCGATCTCGGCAAGGCGAAGGACCGCGCGCACATCCTCGAGGGCCTGAAGATCGCGCACGCCAACCTCGACGCGATCATCAAGCTCATCCGCGCGCACCGCGGCCAAGAGCAGCTGCTCATCGGCAAGATGCAGGAGCAGTGGAGGCTCTCGGAGGCGCAGGCGAAGGCCATCCTCGAGATGCAGCTGCGCCGGCTCTCGGCGCTGGAGCGGGAGAAGCTCGATGCGGAGTACGAGGCGACGATCAAGCTCATCGCCGAACTCGAGTCGATCCTCGGCTCCCCGCGCAAGGTCCTCGCGCTCATCAAGGCGGACCTGGACTCGCTCGTGGAGACGTACGGCGACGACCGACGCACCGAGATCGTGAACGAGCTGCCCGGGCAGTTCACCGACGAGCAGCTCGTCGCCGACGAGGACGTCGTCATCACGCTCTCGAGCCGCAACTACGCCAAGCGCATGCCACTTTCGACGTACCGCCAGCAGCACCGCGGCGGACGCGGCGTCATCGGCATGCAGACGCGTGAGGAGGACGACGTCCAGCACCTCGTCGTCGCACGCAACCACGATCGGCTCTGCGTCTTCACTGACCGCGGCCGCGTCTTCGCGCTAAAGGCGTACGAGCTGCCGGATGCGAGCCGGACGGCGAAGGGCACGCCGATCCAGAACATCCTCGAGGCGATGCAGCAGGGCGAGCGCGTCTCCGCGCTCGTGGCGCTGCGCGAGCCGAGCACGGCCGAGTTCTTCGTCATGGCGACCCGCAAGGGCTTCATCAAGAAGACCTCCCTGAAGGAGTACGCCAACGTCCGCCGCGCGGGCCTCATCGCGATCGCCCTCCGCAAGGGCGACGAGCTCGCGTGGGTCGCGCCGGCGCACAAGGGCGACCGCATCCTGCTCGCGACCAAGAAGGGCAAGGGCATCGCGTTCAAGGAGGGCGACGCCAGACCGATGGGCCGTCCGACCCAGGGCGTCACCGGCGTTCGCCTCGGGAAGGGCGATGGGGTCGTTGGCATGGGCATCGTCCGGCCGCGGACCGAGGTGCTCTCGGTCACCGCGAACGGGTACGGCAAGCGCACAGCCGTCGATGAGTTCCCGACGCAGGGCCGCGGCGGGCAAGGCGTCATCCTCGCCTCGCTCGGACCGAAGACCGGCGACGTCGCTGCGATCCAGATCGTCGACGAGGGCATCCAGGAAGTGCTCCTCATCACCACGACCGGCGTCGTTATCCGCACGCCGCTCGACCAGATCCGCGTTCTCGGGCGCCCGACGATGGGCGTGAAGGTCATGGCCACCGGCGACGCGAAGATCGCCTCGATCGCGACCTTCACCTCGACCCGCCCGACCCAGACGCAGCTCCCGGTCCGGTAGCGCGCCGGCCCGGGAGACAGCCGCGCGCGCCCTGAAGCGGGCGCGGAGCGTACGCCCGGTAGCGACCAAGCGGCCGCCTAGTACCACTTCGTCACCGAAAAGCGTTGTGTTTTTGCGCACGCGACCGGTATGGTCGCCCCGCTGAGTTGAGTCCGCTTGTTCGCTCTTGCGGACGGTGGATGACACGTAACGAAGAGGAAGGGTGGCCGGTGATCACGCTCGACGACGTCAGCAAGCGCTTCCCGAACGGCACGTTCGCGCTGCGCGACGTCGACCTCGCGATCGAAGCGGCGGACTTCGTCTTCCTCGTCGGCTCATCCGGCGCCGGAAAGTCCACGCTCATCCGCCTCCTCATCCGCGAAGAACTCCCGAGCAGCGGCCGCGTCGTCGTCGACGGCGAGGACGTCGCGCGACTTGCGCGCGGGCGGGTGCCGAAGCTCCGTCGCAAGATCGGCGTCGTCTTCCAGGACTTCAAGCTCCTGCCGACGAAGACGGTCGCGGAGAACGTCGCGTTCGCGCTCATCGTGACCGGTCACTCCGGCCCGAACGTCCGCGAGGAGACCGATCGCGTGCTCTCGCTCGTGGGGCTCTCGCAGCGTCGCGATCACTTCCCGGATCAACTCTCCGGCGGCGAGCAGCAGCGCACCGCGCTCGCCCGCGCGCTCGTGAATCGACCGCGCATCCTCATCGCCGACGAGCCGACCGGGAACCTCGACCCGGTGACGAGCTGGGAGATCATCAAGCTCCTCACACGCGTGAACGAGCTCGGCACGACGATGGTCATGGCGACGCACAACGCCGAGATCGTGAACGCGCTCCGCCGTCGCGTCGTCCATCTCGATCACGGGCGCATCGTTCGCGACGAGCGCGAAGGCCAGTACGCCGCATGATCCGCTGGGCGACGTACATCGGCACGGCGGCGGTCCATGGCTTCACGCGCAATCCGGCGATGAGCCTCGCGTCGACGCTCACGGTCACGCTCATGCTCACGCTCTTCGCGTTCTTCCTCACTACCGATCGCGGCCTTCAGGCGGCGGTCGGTGTGCTCGAGAGCAAGGTCGAGCTCGCGGCATACATCGACGACAACGCGAAGGTGTCCGACGTCCTCGATATGAAGAAGCGGATCGAGGCCGACCCCGCGGTCGCGCGAGTCGACTACGTCACCAAGGACCAGGCGCTCCAGCGTCTACGTGACATCGCCGCGAACCGCCCGGACTTCGCTTTCACCGAGATCTCGACCAACCCGCTGCCCGCATCGCTCGAGGTGAAGATGGCCGAGGCGCGGGAGGCGAAGCGTCTCGCGCAGGACCTGCGCGCCGAGATCGGCAAAGGTGTGATCTACGACGTCGTCGACAACCCGCAGGTCGTCGATCAGCTGCTCACGATCACGCGCGTGCTGTCCGTCGGCGGCGTCGCCGTGCTGGCGATGATGCTCGTGGTGTCGCTCTTCGTCATCGTGAACACGATCCGCATCGCGGTGCACGCGCGGCGCGATGAGATCGAGATCATGCAGCTCGTCGGCGCGTCCGACTGGTTCGTGCGCTGGCCGTTCATCCTCGAGGGGATGATCGTCGGGACGCTCGGGGCGGTGGTCGCCCTGGCGATCCTCTTCGCCGCCGCGGGACCTGTAACCACAGTGATGCTCGACTTCGTGGACATCCTCCCGCTCTCTTTCGGACCCGAGTTCGTTGGTCAATTGGTGGCCAGCGTCTTCGGTGTGGCGCTCCTGGTCGGAGCTGGCGGCGCGACCCTCTCGGTCCGCGCCCACCTAGCCAAATGAACTACTCGCCGGGCTTGACCGGGGGCAAGGTGGGATGCCACGATGCGCCGGCTATGGGAGCTCCCCGACAGGGTCGGGGAGGTGGGTGGAGGAAGAGCGGCATTCGCGCGGCGTTCGTCGCGCTGACGGCACTCGCCTTCGTCGTCGGGCAGCAGTCTCCCGCGCGCGCCGACGATCCACTCCAGGAAGCGCTCCGCAAGAAGGACGAGCTCGAGCGCGCCGTCCAGAACTCCCGCGCGAACACCGAGCGCTATAAGACCGTCGCGAGCCAGTACCAGGCCGCCGTCGACGCTGCGTACTCGCGCATCGCCGACCTCTCGACGCAAAAGGAAGCGGCGCAATCACAGGCCGACGCCCTCGCGCTCGAGATCCAGATCCGTCAGGAGCAGCTCGCGCTCGTCAGCTTCCAGCTCGACGAGACGAAGGCGCTCGCCGAGTCTCTGAAAGCGCAGGCCGCCGCGCAGCAGCAACAGCTGGCGTCGCGCGAGGACCTCTACGCGAAGCACCTGAGGACGACGTACCGACTCGCGATGGTCTCGCCGCTCGAGATGCTCCTCTCATCGAAGTCACTCACCGAGTTCGCGGAGCGCGTCCAGGCGCTCATCTTCGTGAACCGCCAGGACACGCAGCTCGCGAACGACATCAAGGCCCTGCGCGTGGACACCGCGCAGAAGCTCGACGACGCCGCGGCGAAGGCGAAGGAGATCGTCGGCCTGCAAACGCAGATCGACGACCAGAAGAAGTCGCTCTCGCAGCAGAAGAACGAGTACGACCGGCTCGTCGCCGAGATGAAGTCGAACATCGCGCAGCAGGGCTCGGTCGCCGCGCAGGCTCAGTCGGACCGCAACGGCGCGCTCGTCGCGGCGAACAAGGCGAACAACGAGACCGCGGTCCTCAACCAGCGGCTCGAGCAAGCTGAAGCGCTCTACGCGCAGCTCGCCGCGGAACAGGCTGCGCGCTCGGGACTCGGCGCCTTCACCGGGGCGAAGCTTCCGCTCTGGCCCCTCACTGGGCCGATCACCTCAGGCTTCGGTGCGCGGTGGGGCGGCTTCCACAACGGCCTCGACATCGCCGCACCGATGTACACGCCTATCCGTGCGGCGGCCGCGGGTCAGGTCGTCACCGTCGGCAAGCCGTACCTCGCGTACGGCGACACCGCGACGGTCGTGATCATCGCGCACGGCTACAACTTCTCGACGCTCTACGGCCATCTCGATGACCGCGTCAAGGTGCCCGTCGTTCGCGTCGGCCAGATGGTCGGAGCCGGTCAGGTCATCGCCTACGTTGGGATGACCGGTTGGACAACCGGCCCACACCTCCACTTCATGACCATCGTTAACGGCCGAGCTGTCGACCCGCGCCCCTATCTCCCCTAGCGCTCCGCGCGCGACCTGCGACTCGCCGCGGCGGCCTAGCGACGGCGCGCGGTACGGATCCCACTCTGTGACGCAAATCACCCACCTTTGGGGATGAATAGGCACGCGCCGTGTCGTACAGTTCCGCGTGAAAGAAAGGAGGTGATGTGGAGTGGGTGATGCCAGTGGGAAACCAAAGACCCAACGGCCCTCACTTCAGCCTTTCCGAATGCAATCAACTGAGGTGATCGCGAACTAATCCTTCGGGGTCTTTGGTGACCCGGCACATAGGAGCGGCGGCAGCGATGCCGCCGCTCTTCTTTTCACCCGCACTAGGCTCTGCGGATGCGCGAACGCGCGCGCGGCACGCCCGCCGCGCCCGAGAAGAAGAGCCGAGACGTTCAGCTCGCCGACAACCGGCGGGCCTTCTACGACTACTCCATCGGGGACAAGATCGAGGCGGGCATCGCCCTAACGGGAACCGAGATCAAGTCGCTTCGCGCGGGTCACGTGAACCTGCGCGACGGCTTCGTCCGCATCGAGAACGGCGAGGCCTGGCTCCGTGGCGTGCACATCTCGCCGTGGACGCACACGGGCCATGACAACCACGAGCCGCTGCGCTCGCGAAAGCTGCTGCTCCACAAGAGCGAGATCGCGTTCCTCGCGCGCGGCGCTTCGGAGAAGGGCTACACCGTCGTCCCGCTGCGCCTCTACACGAAGCAGGGACGCGCAAAGGTCGAGCTCGGCCTCGCGCGCGGCAAGCGCCGTTACGAGAAGCGGCAGGTCATCAAGGAGCGCGAGGCGCAGCGCGAAATGGACGCGGCGATCCGACGCCGCGTCCCTCGCGCCTAGCTCACTTCCCGAACGACGGCGCTTCCTCGCGCGCCTCGGCGTCCCGGACCTGCTGCACCTCGCGCGGACCGCGTGCGCGCAGCGGAGCCTCCTTGAGGAACAGCGACGCGACGACAGCGATCGCGACGACCGCCGTCGCGTAGATGAAGACATCGTGCGTCGTCGCAGCCAGCGCCGCGCGGACGGCCACCAGGACCTGATCGAAGATGGGTTGAACCTGCGCGGGGAGATTTGCGCGCGTCGCGGCGATCTGGCTCGAGTCGAAGATCGCCTGCGCGCTCGAGCCCTGCGGCAGCGCGTTCGCGAACTGCGGCGGCAGGTTGAGGGAGGAGATCTTCTCCTGGATCTTGATCGGGAGCTCGTGCGACAGGACCGAGCCCAGGACCGCGACCCCGACAGTGCCGCCGATGTTGCGCCAGAACTGGATCTGGCTCGACGCGACGCCGAGGTACTGCCGCGGCAGGGCGCTCTGGACGGCGTTCACATACAGCGGCATCGCGACGCCCATCCCGATGCCGACGAGGACGAGGCCACGCACGACATCGGTCTCAAACGTGCCGACCATCACCTGCGAGAGCATGTACAGCCCGCCGGTCATGACGGCGATGCCGATCGTGCCGAGGTAGCGGTAGCGCTCGATCCGGACCATGAGCTGTCCGGTGACGATGCTCGAAACGATCATGCCGACCATGAGCGGCGTGATGAGCAGGCCCGAGTTCGTCGCGGGGATACCGAGCACGCCCTGGTAGATGAGGTTCACGTACAGGATCGCCCCGAACATGCCGAACGCGACGAAGAAGCCGACGAACGTCGAGACGGCGAAGGTCTGATTCTTGAAGAGCGTGAACGGCACCATCGGGTGCTGCTCGCGCTGCTCGACGAAGAAGAACACGATCCACGCGACCGCCGAGAACACGAGGAGGCCGAGCACCTCGAGCGAGAAGATGTCGTGATCGCGCGTGATCGAAAACGCGATGAGCATCGGCACCAGCGCGACCGCGAGAAGCGCGGCGCCCGCGAAATCGATATCGCGCCACGAGGACTCGTGCTTGGTGCGCGGGATGAAGAAGACGACGGCGAGGACGGCGAGGATCCCGACGGGGACGTTGACGTAGAAGACCCAGCGCCAGCCGACGTTGTCCGTCAGGTAGCCGCCGACCGTCGGCCCGACGACCGAGGCAAGCCCGAAGATACCGCCGAAGATGCCCTGCATGCGCGCGCGGACGTCCGGCGGAAAGAGGTCGGCGAGCGTCGCGAACACGCTCGCGAAGAGGACGCCGCCGAAGATGCCCTGGATCGCGCGGAAGGCGACGAGCTCGGTCATGTTCTGCGCCTGGCCGCAGAGCGCCGACGCGAGGACGAAGCCGATCATGCCCACGAGCAGGAATGGCTTTCGCCCGAAGAGATCGCCAAGCTTGCCCGCGATCGGCGTGAGCGTCGTCGAGGTCACCATGTAGCCGGTCGCGACCCACGCGTAGAACTCGAGTCCGTTGAGCTCGGACACGATGCGTGGCAGAGCCGTACCGACGATCGTCTGGTCCAGCGCGGCGAGGAAGAGTGCGAGTCCCACTCCGACCGTCGCGAAGATCTTGGCGTTGCGGGTCATCTCACCGGGCATGGACAGCCTCCTTGCGCGTGCTCGGACGCAGGTTCGCGTCGGCTTGTGAAGACGGCATGAAGTTCTTGGTGACGATCACTTCCCGAAGGTCTTCGAACGCGGCGCGGATCCGGTGACGCTGCGTCGCGGTGAGCGGCGCGAGTCGCTCGGCGAGCGAAGCGGCGCACGCCAACTCGAACTGATGAAGCTGCTTGCGACCCTCCGCCGTGAGCGCCACGCGCACCGCGCGGCGATCATCCGCGTCCGACTCACGCCGCACGAGGTGCTCCCGCTCCAACCCCTCGACCGTCTCGGTGATCGCCGATGGCGACAGCTTCGTCACCTGCGCGAGCCACGTCTGCGGTAAGTGTTCGGGTCGGCGACATCTGGTGTAATCCTTTCGGTACCCGAAAGGTTCGGGAACCGAAAGAATATGCCGCTCGCGGCGGTCGCGCAACAGGTCGTTCCGTATCTCTCGGCACGTTCGGCGGGCTGGCGAGCGCTGGCACCGTCTCTGCGGAGGTTGATGCGCACGGAGGTGTTGCCATGCGCATTCGCCTCGACGCCAAGGTGAGAACGAAGGATGGTCATCGCGCTGGACGCGTGAGGAAGGTTCTCTGGGATCCGAAAGCCAACGAGGTCAGCGCGTTCATCGTCGACACCGGTGGCCTCCTCGGACACGATGTCCTCATCTCGCGTGACGTGCTCGATCGGGCGAGCGCGGATGGAGACGAGGTTCTACTCGACCTGACGAAGAACGAGCTCGGCCAACTCGAGCACTACGAAGAGGATTCGTACGTCCCGCCTCCGGTCGGCTGGCCCGCGCCGGTGATGTACGACTATCCGTCAGCGGCGTACGTCCTCGCAGCGACGCCCGATCCGCTCTCCCGTCCGCCCGGCGTGCGGCACGATCTGCACGATCACGAGAAGCCGCAGTTCCAGAGGGGCATGCCCGTGCGCGACGCATCCGGAGCCGAACTAGGTGTTGTGGATGAGATCCGTGTCGAGGAATCGACCGGCGAGGTTCGCGCGCTCGTCGTTCGCGACGGTGACAGCACGCGCGAGATCGCCGCGGATCACGTGGACATCGGCGATGGCGAGGTGCATGTGATCGAGGAGCCATCGAAGCCGGGGCGCGGTACCGCCTGGACCTAGATCACTAGCCGCGAGCGCGCCGTGAGGCGCGCTCGCGTCGCTCCTTCACCCGGGATGCCTTTGCTTTCCTCGCCTTACGTGCTGGCACGTTGCCGCGCGATGCGCTCGTCACCGCATCCTGGCGGGGGGTCGCGCCTGTGCGGCGCTTTCCGATTTGGGGCCGCCGCGCGAGCGCGGCACGCTGGCCGCTGCGCTGCGCGCTCTTCGGCGCTTGGCGCACGCTCGGCTTCGCGCGGTCCCTCGGTCGCTGACGTGTCGTGAGCTTGCGCTTCGCGGACGAGGACCGCCGTGCAGTGGGGCGAACCGCTCGTTGAGCTCGCGACGGAGTAGTTGCACGGATCGCGTCGCGACCTGCCTGCGTGAAACCACCTTCGATCTTGCGTGGCGATCTGAAGTCGTCGCGCACCTCGAGGTCCGGGTTGCGCGCTTCTTGACCTTTCGTGGCGTTGCCTTTCGGAGCGCTGCGATCGTCGTATTCCTTCGGTACGTCGCGCGGACTGCGGTCCTCGGGTCGCTCGTCGAGCAGCTGCGGCCCCGGCTCTTCTGCGGGGAAATTGCCATCACCTTTGCTGTGCTCGCGCCTCGCCTTCAAGGTGCGTCGCGCCTCGAGCGGCGTGACGGCCGCGCCGACATCGCGGTGCCCGCGAGCACCATTAGCGCTTGGTGCCTCACTCGATGTGGCCGCGGGCTGCCTCGCAGACGCA
>VBJD01000213.1 GCA_005887995.1 Chloroflexota bacterium
AAAGTGACGGGATGGTCGGGTCACTGCAGTAGCCGGACCCGTGAACGATCGCGTACCGAGATCCCTCGCGCGCCGCGTACGCGAGGGTGTTCTCCTGCCACACCGCGCGCGCGACGTCGAAGACGCCGGTGATGATCAGCAGCACGACCGGCAGCACGAGCGCGAACTCGAGCATCGCCTGGCCTCCCTGGCCTTCGGACTCGACGAAAAAGCGCTGCAGCCTGCTGACTGCTGAAGCGCCGCGGTATGAATTCATGAACATGGGCACGTCGGTGCCTTGAACATCCGCATGACCGTGGTGCGGTCGAAGTTCGCGGTGTTCGGGATCAGCGGCCATGGCGTCACCGTCCGGAACGTGTACTGCACGCGCACGACTGCAAAGCACGGATTCGCCACGGTCGGCGTCGTCGCCGTGCAATCGGTCGCGAGGTCCGACTGCTTGAATGAGACGGTCACCACCGGGTTGCTCGTGTTCGTTGCGTTCATTCCGGGCGTGCGTCCCATCTCGTCGCGCGCACGCGCTTCAGCGGCTGTGCGCGTCGGCGAGAAGTCCACCGCCGCCGCCTCTGCTCCGGCTCGCGCGCCGTTCTGGACGGCGAGCTGAAGCGCGAACGCGCGCGCGAGGTCACCGCCGGCCAGGATGAGGAAGACGAGCATGGGCATCAGGAGTGAGACCTCGACCACCGACTGGCCGAGTTCCTGTCTGATGAAGCGGAGCAGGGGGATGCGTCGCAAAAGCTCCCTCACGTGCGGAAGCATACAAACGACTAACGCGCGTCGGTGTCCCCCAAATGGCGCAGTCACGCGTCTGATACCCGCTCTTTTGAACGTAACGGTCCGGTCCTAGGACGATGGGGCTACAGGCCCGCGCTTGGTAATCCCGGTTGCGTAGGAACGTCCGTCCATTTGAGTGACATCGCGGTCAGCGGCCGGCAGTCACCGCGGCGGGCGCGCCAATCAGCACCGCGCGCGCGATCTCGAGCGCCGCGTCGATGTCGTCCCTCGTCACGTCGAGGTGCGTGACGGCGCGGAGGCGCGGCGAATTGCCGAGGTAGCGGCTGACGCGCAGGCGCTTCTCGGCGCAGGCCTTCTGGAAGGCGCCCGCGTCCATGACCGCCGGGTCGATCTCGAAAGACACGATGTTCGTCACGGCGCGCCGCGGGTCGATGCGCACCCCGGGGATCTCGGCGAGGCCCTGGGCGAAGCGCTGCGCGTTGCGGTGATCCTCGACGAGGCGATCGCGCATCTCCTCGAGGCCGACGAGCGCCGCGGCGGCGATGACGCCGGCCTGACGCATCGCACCACCGAGCATCTTGCGGACCCGGCGCGCCTTCGCGACGGTCTCGCCGTCGCCGCAGAGGATCGAGCCGACCGGCGCGGCGAGGCCCTTCGAGAAGCAGAACTGCACCGTGTCGACGTCGCGCACCAGCGCCTTCGCTTCGACGCCGAGCGCGGCCGCGGCGTTGAAGATGCGCGCGCCGTCGAGGTGCACGCGCATGCCGCGCACGTGCGCGAAGTCGACGATGCTCTTCGTCTGCTCCGCGGTGATGACCGCGCCGCCGCAGTTGTTGTGCGAGTTCTCGAGGCAGACGAGCGACGTGCGCGGGAACATTCCCTGCGGGCGGACCGCCGATGCGAGGTCGTCGAGCGAAGGAAATCCGTCGCGGTTCGGGACGAGGCGCGGCACGACGCCGCCGACGACGAAGCACGCGCCCATCTCGTTCTGCACGATGTGCGCGAGGTCGCCGAGGACGACCTCGTCGCCCCGCTGCGTCTGCGAGAGGACGCCGCAGAGGTTGCCCATCATGCCGCTCGGGACGTAGACGCCCGCTTCCTTGCCGACGATCTCCGACGCGCGCTTCTCGAGGCGGTTCACCGTCGGGTCCTCGCCGTATTGGTCGTCGCCGACCTCCGCGTCGGCCATCGCCTTGCGCATCGCGGGCGTCGGCTTGGTGAACGTGTCGCTGCGAAGCTCGATGTACCTCATACGCCGAACACCTCCTTGATACGCATCACGATCGCGACGAGCAGCGGTGCGACGAGGATCGCCGGAAGGAAGTCCGCGACCTTCACGTCGCGTATCTCCAAGAGTTTCAAGCCCACGCCGAGGATGAGCAAGCCGCCGACCGCATTCATCTCCCGCAGCTGTGCGTCGCTGAGCGCGTGGGCAAGGCTCGCCGCGCCGAGGGCAAGGCCGCCCTGGTACACGAGGATGACCGCGATCGTGAGCAGCACGCCCCACCCGAGCGCGGCGGCGAGCGCGGTCGCGGTGAACCCGTCGAGCACGCTCTTGATCACGAGGAGGCTCGCGTCGCCGGTGAGCCCGTTCTGGATCGAGCCGAGGAAGGTGAGCGGCCCCACGCAGAAGACGATCGACGCCGTCACGAAGGCCTCGCTCACCGTGCTCGTCCGTCCCGGGCGCGTGAAGCGGCATTGCAGCGCGGCACCGAGGCGGTCGAGGCGCAGGTCGAGCGCGAGAAGCGTGCCGACGATGCCGCCGAGGAGGATGCTGCCGAGCAGGT
>VBJD01000214.1 GCA_005887995.1 Chloroflexota bacterium
AGGCTCGTGACGATGGTGCCGCCGGTGTCGAGGATGAAGCCCGCGCCACGCGGCTGCGGCGTCGCATTCCCGCCGGTACGCGTGCGGACCGCGACGACGCTCTCTTTCACCCTGTCGTATGCCTCGATCGCGACATTGGGCTTCGGCGTCGACGATGCGAGCGCGTCGATCACGGCCCTCTTCACGTCGGTCTGTGTGATCACGGCGGATCGCGGCAACAGCGCCGTGCCGACGGCGATCAGCACAACGGCGGTGACGACGCTGGCGACGAACCACTGCGCCGGACGTGTGCGGCGTGCGAACGGAGCAAACCGCTGACGAAGGGTCGCGCGCGTCGGCGTAACCGACGGCTGCTCGGCGCCGTCGTGTGGGAATGTGCCGTATGGCCGATCCCCCCGCGCCACGATGGTGAGTGTAGATACGCGGCGAAGCCCGCCCTCTGCATCACGAGTCCTATAGACACGCGATAGCGATCGTGCTCCGATCGGGTGATGGCTACAGGCGAGGGCAAGGGCTGGAGAAAGGGACTCACTGCGGCCACCGACCCGCGCATCGCTCGTGCCGCAGCGGCGAATACGGGAAAGCTGCGGCTGCGTACGTGGACGAGGACCGCCGCGGAACGCAGACGGCTATTCGGTACAGCGACGACTGTGCCTATCGAATGGTCGCCGTCGATGGCCTACGTCGTCGGACTCACCGCGACTGATGGTTGCCTCCTCACAGGGCGGCGAGCGATCAACTTCAAGTCTGCAGACAAGGACCTCGTCTTGACGTACATCGATCTTCTGGGACGGACGAACAAGATCGTCGAGCAACGAACCCGCGCGGGCCGGATCGTCTACCACGTCCAGTTCAGTGATTCACGCCTGTATCGGTGGTTCGAGAGCATCGGCTTGACGCCCAGGAAAAGTTTGACACTCGGCGCTCTATTGGTACCTCCCGAATTCCTGGCGTCACTCGTGCGTGGCCTGCTTGACGGCGATGGCAGCATTTCCAACGCTGTTTGGAAAGCGGATACAAGCCGCAGATCCGACTACTACTACGAGTGGCTGCGCGTGCGCTTCGCATCAGCGAGCCGGCCACATCTGGATTGGTTGAAGCAGCAGCTGAGCGGCGCACTTGGTGTCCGCGGCTGGATTTGGATCGACAACAGTCGCACCCACCCGATGGGCTGCCTCTCATATGGCAAAACAGACAGCATCGCTCTCCTGAGCTGGTTGTACGCGGACCCGGATGCGCCATCGCTCAGGCGTAAACGCGCGATCTGGGACGACTACGCGAGACGTCATCCGAATTGGATCGTGCAAGAGGCGGCTAGCATTTACGCATAGCCCGGGTGGCGGAACGGATTACGCGTCGGCCTTAGGAGCCGATGGGGCGCAAGTCCCGTGTGGGTTCGAGTCCCACCCCGGGCACATTCGTGGTTCGAATCCCTCCTCGCCCACCGAGCTAGCAAGCGGAGCCTCGGCCGCGTAAATAGAAGGTCAACAACCGACCGAAAGTCCTGTCCGCTGGGACCCTTTCATCATTGCCGCGCGGTCTGACTGGGGCTATTCCGGACCCATGGCCAAGCGCGTACTGGTCGTTGACGACGACGCTGCGGTGCGCGAGGTGGTCGTCGAGACCATCCGCGACGCCGGCTACGAATGCGTCGAGGCCGCCGACGGGTTCGACGCGCTACGCATGACCCATCTGCGGACGCCCGACCTGATCATCCTCGACGCGCTCATGCCTCGGATGTCGGGCGACGAGGTCCATGAGGCGCTGCGTCGCGATCCCGCGACGCGATACGTGCCGGTGATCTTCCTCTCAGCGCAGGGGGAGCCGGAGCACAAGGTCCGGCGGCTCCTGAACGGCGCGGACGATTACCTCAGCAAGCCTTTCGACACCGACGAGCTCGCGGCGCGCGTCACCGCCGCGATCCGACGCGCCGCCGAGCTCCGCGCCCTCAATCCACTCTCGGGGCTTCCGGGCAATGTCGCCATCAGCCAGGAGCTCACGCGCCGCCTGCGCGGTCCGGACCGCTGGGCCTGCGTCTACTGCGACCTCGACCACTTCAAGGAGTTCAACGACTATTACGGCTTCGCGCGCGGCGACGAGCTCATCGTCATGCTCGCGCGCATCCTCTCGGACGTGAGCGAGGACCGCGAACTCGGGGCGTTCATCGGCCATGTCGGCGGGGACGACTTCGTGATGATCGTCCCGGAGGCGAGCGCGGAGCAGACCGCTCGCGACATCGTCCGCCGCTTCGACCTCGTTGTGCCGAGCGCGTACGACTCCTACGACCGAGAGCGCGGCTACATCGTGCGAACTGACCGGCGCGGAGTCGAGCTGAGCCTGCCGTTCGTGACGGTGTCGATGGGCATCGTCCCGATCACGCGCGAGCGCTTCTTCGACGCGGTCGCCGTTTCGCGCGCCGCTGCCGAGGTGAAGCAGATCGCGAAGGGGCGTGACGGCTCGAGCTGGGCCGTCGACCGTCGCCAAGCAGCTGAGGGGTCACCAGCGCAACCGGTCGCCTAGCACCCGACCATACCCGAACAGACGCTTTCGTCAGCTCTTACATCGCGAA
>VBJD01000211.1 GCA_005887995.1 Chloroflexota bacterium
CCCGCGCCGACGACCGCGCCGCCCCCGACCGCGACGGCGTCTCGGACCGCCGCACCAGCTACGACCGCCGCCGTCCCGCCGCCGTCGTCGACCGCGACGCTGCGCCCCGCACCATCGTCGGACCGAATCGGCTTTCCCGAGGGCTACCAGACCGCCTTCAAATTCCTTTACGTCTACGACCGGGCCGACGCGAAGAGCATCACCTACGTCTGCGGGAACGACGCCGCGGCGTCGACGCGTCAGGGGCAGCCTTTCAACTACGGGAGCGTGATCGTGTTCGAGTCGTGGCGCCCGAAAGAGGACGCCACGGGCAACACGATCAAGGACGCGAACGGGCACCTCATCCGCACGACGCTGAACGCAATCTTCGTCATGAAGAAGGACCACGACTTCGGCGAGGCGTACCAGCAGTTCCGCACCGGCGAATGGGAGTACGTCGCGTACCGTCCGGACAAGTCATACCAGACGCCGCCCTCAGGATCGGCAACGTGCTCCTCATGCCATCAGGCGTCGAACAAGGATCGCGACTGGACGTTCCGTGCGTGGGAGCTGCCGTTCACGACGCGATACGCGATCGCGCCAATCCCGCCGGCCCGCGAGGTGAGCCTCAACCGCATGGCGTTCTTCCCCGCGGCGCTCACGGTGAACGCCGGCGCGACGGTGAAGTGGACGAACAGCGCGGTCGACAGGATCGACCACTCCGTGTTCTCGCCCGACGGGCTGTTCAACTCGGGCACGCTGAAGCCGGGTGACGCGTTCAGCTTCACGTTCTCGAAGCCAGGGGTCTACCAGTACATCTGCAGCTTCCATCCCGACCAGATGCGTGCGCGCGTCGAGGTGAAGTAAGCCGCTGAGCAGCGCCGAGGCGCAGCGCTAGCGCGATCCCGCGAGCACCGTCTGCCCGCTCGCGTCGCTGGCCGTCTCCGACTCGAGCACCACGCGGGCCTGCTGGTAACTGAACCCGACCGCGTCGGCGCGATAGACGAAGTAGCTGAAGCCGGCGTCGTTCGGCGCGAGCGTGCCGACGCGGCGTCCGTCGAGGTACAGGTGGTACGCGCGACCGGACGTGGGCGGCGGAAGGCGACCGGCCATCGCGACGACGTAGGGCATGTCCGGACGAACGAAGACCTTGGCGTACGGCGCGGTCGGCGAATCGTCGACGGTCGAGCGCAACGTCGTCTTCTGCACATTGCGCGCGTCGACGACCTCAAACACGACCTCGTCCTTCGCGGCAGCGTCCTGCAGCTGCGCGCGCAGCGTGCGCTCCTGCGCGAGCGCCGCGTTGAGCGAGAGGCCCCAGGCGAACGATGCCGCGAGGAGCAGCGCCGACGCGACGGCACCGATGAGGATCGGACGCTGCTGCCACCAGCGCGGCGCCCGACGACCGCGCCGTGCGACGTCGCGCAGGATGCGATCGCGGAGCTCGACGGGTGGAAGCTCCGCCGCATACGCCGAGAGGGCCGCGCCGACGGCTTCGCCGACCTCGTCGATGTGCTTGTCCACGCTCTTCCTACACCGCGCTCGCGCGCTCGGATCCGTGCGCCTCGATCGCGCGACGGAGCTTTTGCAGCGCGAGGCGCGTCCGCTTCTTCACTGTGCCGAGTGGCGTCGCGGTCACCGCGGCGATGTCGGACTGCGAAAGACCGCCGAAATACGCGAGGACGATGACGCGGCGCTGTTCCGGCGGCAGCTCGCGCACCGCGGCTGCGAGCGCGGCGTCGCGCTCGGTCCACCAGGCTTGCGTCTCGACCGAGGGCGCGGGATCGGGCGTCTCTGCGAGAAGCTCCTCGATCTCTTCCGCCGCGGTGGCCCGCCGCTCGCGGCTCCAGCGCCGCGCTCGCGCCAGGATGTGGTGGCGCGCAACGGCGCCGAACCACGCGGCGAACCGACCACGCTGCGCGTCGAACGTCGCGGCCTTGTCCCAGAGCTTCACGAAGATCTCCTGAGTCACATCATCCGCGTCACCGCTGCCGACGATGTGTGCGGCCCACGCGTACACGCGAGCCGCGTAGCGGTCGTACAACGCGGCGAATGCGCCAACGTCGCCGGTCGCGACGCGAGACGCGAGCGCCTCGTCCGACGGCTCGATCGTCTGGAGCACCCGCGGATAGTAGTCACGCGCCGCGTGTTTGGATCCCTCGCTAGCGCAGCGCGTCCTTCAGTGCGTCGGCCCACTCGGCATACGCCTCAGCCGATGGATGCAGACCGTCGGGCGCGGTCATGCTCCTACGCATCTGCTCGCGCATGAGCGGGAAGATGTCGAGGTACGCGCCGCCCGCGCGCTCGACCTCCTCCCGTGCGATCCCATTGAAGCGTTCGATCGCCCGGGCGATCGCGGCGGGATCCCCGAACGACGCACCCGCGGACGTGAGCGACCAGTCCGGCTGAGGCAGCCCGTAGACGCGTGCGTTCGGCGCGCCGGCCCGGACGTGCTCATGGATGCGGCGGAGCCGCTGGCGATAACGATCTGCGGCGTGCTCGGTGACCGCGCCATGTTCGCTGAGCGTGGCGACGATGTCGTTCGCACCGACGAGCACGGTGACGAGATCGGGCGCGAACGCTTCGACGAGGTAGAGCTCGTCGCGGATGAGATCGTCGGTCGTGTAGCCGTTCACCGCGGGATTGCGCAGCTCCCACTCCTCGCCGCGGTCGCACCAGCGGCTCACGAGCATCGCGGGGAACGAGCGATCGGGCGTCGTTCCCGTGCCGATGGTGAATGAATCGCCGAGCGCTAGATAGCGGCGCATGCGAATAAGCGGGAATGCCTCAGCGTTCTAACCTGTAGAGGCACCATGGCTGATTTCGACGTGATCAT
>VBJD01000025.1 GCA_005887995.1 Chloroflexota bacterium
AGCCTCAGTCGAGGACGGCCGCCCGATCGGAACGATCGCCCATCACGTCGCGCTGGGGCAGGCGATCGGACACTGGCGCGTGATCGCGGCAGCGAGCGGCTATCCGCAGCCAGTGCAGCAGGGCACCGCGCTCGAACGGAACGCGGCACACGCAGCCAGAACACTCGCCCCCGACCGCGACTCGACGCTGCTGCTCCTGCGGACTGGGGCGGCGGCGCTTGAGGCAGCGATCCGAAGCCTCCGCGACGATCAGCTCGACGGCGAGATCACGATCGGCCCGGTCAGGGCCACGATCAGCGGGCTGATCGATGGCGCGCGAGGGCACGTCTTGGAACACACCGCGACGATCCGCCGATCGCTCTAGGACCTATGGAATTCCTCGTGGATCGCGCGGACCGCCTTCTCGCGGTCCGGCTCGCTCACGACGAGCGAGATGTTCAGCTCGCTCGAGCCCTGCGCGATGGCCATGACGTTGACCTTCGCGCGTCCGAGCGCGCCGAACACGCGCGCCGCGACGCCGGGCGTACCGCGCATCCCCTCCCCCACCGCCGCGACGATCGCGACGGGCGTGTCGACGTCGACGCGCTCGACATCGTGACGGCGTAGCTCGGCGCTGAACATCCGCTCGAGCGCCGGCTTCAGTCTCTCGGTCGACCCGGCGGGCACGACGAGGCAGATCGAGTTCTCCGACGAGGACTGACTGATCATGAGGACGGAGACCTTCTCGGCGGCGGTCGTGTCGAACACGCGTGCCGCGAATCCGGGGACGCCGCTCATGCCGGCACCCTGCACGGTGATGAGGCCGAGCCCGCCGAGGGACGTCGTCGCCTTCACGACGCTGCCGTCGAATACCGGATCCGCGGTGATCGTCGTCCCCGCGTCGGCGGGCGCGAACGTGTTGAGGATGCGCACCGGGATGCGCGCCTCGATCGCCGGCAGCACGGTGCGCGGGTGGATGACCTTCGCGCCGAAGTACGCGAGCTCCGCCGCCTCGGCGTAGGACATCTTCGCGAGCGGCTTCGCGCCGTTGACGATTCGCGGGTCCGCGCTCATCACGCCGCTCACGTCGGTGAAGATCTGCAGCTCATCGGCGTTGAGCGCGGCGGCGAGCACAGCGGCCGAGTAATCAGAGCCACCGCGTCCGAGCGTCGTCGTGACGCCCTCGGCCGTCGACGCCGCGTAGCCGGTCACGACGGGGACAACGCCGTCCTTCAGGCGAGGCAGCAGCGTCGCCTGCACGCGACGCTTCGTCTCGTCCATGAGCGGGTTCGCATGCCCGAACGCGTCGTCGGTGATGATCAGTCCTTCGGCGGATACGTACTCGGCCTTCACTCCGCGCGCCTTGAGCAGCGCCGCGATGAGCGGCGCCGAGACATGCTCACCGTACGTGACGATCGCGTCGAGCGTGCGCGCCGTGCACTCGCGCAGGACGGCGACGCTGTGCAGCAGACCGACGGTGCGCTGGGTGAGCTCGGTGATCATCTCCATCGTCTCGCCGCCGTTCACGCCAAGCAGGTCCGCAGCGAGGTTCGCGTGCGCCTTCGAGATGTCCTGCATGACCCGCTCGGCCTCGGCGGCACGGCCCTGCTCGGCCTCGCGCGCCGCCAGGTGGAGCGCGTCCGTCGTCCCCGCTGTCGCCGACACGACGACGACGCGGTCGCCCTTGTGCGACGCGACGATGCGCGCGACGCTCTCGAGCGCGGTCGGCGACGCGACCGACGTGCCGCCGAACTTGAGAACTGCCCGAGTCAACGCGCGCTCCGCGCGATCGCGATCACGTCGCCGAGTATCGCGGACGCGGTCGCGTCGCCGCCCGCGCCGGGTCCGCTGAAGACGAGCGTGCCTGCGAGATCGGTCTCGAAGCGCACGACGTTCGTCGTTCCCGCGGCCTGGCCCTCGAGCGAATCGAGCGCGACCTCCTCCGGCCCAACGCGCGCCCTCGTCGCCTTCTCGCCGAAGTCAGCCGTCGCGAGGTAGCGGATCGTCACACCACGCGCGCGCGCCGACTCGACGTCGGCGAGGGTCGTGCCGCGCAGGCTCGTGCGCCGGACGTCGTCGGGATGGAAGTGACGACCCTCGAGCAGACTGATGAGGATGCTGAGTTTGTAGGCCGAGTCGTACCCGTCGACGTCCGCGGTCGGATCGGCTTCGGCGTAGCCGAGGCGGATCGCCTCGGCGAGCGCCTCATCGAACGAGCGACCGCGGTCGAGCTGCGAGCAGATGAACGTCGTCGTGCCGTTGAGCAGCCCGCGAACGACGCGCGGCCGCGAGGCGGCAAGCTGGCGGGTCGCCGCGATCACCGGCACCGCCGCAGCGACGGCGGCTTCGAACCGCAGCTCGCGCTTCGCGAGGCGCGCTGCCTCGTGGAGCGCCTTCCATTCCTTCGCAACGAGCTCCTTGTTCGCCGTGACCACGTGCTTGCCGCGCTCGAAGGCGGCGAGCTGAAGGTCGCGCGCCGGCGACGTGCCGCCGATGACTTCAACGACGACGTGCACGTCGGGGTCGTCGAGGATGGCGAAGACGTCTTGTGTGACCGTCACGCCGCCGGCGTCGCGCTGCTTTTTCGGGTCGCGCGCGGCGGCCGCGACGAGTCGGAGCGGCCTGCCGGCCATGGCCTCGAGGCGCTTGGTGCGCGTGGTCATGGCGCGCGCGACCGCGGATCCGACGGTGCCCAGGCCGAGGAGCCCGACGCCGAACGTCGCCCTCACGCGGGACGTCCCCAGGCGACCGTGCCTACGACGTCATAGCGAACGCGCTCGATGCCGTAGCTGGCAAAGGCTGCGCGCACCTCGCGCTCGAGGTCCGCGGCGCGCGCGCCGAGCGTCGTCCGATTGAGCGAAGCGGTGCTTCCGAGGAGGCCGACGTATTCCTCGACCGACTGTTCGAAGGCGAGAGGCGCGGTCGCTTCGCTGCCCTCGATGATGAGCAGCCCGCGGGCGACGAGGTCGTCGATCATCTCGCGTGTGCTGACGTGATGCTCGATCGGTGAATAGCGAACGATGAGCGACAGGACCGCGTCGCGCACGCCAGTCGAGGGATGGACGTTCTCCATGTCTGCGATAGCGAGCTTCGCCCCAGGCGCGAGCATGGTCCGGAAGCGCGGAAGGACGACGGCGTGATCCATCCAGTGCAGGCTCGCGCCGCAGGTGATCAGGCCGTAAGGCGGATCGACGGAAGCGTCTTCGGCGCGTCCGAGTGTCCACCGGATGCGCGGATCGTTGCCGTTCCGCAGGAGCCGACCCGCGGCGATCATCGACGCCGACGGATCGAGCGCGTCGACCCGTTCGGCGAACGGCACGAGCTCGCGCGCGAGCGCGCCCGTGCCCGCGCCGGCATCGAGGACGGTGCGCGGCTCGACCAAGAGGCGCGCGAGGATGTCGATGATGCCCTGCGGATACGGCGGCCGGTGACGGTACAGCGCCGCGACCTCGTGATCGCCAAACACCTCTCCGAGTTTCAACCGACGAGCTCCTCCAGGAGATCGAGTGCCGCGCCGACGGACGCGAGGCGGTTGCCGGCGCGATCGAACGACCAGACGAACTTCTTCACCGCGCTATGGCCATCGCTGTCGATCGCGACGTACGCGAGACCTACGGGCTTGCCCGGGGTCGCGCCACCCGGCCCGGCGATGCCGGTGATGCCGAGGCCGATCTTCGCGCGCAGGCGCGTGCGCGCGCCGCGCGCGAGCGCGCCGGCCACGACCGACGACACCGCACCGTGCGACGCGATGAGCTGGGGCGGCACATCCGCAAAGATCGTCTTCGCGTCGTTGCTGTAGACGACCGCTCCGCCCTGGAAAATTTCGCTCGCACCGTCGTGCGTCGAGAGCACGGTGCTCAGCATTCCGCCGGTGCACGACTCGCCGACCGCGATCGTGAGCTTGCGGCGCTTGATCTTTGGCTGCAGCGCCTTCATGCGCGTGACGAGCTCATCGAGGGTCGGCGCGCTCTTTGGTGGCATCGGAGCAGGTTAAGCGAGGCGTGGAGTGAAGTACCGAGGGAGGGTGGCGAGGCCGATGAGGAACGCGATGCCGATAAGCCCTGCGCCAAGCACCGCCCATGGGCGACCGTCAACGATGATCAGCGCGACGCCGACCATCTCGATCACAGTCTTCGCCTTCGCGATCACGTCCGCGGGGAGCGCGATGCCGCTCGAGAGCGCGCGCGCGCGGAGGATGGTGACCAGGCCCTCGCGTAGAGCGACGAGGATCGTGACGGCGGTCACCGGCCAACCCGTCCCAGCCACCGTGAGCGCGAGCAGCGTCCCTACGACAAGGACCTTGTCGGCGATCGGATCGAGGAATTCGCCACGCGGGCCCAGGCTTCCGGTGCGGCGCGCGAGCCAGCCGTCAACCGCGTCGGTGAGCGCCGCGACGAGGAAGATGCCGAGCGCGACGTCGCGCAGTCCGGAGAGGATCACCCACGCGATGGGTACGGTCGCGAGCGCGCGCAGGATCGCGACGATGTCCGCCGCGCTCACTGCGCGGTGTAGACCTTCTCCGCGATCTGCCCCTGCTGCCCCATCGTGCCCTGGTACACGCCGTTGTACGTGACCTGCGTCGCCGCAGCGTTGCCGCTGCGGATCGCGACGGTCTTGCCGGTGAACGTCGCGGTCTCGCCGTCCTTGTACAAGCGTCCGGTACCGGCAGCGATGGTGCCGTCGACCGTCGCCTGGATCCACGCCTCGCCACCCTTGACGAAGACCTGCACGACCGCGGACGTGTAGACGACGGACACCTGGCGTTTCAGGGTCACGCTTCCGACGGCGTTCTGCGCGATGACCGTGATCTCCGTCGGCCCGGCTGGGAAGAAGAAACGCGCCTCGAAGTGACCCGACGACACCGGTACGGTCGCGCCGTTCACGACGACGCTGTTCACCGACGGCTCGGTGCGTCCGACGATGCTCACGTACGTGTTCTCGTAGCGCGCGCCGTTCTGCGGTTCGTCGAGCGTGAGCGCGACCGCGGGCGCACCCGATGCCGCTAGCTGCGGCTGGAGGAGGATGCTGCGGTTCGCGCGGCTCACCTTGCCGCTCTGGTCGAGGACCTCAACGACGACGTGGTTCGCGCCGGTCGTGAGCGTGAGCGGGACGCTGAACGTGCCATCGCTCGCCGGCCGGATGTCCGCGACCGTGAGCGGGCCCGGGAACACCTGCACGGTGACGCGGGCGTTCGGGATCGTCCGTCCCTTCAGCACGAACTGCGCGTCCTGGGCGATCGCGTCGGTCGGGGGGTCGTAGACATCGAGCGTCGGCGCGACCGCGAACGAAGTGAACTGGTAGTAGAGGTAGCCGACGAACAGCAGGACCGCCGCGAGCACGGCGACCGGCACGAGCACCGCCGGCGTGAAGATGAGTGGGCGCTTGATGATCGGCTTGATCGGCTCGAATCGCCTTGCGGGTTCGGGTGCCGTGAGCCCGCGCTCCTGATGGAAGAGAACGACGAGCTCGTCCTGGTTCAGGTCGAGGTATTCGGCGTAGTTGCGGAGGAATCCCGTCGTGTACACGGCGCCCGGCAGCGACATGTAGTCGCCGTCCTCGAGTGCCTTGAGGAACTTCTCGCGGATGCGCGTGTCCGCCGCTGCCTGGTCGAGCGTGATGCCGCGCTTCTCGCGCTGCGTGCGAAGGATCTCGCCGAGCTTCGACATCTAGGCTTCGTCACCTCCGCGTGACGAGCCGTAGACCTCCCGCATCTTCCCCGGCCCCTTCGGCGGGCCGATGACGCCGTTCTGCTCCATGATGTCGATGAGCCGGCCGGCGCGCGCGAAGCCGATGGTCATCTTGCGCTGGAGCATCGACACGGACGCCGCGTTCGCGCGCATGACGATCTCGACCGCTTCTTCATAGCGATCGTCGTCGATCTCGTCGCCGTCGCCGAAGCCGCGGCGCACCAGACGGTCGTCACCCTGTGTGACCTTGTCGTGACGGTCGTAGCGCAGGCCGGACTGCATCGTCCAGTGATGGCTGATCGCCTGGATCTCCTGATCGGACACGAACACGCCCTGCGCGCGGATCGGCTTCGCGAGGTCCGGACGGAGCACGAGCATGTCGCCGCGGCCGAGAAGCTTCTCCGCGCCGGTCATGTCGAGGATCGTGCGCGAGTCGACCGCCGACGCGGTCGCGAAGGCGACGCGCGCCGGGATGTTCGCCTTGATGAGGCCGGTGATGACATCGACCGACGGACGCTGCGTGCCGAGCACGAGGTGGATGCCGGTCGCGCGCGCGAGCTGCGCGACGCGCGTGATCTGCTTCTCCACCTGGATCGGGGCCTGGAGCATGAGGTCGGCGAGCTCGTCGATGACAAAGACGACGTACGGGATTCGGTCGGGGCCCGTGTGCTTCTCGTTGTACTGCGCGATGTTGCGCGCGCTCGTCCGTGCGAAGAGGCGATATCGCCGGTCCATCTCGTCGGTCGTCCAGTGGAGCGCGCGCAGGATCTTCTCTGCATCGGTCATGACGTCGGTGACGAGGTGTGGCACCGATGCGAAGTGTGTGAAGTCGACGCGCTTGAGGTCGCCGATGAGGATGCGCACCTCGTCGGGCGTGGTAGTGAGCAAGAGGCTGCAGAGGATCGAGCTGATCGAGACGCTCTTGCCCGAACCCGTCTGTCCGGCCACCATGAGGTGCGGCATCGCGGCGAGGTCGAGGACGATCGGCGCGCCCGCGACGTCGCGGCCCAGCGCCACCGTGAGCTTCGAAGGCGACTGCTTGAACACGTTCGTCTCGACGACGTCGCGGAGCGAGACGAGACCGACGGCCATGTTCGGGACCTCGATGCCGACGACGCTCTTTCCGGGGATCGGTGCTTCGATGCGCAGGGTTCGCGCCGCGAGCGCCAGGGAGAGGTTGTCGTTCAGGCTCTCGATCTTCGAGAGGAGCACGCCCGGAGCGGGCTTGAGCTCGTAGCGCGTCACCACCGGGCCCGGCGTGACCTCGACGACCTTCGCGCTGATGTTGAAGTGCGCGAGGGTCTCCTCGATGAGCGCGGCGTTGCGCTCGATCTCCTGACGCCCGCCGGCCTTGCCGTCCTCGCCCGAGCCGAGCAGGTCCAGTGAAGGCAGCGTCCACTGCTTGTCCGCTTTCGCGTGGAGGACGCCCTCTGCCGCGACCTCGGCCTGCGGCAGCCCCTCGATGGACGGCTCCAGGCTGCCGGCCCGCTCGTGGGGCTCTGGCGGCGGCAGGAGGCGCAGCGCAGGCCGCGCCGGCGCCTCGGCGGGCTTCGCGCCTTTAGCGCGGTCCGGCGGAAGGTTGATGCGCAGCGGCGTGGACTCCTCGCCTTCGGCTTCGTCGTCGGCGACGTCCTCCCGGGCGAATCGTGTACCGGTGCCGCCTGGCAGCGTGACGCCGGGGGGCAGGGGCCCCCCTTTAGCGAGCGGAGCGAGCGTACGGAGCGATGTCACGGCAGTGCGGCGGTCCCACGCGGGTCGCACGAGGTCGGCGAGCGTTCGATTCGCGGCGATCACGACACCGACAAGAAGCACGAAGAAGAGCGCGATCGGCGTGCCGATGTCCCCAAACGCGCCCGAGGCGACGCGTTCGAGCGACGACCCCACGACGCCACCGGCCCCCTCGCCGTGCGCGACATCGCCGCGCTGGTAGTGCTGCATGAGCGCGAGCAGCGCCGTGTACGCGATGAGGCCGCCGCCGATCGGCGCAGCCAACGAGCGCCGGAGGAGCCCGAACCACATCTCGCCGGCGAGCACGAAGAGGACGAGCGGCACGGCGAACGCGCCCCAGCCGAGGAGCGTGAAGAGGAACGAGCGCCACCAGTACAGGAGCACGGCGGTCGAATTCGCGAACAGCGCGACGAGCGTGAGCACGCCGAACGCGACCAGCGCGAGTGCCGCGACCTCGTTGCGGATGCGCGCATCCTCGGCCGGCACGGCGCCGCGTGACTGCCGTCTCGCCGCTCTTCGTGCCATCCCTACACCTGCATGATCACCGGCAGCACCATCGGCCGGCGCTTCGTTCGCTCATAGAGATACGACGCCACCGTGTCGTGGATCGTGTCGCGGATCGTCGCGACCTCGGCGAGGTGCTCGCCGCTCTGGACCTCCGCGAGCCCGTCGAGGATCCGCTGCCGAACGCGGTCCGCGAGATCCGCGGCGTTCTCCTCGGGCACGAAGCCCTTCGTGACGATGTCCGGCCCACCCACCACCTGCGCCGTCTGACGGTCGATCGAGATGACGACGAGGAAGATGCCGTCGCTGCCGATCGACCAGCGGTCGCGCATGACACTCTCGCTCACATCGCCCACGCCGAGGCCGTCGACGTAGACGACGCCGGAAGGCACGCGGTTGCCGAGGCGGGCCCCGTTCCCATCGACCTCTACAACGTCGCCGTTCGTCACAACGAACGCGTTCTCCGGACGGACGCCCAGGTCGATCGCGAGACGGGCGTGCCGCACGAGCATCCGGTACTCGCCGTGGATCGGCACGAAGTAACGGGGCCGCAGGATGTTGAGGAGCAATTTCAACTCCTCCTGGCTCGCGTGTCCGGACACGTGCGGGCGCACCTGGGGGTCGTAGACGACCTCCGCGCCGAGCTTGAAGAGGTTGTCGACGGTCCGGGAGACCAGCTCCTCGTTCCCGGGGATCGGCGTCGCGGACATGACGACCGTGTCGCCTTCCTTCACCACGACGTGGCGGTGGTCGCCGAGGGCCATGCGCGAGAGCGCGCTCGTCGGCTCGCCCTGGCTGCCGGTGGTGATGATGCAGAGCTCCGAATCGGGAAGCTTGTCGATCTCCTTCGGATGGATGAGCGAGCCTTCGGGCACGCTGAAGTAGCCGAGCTCGCGCGCGGTCCTCGTGTAGTTCTCCATGGAGCGGCCGATGATCGCGGTGCGTCTCCCCCACCCAGCGGCGAGCTCGATGATCTGCTTGATGCGTGAGATGTTCGACGCGAAGGTCGTGGTGATCACGCGACCCGGCGCACGGGCCATGATCGCGTCGAACAGTTCCCCCACGTGGCGCTCGCTCTGCGTGTAGCCCGCGACCTCGGCGCGCGTGGAGTCGGACATGAGCAGGAGGACACCCTTCGCCGCGACCGCTGACAGCTTCGCGAAGTCGGTCTGCCGGCCGTCGACCGGTGTGTGGTCGAACTTCCAGTCGCCGGAGTGCACGACCGTCCCGTATCGCGTCTCGAGCGTGATGCCGACCGCGTCGGGGATGCTGTGGCACACCGCGTACGAATCGCATGCGAACGCCCCGACCTTGAACGGGGAGCCAGGCGCGAACTCGCGCGCGTCGACCTTGTCGGCGAGCTTGTGTTCGCGGAGCTTCGTCCGCATGAGCCCAAGCGTGAGCTTGGTGCCGTAGATCGGGACGTCCGGTAGGTCGCGGAGCACGTATGGGAGCGCGCCCATGTGGTCCTCATGCGCATGCGTGAGGACGATGCCGCGCACCTTCTTCTTGTTCTGCTTCAGATAGGTGATGTCGGGGATGACGAGATCGATGCCCAGCATCTCCTCGTCCGGGAACATGAGGCCCGCGTCGATGACGACGATGTCGTCGCCCTGTTCGAGCGCGAGCATGTTCTTGCCGATCTCGCCGACACCACCGAGCGGGATGACCCGCAGGGCGTCACTCACTGAACAGCGTCATCTGGTCGGCGGTCTTTTCCTCCTCGACCGCCTTCGCGACCGGTTCGGCTGAGAGGAACAGCGCGAGCGTCGCGAAGTCGGCGACGAGCGCGCCGCGCAGCGCCGGCTGACGGAGTGCGGCGGCCGGATGGAACATCGGGAAGATCACAAGTCCTTCCGGCGTCTTGCGCAGCTTGCCGTGCACTCGCGAGATCGACTCGGCGGGAAAGAACTTGTACATCGCGTGCCGCCCGAGCGTGACGATCACCTTCGGACGCAGGATCTCGAGGTGCCTCTTGAGCCAGACATCGCACGCGCCGACCTCGTCCGGAAGCGGGTCGCGGTTCTCCGGCGGGCGATGGCGAACGACGTTGGTGATGAAGACCTTGCTGCGGTCGAGGCCGATCCCCGCGAGCAGCTCGTCGAGCAGCTGGCCGGCCGCGCCGACGAACGGACGGCCCTGCACATCCTCGTTGTAGCCGGGCGCCTCGCCAAGGAAGAACACCCCCGACTCACCACTCCCCTCGCCCGGGACAGCCTGGCGCGCACTGCGGTGGAGGGCGCAGGCCATGCACGCGCGTATCTCGGAGGCCAGCCCACGGAGCGGGTCGTTCATCCGAGCGTGATTATCGCCCGCCATCACGCCTTCGTGGGTGCCTTCCGCGCGAGATAGAGAACATCGGTGTACGGACGGCGGGGCATCTCGATGACGTCCATCTTGAAGCCCGCGCGCTCGAACATCGCCGTCGCCGCGTCGCGCGTCGGAAAGAAGAAGCGCTGGCGACCGCCGCGCGTGAAGCCGAGGCTTACGGTCACCAGCTCCTGCGCGTAGGTGACCGCATAGCGCGGATCGATGCGCTTCTCCTGCGCCTTCACGACGAGCGGCCCGCCTTCACCCAGCGCGCTCGCCGCGTTGCGGAGCACCTGCTCCTGCTGCTCGAAGGGGATGAGGTACAGGACGTCGACGATGGTCACCGCGTCGCACTTCGGCGGCGGGGTGCTCACGATGTCCCCCACCTCGAAGCGCAGCCACTGCGTGTCCTGGATAGCGCCGCGCGCGACATCGATCTTGCGCGGATCGAGGTCGATCCCAAGCACGCGGCGCGTCGGCGACGCCTCCCGCAGGACGCAGGCGAAGAGCCCGTGGCCGCACCCCAGATCGACGATGAAGCCCTTGTTGGGCACGTACCGCTCGACCACCGCGAGGTCCGAAAGGAAGGCCCGGCCATGGATGAAGAGCCGCGCGCCGATCGGTGCGTGGCGGTATCGGTCGAGCGCGCGGCCGAGCGAGCCGGTCGCGGTGCTGCCCGGCATTTAGTGGACCCGCCAGACGACGCAGTCGCGTCCGAGCGCCTCCTGCAGCAGCGGGTCGATGAGCAGCTCGAGGTCGTCCTCGCGCGGACCGACGAGCGAGTCGGTCCGCCGAAGCTCGTCGTCCACGTAGCCGGGATGCGCGCCGATCTCGCCGATCCCAGGAAGCGTCGCCAGGAGGGCGACAGCGGTCGCATCGAGGCGCGGCCGCCGCGTCGTGAGGTCGACGTACCAGGCGTTCCCGGGCACGCGGCGGTACGCGAGCTCCGAGACGATCGTCGAGACGTGCAGCACCGCGGTCTTCAGCGACGCGGTCGGCCGCGGTGTGCGCGCCCGTCGCACCCAGCGCGCGCCGAGCTCACGTGCGAGAACGCCGACGACGCGCGCGACCGGCGGCATGAGATGCACATGTCGGTGCGAATCCCAGGCGAGAGCGGGCACGCCCCAGGACCGAGCGCGCTCGACCTGCGCCCGCACCTCCGCGGCGATCTCGGATGAACGGATGCCGCGCGTGAACAGGCGCTTCGTGAGCTCGCCGAGCCGAAGGAAGCGCCCGTCGCTGTCTACCAGGGTGGGTACGCGCTTGGGGTCGCTCACCGGCCGCCCACCGACGAAGTCGAGATGAAGGCCGATCTCGAGGTCGCGCTCCCGGCGTGCGAGCGCCGCACCCTCCTCGGACGCGGGGAACGTCACGAGGAGACTCGTCGAGCGGACGATGCCCTCGCGATGCGCCTGCAGGATGCCGCGCGTGACGCCCGCGGAGAGGCCGAGGTCGTCCGCGGTGACGACGAGCGTCATCGATAGCGCCTGAACATCTCGTTGAGCCGGATGCGGAAGAGGTCTCCCATCATCCGCGGCGTTTCTCGCAAGAACGAGATGCTCGTCACCCGGTCCTGGATGAGCGTGAACGGGATCTCGCGCACTCGGAAGCCAGCGCGGCGCGCGAGGAAGAGCACCTCCGCATCGAATGTGAAGCCATCAAGACGCGAACGGCGGAAGAGGTCCTTCGCCGCTTCCGCGGTGTACATCTTGCCGCCGCACTGCGTGTCTTTGACGTCGACGGGGAGCACGATGTGGACGCAGCGGCGGTAGACGACGCCGAGAAGGCTCCGCCACCACGGCCGCCTCACCACGGAGCCTGGCACGTACCGAGACGCGACCGCGATATCGGCACCGTCGTTGAGCGCGCGAAGGAGGCGGTCGAGGATGTCGACCGGGATGTTGAGATCCGCGTCGATGAACGCGATCGGATCGCCCTTCGCTGCCATGACGCCCGCGCGGACCGCACCGCCCTTGCCGCGATGCTCGAGGCCGAGGTAGCGGTACTCGAGATGTCCACGCGGAAGCGACTGCACCGTGTCGGCGAACGCGCGTGGCGTCGCGTCGGACGAACCGTCGTCGACCACGATGATCTCGCCTGGCAGTCCACGCGCTACAAAGAACTCCGCGCATGCGGCGAGGCTCGCCGGTAACCGGCGAGCCTCGTTATAGGCGGGCAGGATGAGACTAAGCACGCACGAACGACGAGGGGTTCACCCCCGAGGAGTGAGCACCACCAGCCATGAGCGTGTCTCTCGGCGCCAGCCGAGAGATTGAGCGAGAGAGGATCGGCTACCCGCGGGGCGGGCCGCCGCGGCGGAAGCCTCCCCCGCCACCGCCGCCGGGACCGCGGCGGAATCCGCCGCCACGATCGCCGCCTTCGCGGTCCTGATAGCGCGAGCGCTCCGCGCGTTGACGCTCCTCGTAGCTGTTGCCGTTCTCCTCGCTCACCGCACGGATCGAGAGATTCACGCGACCCTGACGGTCGACCTCGGCGATCTTCACCTTCACGGCGTCGCCGATGTTCACGACGTCCTCAACGCGATTGACCCGTTCGGGCGAGAGCTCCGAAACGCGCACCAGGCCTTCCTTGCCGGGCAGGTACTCGACGAACGCGCCGATGCTCATGATCCGCGTGACCTTGCCGTCGTAGACCTCGCCGACCTCCGGCTCCTTGGTCATTCCCATGATCATCGCCTTGGCCCTCTCGCGGCCGTCGGCCTTCGCGCCGGTAATGCGGACCGTTCCGTCGTCCTCGAGCTCGATCGCGGTGCCCGTCTCCGACTGGATCGAGCGGATCATCTTGCCGCCGGGGCCGATGACCTCGCGGATCTTGTCGGGGTGGATCTTGATCGTCTCGATGCGCGGTGCGAACTTCGAAAGCTCGCTGTGCGGACGATCGATGACCTTTTTCATCGCGTCGAGGATGAAGAGGCGCGCTTCCCTGGCCTGCATGAATGCCTCGCGCATGATCTGGAGCGAGATGCCCTTGATCTTGATGTCCATCTGCAGGGCCGTGACGCCCTTCGCGGAGCCGCAGATCTTGAAGTCCATGTCACCGTAGTGGTCTTCGAGACCCTGGATGTCGGTGAGCACGGTGTGCTTCCCGTCCGAGGTGACAAGTCCCATCGCGATGCCCGCGATCATCTCGCGGATCGGAACGCCGGCGTCCATGAGCGCGAGCGTCGAACCGCACGTCGACGCCATCGACGACGAGCCGTTCGACTCGAGCGTCTCGCTCACGACGCGGATCGTGTACGGGAACTGCTCCTTCGTTGGAAGGACGGGCGTGATCGCTCGCTCCGCGAGCGCGCCGTGGCCGATCTCGCGCCGGCCCGCGCCGCGCATCATGCGCACCTCGCCGACCGAATACGGGGGGAAGTTGTAGTGGTGCATGTAGCGCTTGGTGTCGACGGGCGAGAGCGTGTCGATGATCTGCTCATCACCGGTCGGACCGAGTGTGGCGATGGACAGCACCTGTGTCTGTCCACGCGTGAAGAGCCCGGAGCCATGCGTGCGTGGCAGGACGCCCACTTCGATCGAGAGGGGGCGGATGGTCTTCGTGTCGCGGCCGTCCGGTCGGAGGTTCTCCTCGGCGACCGCGCGGCGGAATTCCTCCTCGAGGATCTCCTCGTAGATCGCGGTCACCTCATCGGCCGCGATGGCCGCGCCTTCCGGTGCGAATCCGACGATAGCCTCGTTCTTCAGCTCTTCGAGACCTGTCTCGCGCTGTGCCTTGTCCGGATTGCGGAGCTTCGCGCGCAGGCGCTCCTTGAGGAACGCGACGACCGGGGCGAGCTTGTTCGCGTCGGGCCTGATCGCGGCGAAGATCATCTTCGGCTTACCCGCTTGGCGCCGAAGATCCTCCTGCGCGTCGCAGATCGCCTTGATACCCTCCTGCGCGAGCGCGAGGGCCTCGACCAGTGTGTCCTCGGTCACCTCGTTCGCGCCTGCCTCGATCATCATCACCGAGTCGCGCGTCCCCGCGACGACGAGGTCGAGATCGCTCTCCTCGAGCTGCTGGATCGTCGGATTGAGCGTGAGCTTGCCGTCGACGGTCCCGACGCGGACGCAGCCGATCGGACCCTCAAATGGTGCGTTCGAGATGTGCAGCGCGGCCGACGCGGCGTTCACCGCGAGGATGTCGTACTCATTCTCCTGGTCGGCCGACCACGCCGAAACGATGATCTGGACATCGTTCTTGAAGCCCTTCGGCCACAGCGGCCGGATCGGGCGGTCGACAAGGCGCGCGGTGAGGATGCCTTCCTCTGAGGGACGGCCCTCGCGCCGAGGGAACGAGCCGGGGATCTTGCCCGCGGCGTAGAGGCGCTCCTCGAAGTCGACGGTGAGCGGGAAGAAGTCGATGCCGAGCCGCGTGGTCTTCGCGACGGTCGCCGCCGCGAACACGACGGTGTCGCCGTACTGGACGGTGACCGCGCCGCCGGCCTGCTTCGCGAACTTGCCGGTCTCGAACCTTAGCGGTCTACCGTTGATGGACGCCTGTGCTTGGGATATCGCCATGAATGTTCTGTTGTGGGTGCGCGCCGACTCCTACCGTCGCAGACCCAGACGCCCGAGGACCGCTTGGTAGCGCTCCGGGCTCTTCTGGTGCAGATACGCGAGCAGCCGTCGCCGCTGTCCGACCATCATGAGCAAGCCGCGCCGGCTCGAGTTGTCGTGTCGGGCCGTTCGGAGATGCTCGGTGAGGTGCTTGATGCGCTCGGTGAGGAGTGCGATCTGGACTTCAGGAGAACCGCTGTCTTTGTCGTCGCGGCGGTACGCCGCGATCAGGTCATGCTTCTCTGTAGTCTTCGCGGACGGCACCCACTGTCCTTTCTCTGATCTTTTAGATCTCGTTATTCATCGAGAATTGTACCGGAAATGAAGTCTTCACTCGATACGACCCTTCGGACGCTTCCCCAGCGACCTGGCGTGTACCTCTTCCGCGACAGACGTGAGTCCGCGCTCTACGTCGGCCGTGCGGCACAGCTCCGCCGCCGCGTCCGCAGCTACTGGGGACCGCTCGATGACCGTCCACACTTGCGCGCGATGGTGCGCCGGGTCCGCGACGTCGAGGTCACGGTCTGCGAGACCGAGCACGCCGCCGCGTTCATCGAGCGCGACCTCATCGCGCGGCTCGATCCGCCGTACAACCGCAGCTACGGCGTCGAGAGCGAGGTCTACATCCGCCTGCGACCGGACGGGGCGCTGCACGTCGTGCACGACACGCTCGAGGTTGGATCGCGTCACTTCGGACCTTACCTGGGTGGCCGCGCGGTCCGCGATGCTGCGACCGCGCTGCGCATGCTCTACCCGCTCGAGCCCCAGGCGCGTGCCGTCGCAGCAGCGCGTGGCGCGGAGACGCTCGATGACGGCACGGTCCGTGGCCGGCTTGCCGGGCTGCTCGAGGGCGACCCGAACGAGCTCGCTGTGGCGATTGAGCGTCTCATCGGCATGCGCGACGCGGCGAGCGCACGCCTCGCGTACGAGTTCGCCGCCGACGTGCAGACGCGGGTCGCATCGTTGGCCTGGATCGTCGACGCGCCATGTGCGTCACGCGGCCGCCGTGTCGCAAGCTGACGACGCGCCGGGCCGGGCGCAGCTCAACGCGCGCATGGTCGATCGGATGAAGGAGAGCGGCGCCATCCGCTCACCCCAGATTGAGGCCGCCTTCCGCGCGACACCACGGCACCTGTTCTTGCCCGGAGTCGGCCACGATCTCGTGTACAGCGGTCAGGCGCTGATCACTCGCTCCGATCCGGAGAAGGGACCGACAAGTTCATCGAGCGAGGTCTTCATCATGGGTCCGATGCTCGAGGCCCTCGCGATCGAGGAGGGACAGCGGATCCTCGAGATCGGCGTCGGCACTGGCTACAACGCGGCGCTCCTCGAGCGTCTCGTCGGCGCCGCGGGGACGGTCGTCAGCATCGACGTCCAAGCCGATGTCGCTGAGGAGGCGCGCGAACATCTCGCGAGCGCTGGCCACTCGCGAGTGCGGGTCATCGCTGGCGACGGCTACGCCGGATACGCCGCGCTTGCGCCGTACGACCGCATCATCGCGACGGCGAGCGTGCGCGATGTCCCCGTCGCCTGGCGCGATCAGCTGCGCGAGGGCGGTCTCCTCGTCGTGCCGATGCGCTTTCGCGCGGGTTCGCAGATGGTCGTGGCCTTCAAGCGTGCCGGGGACCGGCTGGATTCGGTTGGCGTCGTCTCCGGCGGCTTCATGCCCCTCCGGACCGAGCACGCGACGCTCGAGCGACCCCTGACGTTCGGCGGCGACTGGGAGCTGACGCTCGATGCGCCGCGCGAGGGCGACGGCAAGTTGCTCGAAGAGCTTCTCAAGAGCGAGCCGAGGATCGAGCCATTCCGCGCGTATCCCTGGCAGGTGACGTTCTCACTCATCGGCCTCGTCGAGCCCGACTGGATCGTCGTCCGTCAGAAGCAGCGCCCGACGACGTGGTGGGGACTTCTCGATCGCCCGTCGCGAAGCGTCGCGCTGCTGTGGCCGATGCCACTACCGCTTGCATCGCCACGATCGAGTCTTCTGATCTACGGCGGCTCGGGCGCGCGGGATCGTCTTGTGGCGCGCATCGACGAGCTGGCCGACGTGAAGGTGGAGGGCCTCCACGTGCGCGCCGCACCCGCCCATGCTCCGCACCTGAGCACCGACATCGTGTTCGAAGGAAAGAACTTCAGTTACGCGATCGACTGGCGGGAGGTCACCGCGGGTTAGCGAAGGGCGTCTCGCGTCTGCTCGACGTCTCGCGCGATCTGCGCCGCGAGCTCGGTCGCGCTCGCGAAACGCAGCTCGTCGCGCAGACGCCGCACGAATTCACAACGCACGCGATCGCCGTAGATCTCGCCGCTCCAGTCGAGGAGATATGCCTCGAGCATCCTCTCGCCGCCGCCGAACGTCGGACGCACGCCGAGGCTCGCCGCGGCTTTCACGCGCTTTCCCTCGACCTCGGCCCACACGGCGTAGATCCCGTCACGCGGCAGGAGACGATTCGGCGCGACGCCGAGGTTCATCGTCGGGAATCCAAGGGCGCGCCCGCGCTTGCTGCCGTGCTCGACGACGCCGGTGACCGCATATGGCCGGCCCAGCAGACGCCCGGCGTTCTCGACGTCTCCCGCGAGGAGCGCGTTGCGAATGCCGGTCGAGCTCACGACCTGTCCATCGAGCGTCACGGGCTTCGCGAGATCGCAGACGAACCCGTGCGTCTTCCCGAGCTCCGCGAGCCGGCGCACATCGCCGGCGCGATCGCGACCGAACTGGAAGTCTTCACCGACGCAGACGCGCCGCAGGTCCCCCGCCCCGACGAGACGCTCGACGAATTCCTCCGGTGTGAGCGCTGCGAACTCGGGCGTGAACGTGAAGACAACGATGTGCTGGGCTCCGAACCGCTCGAGCGCGGTGCAGCGCTCGTCAATATCCGACAGCGCCGATGGCGGCGCGCCGGGCGCGAGGACCTCGATCGGCAGCGGGTCGAACGTCGCGGCGACCGGCGTCGCGCCTTCGTTGCGAGCGCGGCGTGCGGCATCGCGCATGAGCGTCTGGTGTCCGATGTGGACGCCATCGAAGACGCCGATCGCCAGATGCAGCGGACCCTTCGGCCAGCCCGCGAAGTCCCGCGAGACGCTCACGCGATGAGGTTAGGGACTACTCGAGCGCAGGCGTCGGCTCCGCGATCGCCTCGGGTTGGGTCTGCGGCGCGACGAGGACTGGCGCTGGCTCCGCAGGCACTGGCGGCGCGACGAGGACTCGTCGCTCGCGACGCCGCCGTACGCGCACTCTCGCGTGCGCCTCACGCAAGAGGAACGGCACGGGCGTCGCGACCGCGAGGATGTAGCCGAGGTAGTTTCCCTGGAAGTACCGGCCGAAGAAGAGGAACGCGAGGAGCGTGATCGCGTAGCCCGTGAGGAGGTTCGCGATCGTCGGATCGCGCCAGATCCTGCGGAACCACCAGAGCGCGACAGGCACGGCGACGGCGATCTCGATCGCCGCGAACGGGAAGTCCGCCTGCCGGTACTCGATGATCCCGAGCCACAAGAGGAGCGCCGAGAAGCCCATGCCGCTGATCGGGTACGTCCATGCCGCCCCGCCGGCGTTGTACCGAACGACGTCGTCGTAGAAGGCGGCGAAATCGTTGACGAGGAACGGCACGAACGTGACCGCGAGCAAGACGCTCGCGGGCACGAGGGGGCGCAACGCCGCGATCGCATCGCGGATCGACTTCGGCTTGCGCGTCGCGACGAGCCACACCGCGAGGAACGGCAAGAAGAACAGCGCGTGCAGCTTCGCGGCAGCCGCGGCCGCGATCGCGAGCGATCCGAGCGATCGGTGTTCGCGTTGCAGCAGAGCGATCCCCGCGAACAGGAACGCGAGCACGAAGAAGTCATTCCGTCCTTCGACGACGAATGGGAAGAGCTGCGGGTTGAGTGCGACCAGCGCGACGAGCGCGAGCCTGTGCTCGGGCCGCTTCACGAGCAGCGGCAGGATCGCGAGCGTCGCGATGAACGCGGGGAGGTAGAGGTAGCGCTCATCCCAGGTGATGCTGAAGTGGTCGAAGACCCACACGAACGGCACGGTGATAAGGAAGAGCGATGGGAAGTACGTGAGGTGGTAGAGCGCCGGGTTGTTCACCATGGGCCAGTTCACCAGTGGCGTGTCGAGGTAGTCCGCGACGTAGGGGTTCTGTCCGCTGAGGAGCTTGCGCGCGGCCCACTCGACCATGAGCGCGCCGTCGTGGATGTACGTGTACGCGCGTCCGGTCTCTCGGAGCACGATCGATGCGATCGTCGGCGCGACGACGAATGAGGCGACGATCGCCCCGAGATGCAGCGCGCGTTGCCGCGTCGTGAACGCGGAGCCCGACCGTAGGTCGCGCAGCGCGTAGAGCACCGCACCCACGCCGCAGGCGATCAGGAAGACCGCGTCCCAACCCGGTGGGAACAGCCGCCAGAGCGGCAGGTCGCGCGTGTCTGCGACCGTCGTGTGGTTCGCGAAGAGCAGCAGCCAGTTGAACACGCCGACCGCGAACACGAGGCGCGCGTCCAGCGAAAGTCCTCGCCACGATCCGAGCGCCGCACGGGCGGCACGCTCGATCCCCCTTGCGATCATGAGACCGCCTCTCCACTGACGAGCATATCGGCGGGTTCGCGCATGTAGCGGTCGTTCAACACGAGGAGCTCGTCGCTCGGCTCGCGCAGTCGCGCGAGCGCGGTATCGCGGCCTTCGCGACGCAGCGTCTCGATGGGGACCGCGTCTCGCGCCTCCATCGCGCCGACCGCCAGACGCCGCAGCGACGCGAGATGCGCCGCCGACGACGAAGCTCGCCCGATGTCCCGCGCGAGGGAGCGGACATAGGTACCCGACGAGCACACGACGAGCAGCCGCATCTCCGACTGCGGTGACCAGTCGGTCATGTCGAGCCGAGAGACCTGCACCTTGCGCGCCGCGAGATCGAGTTGCTCGCCTGCGCGTGCCCTCGCGTAGGCTGGACGACCGCCGACTTTCACCGCCGCATATGCGGGCGGTCGTTGCTCGATGACACCGCGAAATGACGCGAGCGCATGCTCGACCGCATCGCGACTCGGCGGGGGCGCCACGCGGGTCATCTTGCCTTCGCGGTCGTCCGTCTCCGTCTCATGTCCGAAACGGACCACGGCGACGTACACCTTCATCGCGGTGTGAAGACGATCCGTGAACTTCGTCGCTGTGCCGACGAGAACGGGAAGGACCCCGGTGGCCATCGGATCGAGCGTGCCGCCGTGACCGGTGCGGCGCACGCCGACGACCGCCCGCGCGACGGCAACGACGTCGAACGACGTCCACCCCGCGGGCTTGTCGACACTGAGAACGCCCGATACCGGGCGTTCTTGTGTCTCCCCGCTCAAAGCCTCGTTGTCACTCGCGAGGTGGACTCGCTCGTCGCGAATGAATCGCTCCTCGCTCGACCCGGTCTCGGACGCTCCTCGCTCGACTCAGCTCCGGACTGCGGCGCCCGCCAACGATTCTCGGGCCGCGTTGAGGATCTCGTCGCGAACGCGTCCGAGCGGGCCCTTCACGAGAGCGCCGGCGGCTCGCACGTGCCCGCCTCCGCCCCAGCGCGACATGAGCGCCTGCGCATCGACTGCCGGCGCCCACTGCGAAGTACGGCATGAGACCTTCACGACGCCGTCCTGCTCGTTGAAGAGGAGCGCCACGCGCATGCCACTCGAACGTGCGAGCTGCTCGACGAGTCCGCTCACGTCCTCATCGCGCGCGTCGGACTCGCGGAAGTCAGCGGTACCGATCTCCGTCCACACGAGGCGTCCGTCCATCTCGCGCCGCATGCGCGCGAACGCGAGCCCCCAGAGCTTCAGCGATTCGAACCGCTTGTTGCGATAGATGTTGTAGGTGATCGCCTGGAGATCTGCCCCTGCCTCACGCAGCATCCCCGCGCGGTCGAGCGCGCGGCGGTCCGTCGACGGGAACTGGAACGACCCCGTATCCGTCATGATCCCGACGAGCGCAGCGGTCGCCATCTCGGACGTCCAGCGCGCGCCGAGCGCATCGATGACCCGTGAGACGAGCTCGGCCGACGCGGCCGAAGAAACGTCGACGCAGTTCGTCGCCGCGAAGTGATCGTTCGAGGCGTGGTGATCGATGTTCAGCGTGCGCGGTCCGCTCGGCAGCGTGAACTTCGCGCGGTCGATCGAGCCGAAGTCGACGGTCACGACGAGGTCCACGTCCCGCGCGGGCGGCTCCGTCGTGAAGCGCTCGGTGCCGGCGAGGAAACGATAGTTCTCGGGCACGGGATCCGCGCAGTGCAGCGTCACGCGCTTCCCCATCCCCTCGAGCGCCAGTCCAAGCGCGATCGCGGATCCGATGGTGTCGGGGTCGGGATCGCGATGTGAGACGATCGCGACGGACTTCGCCCGCCGTAGCTCCGCGACCGCCGACGCGAGCTGCGTCTCCAGTGGCGCGACCGTCACGACTTCTCTTCTCGCTCGCGCGCCTGGCGCAGCAGCGTCGAGATGCGCGCTGAACGCTCCGCGGAGCGGTCCGAGACGAAGGTCAGCTCGGGGACGTAGCGCAGCTCGGTGCGCGTCCCGAGTTCGTGACGGAGGTACGGCGTCGCCTCCTCGAGCGCCTTCATCGTGCTCGCGATCTGCTCGTCGTCGCCGAGCACGCTCACGTGCACGCGGGCGCTACGCAGGTCGTCGGTGATCTTCACCTCGGTGACCGTCGAGAACGCGATCCGCGGATCGGCCAGCTCCTCGCTGATGATCGTGCCGAGCTCGCGCTGCAGGAGCGCGTTCACGCGATCGGCCCGCTTGAAGGTCATGCTCGCGGCTTGGGCTCGACGACGAAGGCCTCGATGACGTCGCCGACCTGGACGTCGTTGGTGCCGTCGAGGACGATGCCGCACTCGAGACCGGCGTTGACCTCGCGCACGTCGTCCTTCACGCGGCGCAGCGAGCCGATGCTTCCCTCCCACACCGGCGCCGTCGCACGGATGAGCCGAGCCTTCACGCTGCGGCGGATGACGCCGTCGAGGACCATGCAGCCCGCGATCGTCGTCTTGCCGGCGGTGAAGAGCTGGCGCACCTCGGCGTGGCCGAGGATGCTCTCGACCATCTCCGGTTCGAGCATTCCGGTGAGCGCCTTCTGCACGTCGTCGAGCAGCTCGTAGATGACCTTGTACTGACGGACGTCGACGTTCGTCGATTCCGCGGCGCGCCGCGCGGGCGCTTCCATCTTCGTGTTGAAGCCGATGACCACCGCGCCCGACGCCGCGGCCAGCGTGAGGTCGGACTCGGTGATGTCGCCGACGCCGTCGTGGATGACCTGCAGCCCGACCTCGTCCTGCGGCACCTTCGCGAGCGCGCCCTTGATCGCCTCGAGCGAACCCTGCACGTCGGCTTTGAGGACGAGCTTCAGCTCCTTGGCCTTGCCCTCCTTCACCTGCGCGAACATCTCATCGAGCGTCGCGGGCTTCTCGGCGCCGACGCCGCCAGCGCGTTCGAGCTGGTGCTGCGCGACAACGGCCTTCGCGGTCTTCTCGTCCGGCACGGCGCGGAAGATGTCTCCGGCCTCGGGCACGTTCGGGAGACCGAGGATCTCGACGGGGCGGCTCGGCTCCGCGCGGCCGATCGTCTTCCCCTTGTCGTCGGTCATGGCGCGGACGCGTCCGTACGTCGTACCCGCGACGACGAGGTCGCCGCGCTCGAGCGTCCCAGCCTGCACCAGCACTGTCGCGACCGCGCCGCGACGCGCATCCATGTGCGCTTCGACGACGCGACCGGCGGCGGAACGGTCGGGGTTCGCCTTCAGCTCCGCGACGTCGGCGACGAGCATGATGACCTCGAGAAGGTCGGGTATGCCCTGCTTCGTGCGAGCCGACACGGGAACGAGCGGGGTCTCCCCGCCGTACTCCTCGATCGTGACGCCGCGTTCCGCGAGCTGCGCCTTCACCTGGTCGGGGTTCGCGTCGGCCTTGTCGATCTTGTTGAGCGCGACCACCATCGGCACCGCGGCGGCCTTCACGTGCGAGATCGCCTCGACCGTCTGCGGCTGCACGCCATCGTCCGCGGCGACGACGAGCACCGCGACGTCGGTGAGCATCGCGCCACGTGCGCGCATCGCGGTGAAGGCCTCGTGACCGGGTGTGTCGAGGAACGTGACCTTCCGTCCATCGTGCTCGATCTGATACGCGCCGATGTGCTGCGTGATGCCACCGGCCTCGCGCGCCGTGACGTTCGTCGAGCGGATCGCGTCGAGGAGGCTCGTCTTCCCGTGGTCGACGTGGCCGAGGATCGTCACGACCGGTGGGCGCGTCTTGAGCTTCGTCTTGTCGTCCTCGGTCCAGAGGTCGAGCTTCACCGGCGCGATCTCGGCCTCCGGCTCGGCCGGCGCGGGCGTCTCTTCCTCGGCCTGGGTCTCGATCCCGAGTTCCGTCGCGACCAGCACCGCGGTCTCGAAGTCGATGCTCTGGTTGATCGTCTTCATCTCGCCCATTCCGACGAGCGCACGCATCACGTCGACGACCGGGACCTCGAGGAACTTCGCCAGGTCGCCGACGAGCATGCTCTTTGGCAGCGTCACGGGCGCGTGGCCGTTCGACGCGGCCTGTGCCGGCGCGGGGACGGGCTCGGGCGCCGGCGCCTGCTGCTGCTGACGCTGCGGCCGGCGTCCCTTCGGACGCGGCCCGCGGTGCGGCGGCAGTCGCCTCGGTCTCGCTTTCGGCATTAGTGCGTCTCTCCCACTTTTGCTCTTGCTTCGGCTGCTTCTGTCATCTCTTTACGCAATCGGTCGGCGGTGGCGTCGTCGATCGTCACCTCGAGCGCCCGCGCGATGGCGCCTTCGCGGAGCCCGCGTTCGACGCACGCCGGGTCAGGGTCACAGTACGCGCCCCGCCCCGCGGCCTTCCCGCGCACGTCCACCGAGAGCTCTCCGCTCGGCGAACGCACGATCCGCACGAGGTCGCGCTTCGCGCGGACCGTCCGGCACGCGACGCAGGTCCGCTGCGGCGTCGGACGGACGGTGCTCTTGGCACCGGCCGCTGTCACCTTAGCGGCGCTCGCGCTTCTTCTTTCCTCCGAGTAGCGCGCGGTCCTCCTCATCAAGCTCCTGTTCGTCCGCGAGGGCCGACTCGGCTTCGACCTCGGCGACGAGGTCGTGACGGATCTCCGCGTCTTCGGCCTCGGGCGCGGGCGCCGGCTCGGCGGCGACCGCCTCGACCTCCGGCTCCGGCTCGGGCTCGAGCTCGGCGCGGACCTCCGACTCGCTGCGGATGTCGATGCGCCAGCCAGTGAGCTTCGCGGCAAGACGGGCGTTCTGCCCTTCCTTGCCGATCGCGAGTGAGAGTTGGCGATCCGGAACGACCACGTACGCGGTCTTGTCGTCCGCGACGATGTCGACGCGCACGACGTGCGCCGGCTCGAGCGCGTTCGCAACGTACTGCTCGGGCTTCTCGGACCACTCGATGATGTCGATCTTCTCGCCGCCGAGCTCGTTCACGATCGCCTGCACGCGCAGGCCCCGCTGGCCGATGCACGCGCCGCGCGCGTCGATGCCGGGCTGGCGAGCGCGGACCGCGACCTTCGTGCGCGACCCCGACTCGCGCGCGATCCCGACGATCTCGACCTGGCCGTTGAAGATCTCCGGCACCTCGTACTCGAAGAGCCGCTTCACGAGCGCCTTGTGGGCGCGGCTGACGATGATCTGCGGGCCGCGGAGCGTGCGGCGCACCTCGAGCACGACCACCTTGCGGTGCTGGCCGATGAAGTAGCGCTCGTGAGGCGCCTGCTCGCTGCGCGGCAGGATGGCCTCGGCCTTGCCGAGCTCCATGATCGCGGAGCCGGCGTCGAAGCGGCTGATCTGCCCGTTGATGATGTCGCCCTCGCGGTTCGCGTACTCCGCGAAGACCTGCTCGCGCTCGGCCTCACGCAGCGACTGCTGGATGACCTGCTTTGCGGTCTGCGCGCCGATGCGGCCGAGGGCCGCGGCCGACTCCTCGAGCGGCACGATGTCGCCGAGCTGCGCATCGGGCTTGATGCGCTGCGCGGCCTTCAGCTCGATCTGGAGCTTGGGGTCCTCGACCTTCTCGACCACGGTCTTGAGGAGGTAGACCTTGAACGCGCCGGTGGTGATGTCGACCTTGACGTCGATGTTCTCTTCAGCGCCGTACGCGCGCTTGAGCGCGCGCGCGATGATGTCGCCGACGACTTCCTTGGGAAGACCCTTCTCAGCGGAGAGCTGTGCGAGACCGGTGACGAGCTCTCGGTTCATGCCAGCGCTCCCCCATCTTCAATTCCGCCGACGGGGCGCCGCCGCGCGGGCGATAAAAAAAGTGGGGTCGACCCACTTTTCAGGTTGCCCGCGGACGACGGAAAACCCGCCGACCTAGGAGAACTATAGCAAATCGTGTCGAATCGCGAAAAAGGAGAACGGCCGCCGGGCCTTGCTCCTCCTACGTCAGATTGTTCCCAATACTCGAGAAGTAGTTCGAGAGCTGGTCCTTGAAAAAGACCATGGCGACGATGATCGCGATGGCGATGACAGCGATGATGAGTGCGTATTCGACCATTCCCTGTCCTCGCTCGTCGAGCCAAAAACCCATTCGTACTCCTTAGCGCGGCCCGGCGGCCGGCCTGAAAGGGTGGCATACGTTAGGCCTGGTTGTCAGCCCAACAGAGGTCCTGTCACCGGCCTGCGACCGCGGTCCGACCAGCGGCGCGCAGTGCGGAGGTCACGCGCTCCTCAGTACTAGCGGCACCCACCGGTGGTACTCCGCGCAGCGCCGCGAGCGCTTCTGACGCGCTGTAACCGAGCGCCTGGAGCGCAGCCGCTGCTTCATCGTCGACGACGATGCCCATCGGTTCGCGCTCCGATCCGCCGCGCGACACCTTGCTCTTCAGATCGACGATGAGCCGCTCCGCCGTCTTCTTCCCCACTCCCGGCGCGCGCGACAGCGCTGCGACGTCACCTGACGCGATCGCGGCCGCGACCTGCGCGGGACGCGCGACGCTGAGGATCGACATCGCCGCCTTCGGACCGACGCCCGAGACGCCGATGAGCATCTCGAAGAGCGCGAGCTCCTCGCGCGTCTCGAATCCGTAGAGCTGCTGCGCGTCCTCGCGCACGACGTGGTGGGTGTGGAGCTGCACGATGTCGCCCGCCGGATGGCGCGGCACGAACACCTTGTACCCGACGCCGCGCACGTCGACGACGACGTGATCGTTCGCTCGCGCGATCACTTCGCCGCTGACGCGCGCGATCACGAAATGCCCACGACTTCGCGATCCACTCGCTTCTCGGGGCACTCCGCTCCTCGCTGCTGGCTACGGCGGCCCCGGCATCCTTCGTTGACCGAGCTGAGCACGGGCCGCCTGGGCGCAGACGCTCGTCGCGGAGTGCCCACTCGCGCTCGCGGGTCGCGGCGCCTGATCACTTCGCGAGCGCGACGCGCGCGGCGAACCGGGCGCGGTTCGCGTACGTCACGGCGACGGCGATGGCGTCGGCGACGTTGTCTTCGGCGATCGGCGCATCGAGTCGCAAAACGTGGACGAGCATCTGCTGCACGGTCTTCTTGTCCGCGCTGCCATTCCCCGTCACGCCTTGTTTCACTTCTTGCGGCGTGTACTCGGCGATCTCGAGCCGCGCGCGTGCGCCGCAGAGGAGCGCGACGCCTCGCGCTTCGGACACGAGCATCGCCGTGCGGACGTTCTTGTTGAAATAGAGGCGCTCGAGCGCGAGCGCGGTCGGCGCGTGCTCGGCGATGAGGTGGTCGAGCGCAGTCGCGATCGCGAGCAGCCGCTCCGCCGTCGAGAGCGATCGCTCGACGTCCACGACGCCGCAGTCGAGAAGCCGTGGTGGGTCGCGGTCGAGCGCGAGAAGTGCGAACCCCATCCCGGTCGTCCCCGGGTCGATGCCCAGGACCGTGCCGGCGCTACCAGGAAGCCCGCCTTGGCGGGCTTCCGAGTACAGGCCGGGCAAGGCCCGGGTCTTAGGCGTTCTGAAGCACCTCGATGGGGATGTCAAAGTTCGCGTGCACCTTCTGGACGTCGTCCAGGTCTTCGAGACCTTCGACCAACGCCAGCACCTGCCGCGCCTTGTCGCCCTCGACGCGGACGCTGTTCGACGGACGCATGCTGATCTCGGCGGAGGCGATCGGGATCGCCGCCGCTTCGATCGCCTTCTTCACCCGTTCGAACGCCGTCGGGGTCGTGTAGACGGTGACCAGCGAACCGTCGACTTCGACGTCCTCGGCACCCGCGTCGATCGCGACGAGCTGAATGTCGTCGGTCGAGCGGCCGCCGGCGTCGATCTCGATGACGCCCTTTTGCTCGAAGATCCACTGCACCGAGCCCGACTCGCCGAGCTTACCGCCGTGCCTTGTGAACGCCGCGCGGATCTCGGGCGCCGTGCGGTTCCGGTTATCCGTGGCCGCCTCGACCATGATCGATACGCCGCCCGGCCCGTACCCCTCGTACAGGACGCTCTCGATCTGGACACCCTCGCCGCCGCCAGTCGCACGCTCGATGGCCCGGTCGATGTTCGCGTGTGGCATGTTCACCGCGCGCGCACGGTCGACCGCGAGACGGAGCCGGAAGTTCCCCTCGGGGTTCCCCCCACCCTCACGCGCGGCGAGCATGATCTCCCGCGTCATCTTGGTGAAAACGATGCCCCGCTTGATGTCGGCCGCGCCTTTTTGGCGCTTGATCGTGGACCACTTTGAGTGACCTGACATCGGCTGAATAGTATGTCCGAGAGACGCGTCACTCAGTGGATTTAGGGGAGATAGATGGCCGCAGTCACGCCTGATCGGATCCGCAACGTCGCTGTCGTTGGCCACGGTGGCGCGGGCAAGACGACCCTGGTCGAAAGTCTTCTTCACGCGACCGGCGCGACGACGCGGCTCGGAAAGGTGGACGACGGCACCAGCATCCTCGACACCGACCCCGAAGAGCACAAGCGACGCATCTCGATCAATCTCGCCGTCGCCTCGTTCCAGCTGGACGGCGTCAAGCTCAATCTCCTCGACACCCCGGGCTTCGCGGACTTCGCGGGCGACCAGCGCGCGGCACTGCGCGTCGCCGACGCGGCGATCGTGTTCGTCGACGGGTCCGCCGGCGTGCAGGTCGGAACACAGCTCGTCTGGAACGAGCTCGATAAGGCGAAGACGCCGCGCATCGTCGTCGTCGGACGGCTCGACCGCGAGAACGCCGACTTCGACCGTGTCCTCGCGCAGCTCCGCGAGGCGTACGGCATCCGGGTCGTGCCGCTCCACGTCCCGGTCGGCCACCAACAGAGCATCTCGGGGACGATCGATCTCCTCCACGGCACGGTCCTCAAGGGACCGAAGGACGAACCGGCGCCGACGCCGGACTCGGAGAAGGATCGTGTCGGCAAGTACCGCCAGCAGCTCGTGGAGGCGATCGTCGAGACCGACGAGGAGCTCCTCACGCGTTACCTCGACGGCAAGGAGATGTCCTACGACGAGCTTCGCGACGCGCTCCACAAAGCGGTGCGCGAAGGCCAGGTGATCCCGGTCGTCGCCACGTCATCATCGAAGAACGTCGGCTACGCGGCGCTGCTCGCGACTATCAAGGAGATGCTCCCCTCGCCCGCGGAGACGGGCTCGGTCATCGGAAAGACCGCGTCGGGCGACGAGATCGCGCGCAAGGTCGATCCGGGCGAGAAGCTCTCGGCGTTCGTCTTCAAGACGCTCTCGGACCCGTTCGTTGGAAAACTGTCTTTCGTGCGCGTGTACTCCGGGACGCTGCACCACAACGCGCAGATCTTCGACGCCGCGAAGGGCGAGTCGGAGCGCGTCGGCCAGGTGTTCTTCGTTCGCGGCAAGGAGCAGGAGCAGACCGACGCCGTCGGTCCCGGCGATATCTGCGCGATCCCCAAGCTGACCGCGACGTCGACGAACGCGACGCTCACGGACAAGGACGCGCCGATCAAGTTCGACCCGATCGATTTCCCGTCGCCGTCGTTCTCCGTCGCGATCGAGCCGCAGTCGAAGGTCGACCTCGACAAGCTCGGGACGGCGCTCCACAAACTCACCGACGAGGACCCGTCGCTGCACGTACGCCGGGACGACGCGACGCACGAGACGATCCTCTCGGGCATCGGAGAATCGGCGATCGACACCGCGGTGCACCACCTGAAGGAGAAGTTCGGGGTGCAGGTGCTCACCCGCACGCCACGCGTCCCGTACAAGGAGTCCATCCGCCGCAAGACGCAGGCGCAGGGCCGCTACAAGAAGCAGACCGGCGGGCACGGCATGTTCGGCGACGTGTTCCTCGAGATCGAGCCCCTCGTACCCGGCAGCGGGGTCGAGTACGCGACGCGGATCGTCGGCGGCTCCGTGCCTCGTAATTACTGGCCGGCGGTCGAGAAGGGCGTGCGCGAGGCGGCGGAGAAGGGCGTCATCGCCGGTTACCCGCTCTCCGACTTCCGCGCGACGCTGTACGACGGCTCGTATCACCAGGTGGACTCGAACGAGATGTCGTTCCGCGTCGCGGGATCGCTCGCGCTGCAGAACTGCGTGAAGGAAGCCGACGCGTACCTGCTCGAGCCGATCCACGAGCTCGAGGTACTCGTCCCCGAGGAACAGATGGGTGACGTGCTCGCCGATCTCAATGGACGGCGCGGGCGCGTGCTCGGGATGGAGTCGACAGGCGCGGGCTACCAGCAGATCAAGGCGCACGTGCCGCTCGCGGAGATCTTCCGCTACGCGACGGACCTTCGCTCGATGACCGGCGGCCGCGGCACGTTCACGTCGCGCTTCCTCAGCTATGAGGAGTGCCCGTCACACATCGCGCAGAAGGTGATCGCGGCGCACGAGGAGCAGGGCGAGGCGGTCGCGGCGCACTGAGCGTGATGCGATCGGTCTATCGGTCGCGGATCTACCGGTCGTGGGTGCCACCGTTGCTGCGCTTCTTCGGGCCGCTGCACGTCCGTCTCTACCGGGCGCTCGGCGGCCGACTCGTCGGGCATCTCGCGCAGGGAGGCATGCCGGTCCTCCTGCTCACGACCATCGGCCGCTCCACCAGGCGTGAGCGCACGCGGCCGATCGGCTTCGTTCCTGATGGGGAATCGTGGCTCGTGGTCGGCTCGAACGGTGCGTTACCGCGGGATCCGGGCTGGATCAGCAATATCCGCGCGCACCCGTCCGTGTTCGTCGAGCTCGGCAGAGGACGTCTTGCGGCCCACGCGGCGATCCTCCAAGGTCCCGAACGAGAGCGGGCCTGGCGGACGGTGGCCTCCCGCTACCGGTTCTTCGAGACGTATCAGTCCGCTGTGAGGCGAGAGCTTCCGCTCGTACGCCTGCGCGCGAACCCTGTTAGCTGACGTCGAGCGTGGCACGCGCGAGGGCGAGCGTCCGCGCGGCGGTCCAGCGCGCGTTGTCCCATTCCTCGCGACCGGCCTGGTACGCGATGTGGCTAATACCGATGTCCAGCTCGCAGCAGCGCAGGCGTTCCCGGAAGGCAGGTATCCGCAGGTCGATCGCCGCGTAGTGGCGCTCGACCTCTCGCCGAATGTCGATGTCGCCCCACCGCTTCGCATACCACGGCCACCAGAACGTGAGCAGGGCGACGTCGTACAGGAAGTCGCCGAAGATCGAGGCGCCCCAGTCCAGTAGGACGACGCCGTGGCCATCCGTGAGGACGTTGAAGTAGAGGAGATCGTTGTGCACGAGATGGCGCTCCTCGGGGCACGACGGCAGCAGCTGATGCATCCGCGCGAGAGCGGCGTCGAACTCGGCCGCGCCGATCCGCGAGGCGGCAAGTCGCGCGCGCTGCGCAGCGCGCTCGCCGGGCGCGTCTTCCCGCACGAGCGTGTCCCGCCACGAGGCGTGATCGCCCGCTCCATTCCCGTGCCACAGGCCGAATCCACGCGTACCGGCGAGGTCGGCCTCACGCATCGCGTCCATGGCCGCGAAAAGCGGCGGCAGCACCTCGCGCATTCCCGCGCGATCGAGGTCATCGATCGGCGTCCCGCTCACGCGCTCTGAGATGCCATAGGCACCTTGCGGTAGGTCTCCGATCTCCACGATCCGAGGTGTCCGCAGCGGCTCAGATACCCAGCGCTGCGCGAAGCGATCTTTCTCGAGGTCGTCGCGCCGGTCGTGGAATCGCACGACGTAGTCTCGTCCGGCCTCACGGAACGCGAAGACGGTCGACCACGCGCCGCCTTTCAACGGCGTGATGTCATGCGGGTCGTGACCGCGCGCGCGGAGCTGCGTGGCCGCTTCTCCAGCGGACACCGACATCGGCATTCGACGACGCTACGCGGTCAGCGGCTCCTGAGCCATTCGAGGCGGTGCGCGGTGCGCGGGGCGGACTCCCCGATGAGCGGCGCGAGCGATCCCCACGCGGCGATGCCGAGCGTGACGAGAGGCTGAAGCGCCTCGACCGCGTCTCGGTCGTGCGGCCCATATGCGTCGAGAGCGGCCCTCATCTCGTCCTCGAGCATTCCGAACACGACCCAACGGTGGATCATCGACGCGATATCCCACTCGCGCGGCCCATGGCACGCCTCGTCGAAGTCCTGCCACACGCCGCCCGCGAGCACGTTCTCGAAGTGCGCGTCTCCGTGGATCGCCTGCGCGCGGAGCGCAGGGAATTCGAGACGACGCGCGAGATCGCGGAGGAGCTCAGCGGTCTCGCCCCCCACAAGGTCGGCGATGCGCAGGGCCTCCGGCCTCGGATCGCAGGGGCGCAACGCGCCGTTGAACGCCGCGGCACCCTCATGGAACTCCCGCAAAGCGCTGCCGGCCTCACGCGGCGATGCGGTTTCGCCCGTGCGATACGTCCAGAACGTCACGTAGCGTCCGGACGCCACGTGCGGGCCCGGATCGATCACGGCCGATGGCGCGACGGCGCGGCTGCCGAGCGCCTTCGCGAGCGCGATGCCGCCGGCGAGCGCGTCGGGCGAACGCACGAGATGCGCGAGCCGCGTGACACGCGCGACGACCGGCGCCGGCCGAAGATGCACGAGGACGTTCGTGCCGCGGCCCAGCACGATGCCCTCGTCGAAGCCGAGACCGAGCGTGCGCGCGAGTGTGGTCGCGAGCTCTTGTTCCACGCGGCCGCGCTCTAGGCGGCGAGCGTGTCGTGGAGCCAGTCGAGGACGAGCGAGAAGCGGCGGATCTTCGCCTGGATGTCGACGCTGCCGTGGCCCTCGTCGTCCCACTCGACGTAGGTGAAGTCCTCGCCCTCGCGCCTACCGAGCTCGCGCAGACGATCGACGAACAGGCGCGACTGCGACACCGGGCAACGCGGATCGTTCGTGCCGTGGAGGATGAGGAGCTTCGCGGTGACCTGATCCGCGAACTCGACCGCGCTGCGGTCGCGCCATAGCGCGCGGTCTGCCTCGGGATCGCCCATCTGCGTGCGCAGGAAGTGGCGGAAGTGCTGCTTCGACTCCGCCCACATCGCGTGAAGGTCGGTCACCCCGTATGACGGGACCGCGGCCTTCCAGAGGTGCGCCTTCTTCGTCGCGGCGATGAACGACATGAAACCGCCGTAGCTTCCGCCCATGATCCCGATGCGCTCACCGTCGACGTGCGGCAGCGAACGCAGGTAGCGCACGGCGCCCTCGATGTCCTCGAGGTCGATGCCGCCCCAATCCTTGAGCGCGGCGTCACGATGCGGGACGCCGTAGCCGGTGCTGCCGCGAACGTTGGGCTGGATGACGAAGAACCCGCGATCGACGAGCGCTTGCGCGAACTGGTCGAAGGTGCGCGTCCACTGGCCCGTCGGTCCACCGTGCGCCTGCACCATCGCCGGACGCCGCTCACCTCGTGCGATGTCGCGCGGCGCGTAGAGGAGCGCGGGGATCTGCGTGCCGTCCGTCGAGGGATACCAGATGTGTTGTCCTTCGACGAATCGATCGGGGTCGATCGCGCCGTACTCGGGCGCGACAAGCGCCTCCATCTTTCCGCTCGCGAGGTCGTGCAGGAAGAGTCCCACGCGTGTCGCGCTCGTGTTGTGCGAGTAGGCGATGCGATCCTCGTCGACCCAATCCGCCAGACCGATCACGCCGGGTGGGATGCGCGCGACGCGCTCGCGCCCGGTCGCGATGTCGTACGAGACGAGCTCCTGGGCCGCGTCGACGAGCCGCGAGACGAGCAATTGGCGGCCTGAGGGCGACAGCTCCTCGGCGTGTTCGTCACGTGTGCCGTCGCCAAACCAGCGGACCTCGCCCGATTCGAGTGTGAGGATGCCGGCGCGCTGCGTGCCGGACGCGTCGCTCTGCACGACGACCCGCTTGCCGTCGGACAGCCAGCGCATGACGAGGTCGATGGCGCCCCTCGCGACGCGGAAGACGCGGCGCGCCTCGCTGCCATCGGGCCGCAGGACGTAGCCGTCGCGGTTGCGCGTCCCAGGCGCCTCTTCGTCGGTGTTGAAGAGCAGCCACTTCCCGTCGGGGCTCCAGCGGCCGCCGCTTGCCGGCGACGTGTACGTCGTGAGCGGCGCGAGTTCACCGCCGTCGGCGCGCATGCGCCAGACGTTCATCTGACCGGGCGTGTCGGGCTCGGACGGGTGACGTCCGTTCGAGTTCACCGTGAGCCACGCGCCATCGGGTGAGAACTCGATCGCGTGCTTCTCGCTCTTTGGGTCATTCGTGAGGCGCGTGACCTTGCCGCTGTGGGCGTCGATGCGGTAGAGGTCGTGGTTCTCGTTGCCCTTCTCGTCGCGCGCGAACACGAGCGCGGAATCGTCCGGCGTCCAGACATAGAACGAGCGCAGCGCGCGAGGCGGCTCGCCGCGCGAGAGCTGACGAACCTCGCGCGTCTTCAGATCGAGGATGTACAGCTCGATGCGGCCGCTCTTGTCCCAGTAGAACGCGACCTTGTCGCGGCGATGCGAGAGGACCGGGTGGTACAGCGACGGCAGCGACCAGAGCTCGCGAACGTCGATGTAGCCCCGCGCCGGAGCGGTCGTCGCCATGCGGTGCCCGATGGTACGCGTTCGTTAAGGAATGTCGACGACGATGCGACGCGAGAAGTACGAGAGCAGCCACTCGATGAGCAGCGTCGCGCGACTGCGCGTGCCGACGAGCTGCATGAGGTAGTTCGTCCGCCACACGGTCCAGGCGAGGATGCCGGAGAGCACCAGGTGACCTGGCCACTCGAACTCCGCGGCCGCGCTGGTGCGACCGAGCGCGACGAGGTCACCCTTGCGCTTGTACCGATATGGCTCAAGCGGCTCGCGGCGCACGAGGTGCGCGATGTTCTTCGCCGCCGCCGGCGCCTGGAGCACGGCGACCTGCGCGAGCATCGGGAGCGGCGCGCCGTGGTAGTCGAATGCCGCGGCGTCGCCGAGGGCCAGTACGTCGTCGCGGCCGCCCGCTCGGAAGAACTGGTCGACGACGATCCGGCCGTCCTTCGCCTTCGGCAGATCGAGCGCCGCGAGGAGCGGGTTGGACCTCACGCCGCCGGCCCAGATGACGGTGTGCGCCTTGATGAACAGACCGTCCTTCGTGCGCAAGCCGTCGGCCGTGACCTCCGCCGCGAGCGTCCGTAAGCGCACGTCGGTGCCGAGCTGTCGCAGACGCCGGAGCGAGATCTCCGAAAGCCGCGGGTCCATCTGCGGCACGACGCGATCCGCGCCGTCGATGAGTGTGATGCTCGGCTCGCGGCGCATGTCGATCGTCGGGTAGATCGGACGGAGCGTGTGGTCCATGAGATCGCGCATCGACGCCGAGAGCTCGACGCCCACAGGACCCGCGCCGACGATCACGAACGAGAGCAGCTCCTTGCGCTTCGCCGCGTCCGGCTCGGAACCGGCTTCCTCGAAGACCGACAGGATGCGGTGGCGCAACGCACGCCCGTCGGTCAGCCACTTCACGACCAGCGCGTGCTCCTTCACTCCAGCGATGCCGAAGTCGTTCGTCACCGAGCCTGGCGCGACGACGACGTGGTCGTACGGGAACTCGCCCTCACTCGTATGAACGACGCGCCCGGCGAGATCGATGCCCGCGACCTCGGCTCGCACGAACCGGAAGCCATGACGCGCGAGGGGCACGCGCAGCGGATACGCGACGGCGTGCGGCGGAAGCTCCCCCGTCGCGACCTGGTAGAGGAGCGGGGTGAAGAGATGGAAGTTGTTGCGGTCGATGAGCGTGACCTCGGCTTCGTCCGCGCGGATGCGACCGGCGAGATAGCGGATGAGGTGCAGCCCGGCGAACCCGCCGCCGATCACAACGACCCTCTTCATGCGTCGAGTGCTCGCCGCCAACCGCGAGGCACCTTGTCATACACGATGTTCCGCAGGCCGAGCCACCGCCCGAGGCGGCGCACCTCGCGCGACACGACCTCGGCCGCGGCGGCGGTCGTGCCCCGCTCGGCGTGCAGCGCGAGCACGCGCAAGGTCCCGGTCTGGGGCTCGCGCCGCGCGTCGAAGCGCGCGACGAAGCGATCGCCGTACAGCACCGGAAGGACGTAGTAACCCCAACGACGCTTCGGCGGCGGCACGTAGATCTCCAGCTTGTAATCGAAGTCGAAGAACTCGCGCGATCGCACGCGATCGTGGATGAGACGATCGAACGGCGAGAGCACGGAGCTGCGGCCGCGGAACCGGCGCTCGAGAAGGGGCGTCGACACGTAAAAACTCCCGCGCAGGCCTTCGACCGTCGCCTCGCGCGCCTTGCCCTCTCGGACAAGATCGGCCAGCGCCTTCTCCCACCCGCTCGGGACGTCGAACGAGGACCCGAGCTCCTTCGCTCGCGCGATGCCAAACGCGGCGAGCCGCCGCGACATCACCTCGCGCGCGGCCCGGCTCTCGCTGACGGCTCGAACGCCGCGCGGGTACCAGTCCCTGCCGAGCGCCCAGATCCGTTCCTGCCCGTCGCGGCCGACGATCGCCACCTCACCCGTCGAGAGAAGCCCTTCGAGCATGCGCGAGACGTTCTTGTCCTTGTTCCAACCGGTCGAGACGTACGACACGCTTGCGGCGTCCGCGATCTCGCGCGACGGGAGCGGCCCGCGCGCGAGCTGGCGGAGGACGCGTCGGCGGAAGCCGTCGTTCTCCTCCATCCACCGCACGAGGTAGTTCCGCCAGTAGTTCTGCTTTCGGCGCACCCGCGCCATCGTGTGGCGATAGATCGCCAGGTCAGCCATCGGACAGATGAACGCGAAATACTCGAAGAGCTTCCGCTCCTTCCACATGACCCGCTCGAGCTCGGCGCGGTCGAACGCGCCGAGGCGGGAGTAGAGCACGAGGTGCTCGGTGCGAGCCACGACGGCGGTGGGGTCGATCTGCACGCGGCCGAGGCCGCGCACGGTGTCGACGATGCCGTCGGGACGCTCAGCGTCGAGCAGCTGGCCCATGATGGCGAGCTGCGCGGCGCGCTCTCGGCTGAGCTGCAGCGTCATGTTCGTTTCCCCGCGGATTCGAGACGCTCGAGCTCGCCGAGGTACGACTTCGTGATCGGGTCGTTCGCGTCGAGCCGCGCCGCGCGCTCGAGCCGTGCCCTCGCGCTTGCGAGGTCGCCCGCACGAAGGTGCGCGAACCCGGCGTCTGCGAGGTACGCCGGGTCTTCCGGTCGCAGCGACGCGGCGTGGTCGAGGGCGCGCAGCGCGTCCGCGGTCTCCTCGTTCATGAGGTGCGCGACGCCGAGTTCGTGCAGCGCGTCCGGTTGATCGGGCGAGAGCTCGAGCACGCGACGGAACGCTGACTGCGCGGTCGCCGCGTCGCCGCGCTGACGCGCGACGATCCCGAGGCCGAAGTGCGCTTCCCACAGGTCCGGGTCGACGGCGAGCGCGCGCTCGAACACGACCTTCGCATCATCGAGTGCCTTCGCGTCGCCCGCGAGCGCAGCCTGTCCGGCGCGTTCGAGATCGCGCTCGAGCGCCGGCTCACGCAGACCGAAGCGCAAACGTCGCGCGTGACCCGCGACCTCGCCCGTCACATCCGCTTGCAGGAGCCGGTCAAGCTCTGCCCCTGCGCGCTCGTGATCGCCGGACGCGATGAGCACACGCGCGAGGTTGAGGCGCACCGCGCCCGGACCTCCGCTCGCGAGCGCGTCCTCATAGTGGCGCACGGCCTCGCTCGTCTCACCGCGCGCGTGGAGCGCCGCACCGTACGACGCGTGCAGTTCCCAGCTCGTCGTACCGCGCTCGACCGCACGCGCGAACGCCGCGCCGCCTGACTCGAGGTCACCGCGCTGGAACGAGATGATCGCGAGGAGCTCCTGCGCCGCGCCGTAGGCGTCGCTCTGCGGTGTGATCCGGCGCAGATGTGCGAGGGCTGGCGCCCGCGCGCCCGCGTTCGCGTAGAGCTCCGCGAGTCGGACGAGGTCCTTCTCGGGCAGCGCGTGGAGCGACCGCGCGTGCTCGAAGGCGACGATCGCGCCGTTGGCATCGCCGGACTCCGCGCGCAGCTGTCCCAGCAGATAGTGAGCGCGCCACGAGCGCGGCCGGACGGCGGTCAGATCCTCGAGCGCGCGTATCTCGTCCGCGAACGTGCCGCGCTCGAGCGCCTCAGCAGCGATCACGAGCACCCGCTCCTCCGGCGCGATCGCGTCCGGATCGGCGCGCACGGCATCGACGTAGCGCGCGAGCGCCGCGCGCAGCGCGGCCGCGGCGCGGCCGGCGTCCGACGGGCGCAGCAGCGTCGCGTTCACTTCCTCGTCCATCGCCTCGAGAAGCGCGGCGTATGCCTTCTCGTTCGCCACGGCTGGCGCCAGGTACTGGGGTTCTCTGGAAGCACGTGCGCCGCTCGCCTCGGCGATCCATTCGCCGATCTCGTTTTCGACGAGGTGGAGGTGTCCGGACGCGATGACGAATGCCCGGTCCTCGATCTTGGCGCGCGTCGCCACATCGATGAGGCTCGCTTCGACGCGGCGCTCGCCCTCTGATTCGACGTACATACCGACGACGGCATGGGTCGCTCCCAGCGAGGCGCCGTACTGTGCCGCAAGATCGGGCCCCGGCGTCGAGCCGAGGATCAAGTGGCCCTCGCCACTGCCCTCCGTCGGCATCGTGACGACGAAGACCGGTCGGAGCTCGATGGTCTCGTCGGCGGGAAGTCGCTCCACGAGCCGGCGCGCGATCTGCCGCGCCCAGGCGCCGCGGCGCGCATCGGGCGCGCGCGTGCCGAACGGGACGACCGCGACGATCGGATGTGACCGCATCGCCGAGCTAGCGCCAGGTGAACTTTGCGTAGCTGCGCTTGCCGTATTTCACGATGTACGTGCCGCTGGTCGGGAACTTCGATGACTCGTTCGTTTTCGAACCGTCCACCGAGACGCCGCCCTGCTCGACGAGGCGCCGCGACTCGCTGCGGCTCTTCTTGAGGCCTTTCATCAACAACTCGACGATGCCGATCTCCTTCGCGCCGTCGGCCTCCAGCGTGACTTCCTCGATGTCCTCCGGCAGCTGTCCCTCGCTGAACTGCCGCGTGAACGCGGCCGCGGCGATGGCGGCCTTGGCCGGCGAGTGCAGCTCGCTGGTGATCTGCCAGGCGAGCTTCTCTTTCGCGGCCTTTTTCGCGATCTCCCCGTTCGCGATCGCGGCGTTGATCTGCTTCACCTCGTCCCACGGCAGGTCCGTGGCCCACTCGAAGTAGTGCGGCATGAGCGCGTCGTCGATGGACATCACCTTCCCGTAGATCTCGTTCGGCTGGTCGGTGAGCCAGATCCCGGTCTTCGGCTTCGACTTGCTCATCTTCTCGCCATCCAGGCCCTCGAGGAGCGGGACGGTGAAGACCTGCTGCGGCGGCTGGCCGAGCTGGCTCTGGAGCTCGCGCCCCGCGAGGATGTTGAAGAGCTGATCGGTGCCGCCCATCTCGACGTCGGCCTGGGTGGCGACGGAGTCGTACGCCTGCAGGAGCGGGTAGAGCAGATCCTTGATCGGGATCGGCGTCTTCTTCTCCATTCGTTTGCGGAACTCCTCGCGCTGGAGCATCTGCTGCGCGGTGAAGCGGCCGGCGAGATCGATGACGTCTTTGAGTCCGAACTTCCCGAACCACTCGGACTGGAAGACGATCCGGCTGCCTTCCTTCGGCACGACCATGTGGAACTGCTTCACGTAGGTCTCCGCGTTCTTTAGCACCTGCTCATGCGACATCGTCGGCCGCGTCTCGTCCTTGTCGGTGGGGTCGCCGATCTGCGTCGTCCAGTCGCCGACGATGAGCACGATCTCGTGACCCCAGTTCGCGAGGGTGCGCAGCTTCCGCAGCCCGACCGCGTGACCGATGTGCAAGTTCGGCTTCGTGGGATCGAAGCCTTGCTTGATACGAAGCCGACGCTCGCCGGACCGTAACAGCGCGGCGAACTCCTCGCGCACGATGACGTCGACCATCGCGCGCCCGAGGAATTCGTCCAGCTCCGTCTTGCTGGGTGCCTTGGGCACGACAACAGGATAGGAAACAGGGTGGGAATGCGAGCGATCAGCATTTAGCATTCGAGTTATCGCGCGCAGAAGTACGACACGAGACCACGCACTACGGCGGGGTACGTATCGCCAGCTGCGGCGCCGAAGTGGGGGCGGCGTTCGTGCTCGGCTTGCCGTCCTCCCGTCGATCCTGGCCGCCTTCCTCATCGCGGGCATCGGCCTCGCGACGGTCGGGGCGGTCGGAGCGCTCGCGTTCTTCGGCGCGGATCTCCCCTCCCCTGAAGACTTTGCGAAGGACCCGCTCGCGCTCACGACGAAGGTCTACGACCGCACCGGCCAGACGCTCCTCTACCAGTTCGAGGTCGAGCGCCGCGAGATCGTGACGCTCGATCAGGTGCCCCAGGTCATCATCGACGCGACGCTCGGCGCCGAGGACAAGACGTTCTGGACCAACCCCGGCATCGACGTCTTCGGCATCGTCCGCGCCATCCGCGACGACCTCCTTCATCACACCGTCGTGAGCGGCGCATCCACGATCACGCAGCAGCTCGTGAAGCAGCGCATCGTCGGCGACGAGGTGAGCGTCGCGCGCAAGGTGAAGGAGGCGATCCTCGCCGTTCAGGTGACGCGAACGTACTCGAAGAAGCAGATCCTCGAGCTCTACCTCAACCAGATCTATTACGGGAATCAGGCGTACGGCATCAAGGCCGCGGCGGAGACGTACTTCGGCAAGAGCGATCTCGCGCAGCTCACGCTCTCCGAGGCCGCGCTGCTCGCGGGCATGCCGCAGTCGCCGTCGGCGCTCGATCCCTCGGATCCGGACAACGTCATCAAGGCCGAGGAGCGCCGCGCCTACGTGCTCGGCGAGATGGTCGACATGGGCGTCATCACCGAGACGCAGGCCGAGGCCGCAGACAAGCAGCCGATCAAAGTCGCGGGCGTGCAAGTGACGCAGATCAAGGCTCCCCACTTCGTCTTCCAGGTGCGCGACCAGCTGAAGCAGATCCTCGGCAGCGACGCCGCGGTCACACGCGGTGGCTTCAAGGTCATCACGACGCTCGACATGACGAAGCAGGAGGCCGCCGAGCGCATCGTCCGCGAGCAGGTCGATGATCTGCACGGCAAGAACGTGTGGAATGCCGCGCTCGTCTCACTCGACCCGCGCAACGGCGAGATCCTCGCGTACGTCGGGTCCGTCGACTACTACAACCGCGAGGATCCGCGCGTGCAGGGGCAGTTCGACGTCGCGGGGATCGGGCAGCGACAACCGGGGTCGGCCTTCAAGATGTTCAACTACCTCACCGCGCTGAAGAAGGGCGCGACGCCGGCGACGGTGGTCGTCGACGCGCGCACCGACTTCACCGGCAGGGCTGACCCAAACAACATGAGCCCGCGCAGCTGCGGGTACTGCCCCGAGAACGCGGACCTGCAGTACCACGGCCCGGTGACCATGCGCCAGGCGCTGCGCGAATCACGGAACGTGCCCGCGGTGAAGTTCCTCGCGCAGTACAGCGGCATCGAGGACACGATCAAGACCGCGCGGGACTTGGGCATAACGACGCCGATCGATCCCGAGCAGACCGGGCTTTCGCTCACGCTCGGCTCGCAGGTCGTGAAACTCGTCGACATGACGAGCGCCTACGGCGTGCTCGCCAACTACGGTGTGCGCGTCACGCCGACGTACATCCAGCGCGTCGAGGATCCTCGCGGGAAGGTCATCTGGGAGCACAAGGACTACGAGCAGAAGCAGGTCGTCGACCGTTCCGTCGCGTGGCTCATGACCGACATCCTCAAGGACATGACCGATCCGGCGAAGGACTTCATCTTCGGGTCGTGGACGAACATCGGCCGACCGGCTGCGCTGAAGACGGGCACGACGGACAACCTCCGCGACGTGTACAGCGTCGGCTTCGTGCCTCAGCTCGTGACCGGCATATGGATGGGTAATAGCAACAACCTCGAGATGTCCTCACGGGATTTCTCGAGCGCGATGGGACCGGGCGTGTTGTGGCAGACGTACATGAAGGAAGCCATTGCGGATATGCCGAAGCAGGACTGGGAACGGCCGTCCAACATCGTGACCGTGAACGTCGTGTCGGCGCCGGGCGCGTTCGGCGGCTATGGATCGGGGCTGCTCCCCTCCTCGCTTTCGCCGTTCTCGATGCCCGAGAACTTCATCAAGGGCACGCAGCCGGCGCGTCAGGACGACTGGTTCGTGACCGGCTGCGCCAAGTCCGATGGGACGCGTTCGGTCGCGCTCCAGCTGAAGGAGAGCGCACCCGAGGGCTGGCAGCGCTACACCGACAAGTGGGTCGCCGACGCGAACGCGGGTAAACACACGTACGGGCGCTACTCATGGAACGTGATGGGCTCGCAGCCGTGCCCATCGCCATCGCCAACGCCGGCGCCGACGCCGACCGGCCCGACGCTGCGCCCGGGCCAGACGCCGACGCCGTCCCCGCTCCAGCTCCCGCCCGGATTCACGCTCGCGCCGGGCGTCACGCTGCCGCCCGCGCCGACGCCCCCACCCTCGCGCCGGCCTTAGCCTTCGCCGCGTCGGCACACCGAGGCGTCTGACCGCGATCGTTGCCTGCGTCGACGAGCGCGGCCGCGTGCTCCTCGTCAAGCAGCTCGCGGGTCCGTACGCCGGCGCCTGGCTGCTCCCGGGTGGTGGGGTCGACGACGGCGAGTCCATCGAGGACGCGCTGCGACGTGAGATGCGCGAGGAGACCGGCTGCGAGCTCACCGAGCTGGAACGCGTCGCGACCTATGAGGTGGACGAGCGCACGCAGGACTTCAAGGCGCTCGTCCATCTCTTTAGGGGCAAAGCCCTCGGCGAGCCGCGCGCCGAAGCTGGCTCGGCGGTGCGATGGGCGGTCCCATCAGATGCCGGATTCCATGCCGCGCTGCGACGCGAGCTCGCGGATGCGGGGCTGCGTTCCGAAGACGAGCGCGCGGTCGATCGCGCGATGGCCGCGAGTAACGTCGCGATGCGACGGCTGGGCTGACGCTAAACCCGTCGGAGAACTGACACTTTCGCGCGAGCACGCGGTGCTACCGTCAGCGGCCGTGAGGTGGGTGGGTGTCCTTACGGCCGCGCTATGGCTTGCCGGGTGTGAGCCCGTCGCGCTGGCGCAAGCTGCCGTGTCGATCACGCTCACCCTCGCGGTGTCGCGAGAGCAGGCCGCGTCACTCAGCGCCAGCCTCACGCCATCGCAAGCGAAGCTGCGTCCTGGCGAAGCGACGACCCTGCAGCTCGAGGTGCGCAACAACAGTCAGACCCCGCGGGCGCTCACGCTCGAACCGCAGGTGGACCCAGCGGACGGCGTGACGGTCACGCTTCCGACGGCGATCGTCGTGCGGCAGGGTGTGACGCGCGTGCCCGTGCGGGTCGTGGCGCTGCCGAACGTGATCCCCGGTCGCTACGACATCGAGATCCGCATCCGATCGCCCGACGGCTAGGAACACCATCTCGTTTCGCGAACGACGCAGGCATGAGAAAGAGGGGGAGGTCATCAAGTGAAGACCAAGATCATTGCCGCAACCGCCGCACTCCTGCTACTCGGTTCCGCCGCGGCGTACGCGTACGTCGCCGTGACGGCGACCGCGACGCTCACCGTGAACGAGGCGCTGTACATCGACGTGGCTCTCGTCGACGTCGGCCTGACCGGGACGCCGACGCGCACCTTCTGCACACTCTCCGCCGACAAAGCCAACGCGACGTGCGCAGCCGACGTCTATCCCGGCGAGTCCGGACAGGTCGGAATCACGATCAACAACCGGAGCACCGCTGCGCTCACCACGACAGAGACCGCGGTGTCGAGTTCGTCCGACGTCACGCTGACCATCAACACACCGACGGCGAGCGTGCCGGGTAACGGGTCGAAGTTCTTCGCCACGTTGTTCGCCGTCTCGCAGAGTGCGAGCCCGGGTCACGTCACGATCAACCTGTCATTCAGTCGCTGAGGATTGCGCGCCATGGCCGCGACGGCGCAACTGCCGTCGCGGCCTGCGCCGTGTAGCGCCGGTTCGATCGAGGGAGCGGGCCGCTAGAGCCGAACGATCGTCGCCCCGTCGCCGCCTTCGCTCGGTGACGCGGGCACCTGCTCGCGAACGAGCGGGTGCGACGACAGCATCTCGCGCACGGCAGTGCGCAGTGCTCCGGTGCCCTTCCCGTGCACGATCCGCAGACGATCGATGCCCGCGACGGCGGCGTCGTTGAGATAGCGATCCAGCACCGCGAGCGCCTCTTCCGCGCGGGCGCCGCGTAAGTCAAGCTGCAGCGGCACGTCGGTCGCGCTCCCGTGCACCGTCGCTCGCGTCGGACGCGTCGCGAGCTCCGGCGCCGGCGCTTCGCGAAGGCTCGACGCGGGGACCCGGAGGCGCAGCGCACCGGCGGCGACTTCCGCCATGCCCTTGTCGTCGACCGCGAGGAGGACCCCTGGATCGCTCACGCCATCGACGAGCACCGGCGAGCCCACCGCGATGGGGACGCGCGCGGGCGCCGGTGCGGTCCCCGCGGGAACCGCCTCGCGGGTGCGCTCCGCTTGCGCGAGCGCCTCGCGCGCCTCGTCGACGAGATTCCGTTTCGCGGCCTTGTCGCGCGCCTGCTCGGCGTGCCTGAGTGCGCGGCGAGCCTGGAGTAGCAGCTCATCGGCCTCCGCGCGCGCGCGACGTAGCGCGCGCTCGGCGTCCTCGCGGACCCTCGCAGCCTCACGCTCGGCGCCGCTCGTCGCGCGGCGCGCGTCCTCTGCCGCGATGCGCGCCTCGTCGAGCGTGGACGCGAGCTCGGTGCGCTGCCGCTCGGCCTCCCGCAGCGTGCGCTCGAGCGAGCGGTGCAGCTCGGAGAGATGCGATTCCGCACGGTCGAGCACATCGCGATCGAGGCCGAGACGCGAGGCGATGGCGAACGCGTTCGACGCTCCGGGCAGGCCGACGTGCACGCGATAGGTCGGGCGAAGTGTCTCGGGATCGAACTCGACACTCGCGTTGCGGACGTCCGGCGTGTTGAGCGCGAACGCCTTCAGCTCGGGATAGTGCGTCGTCGCGGCGACGAGCACGCCGCGCTCGAGGAGGGCCTCGAGGACGGCCATCGCGAGCGCCGCGCCCTCGTCCGGGTCGGTTCCCGCGCCGAGCTCGTCGAGCAGCGCGAGATCGCCGCGCTCGGCATCGGCGAGCGTCGCGACGACGTTGCGAAGGTGGGAGCTGAACGTCGACAGGCTCTGCGCGATCGACTGCTCGTCGCCGATGTCCGCGAAGACCCGCTTCACCAGCGGCACGCGGCTGCCCTTCTGTGCCGGGATCTGCAGCCCGCACTCGGCCATGAGCACGAGGAGGCCGATCGTCTTAAGCGTCACGGTCTTGCCGCCGGTGTTCGGACCGGTGATCACGAGCGCGCGGAAGTCCTTGCCGATGCTGACGTCGATCGGTACGACAGCCGTCCCCTGCGAAACGAGGAGCGGGTGGCGCGCGGCGATGAGGTCGAGCCTCCCCCGATCGTCGAGGACGGGGCGTTCGCACTCGAACGCGTCCGCGAAGAGCGCTTTCGCCATCGCGAGATCGATGCGCGCGAGCGCGCTCACCACCGCGTCGAGCTCATCGGCGTCCTTCTCGACGCGCCGCGAGAGTTCGTCGAGGATGCGCTGGACCTCGGCGCGCTCGGCGAGCTCGGCCTCGCGGAGCGCGTTGTTCGCCTCGAGGATCTCGAGCGGCTCGATGAAGACGGTCGCACCCGACGCGGATTGGTCGTGGATGATGCCCTTCACGGCGCTGCGCATCTCGGTTCGGACGGGGACGACGTAGCGGCCGCCGCGCTGCGTGACGATCGGCTCCTGTAACGCGCGCGCGAGGTCCGCGGACTTGAGCAATCCGTCGAGGCGCTGCTGGAGCCGCGCCTGCGCGGCGCGTAGCTCCGCGCGGAGCGAGCCGAGGCGCGGGCTCGCGCGGTCGAGGACCTCATACGTGCCGGAGATCGCGTGCTCGATGGCCTCGGCGAGCGCGCGCGGCGGACGAGCGTACTGGGCGAGCGCGGCGAGCGGTGGATACGGATGAATGTCGGTGAACAACTTCGCCGCGGCGCGGACGGTGTCGGCGATGGCGATGAGCTGCTCGGGATCGAGTGCACCGCCGAGTCGCGCGCGCCGCAACGCGTCGCGGATGTCGCGCGCGCCGCCGATACCCGCTGAGGGCTGCGCGCGGATGAGTGCCCGCGCCGCTTCCGTCTCGTCCTGCAGCCGCTCGGCCTCGCGGAGTGTCAACACCGGCGAGATGTGCTGTGCGAGCTCGCGCCCGGGGATGAACGAGGAGCGCTCGGCGAGGAGCGCGCGCACTGCGGGGAGCTCGAGCGTGTTGAGCGAACGCTCCGTGATCCCGGCGATGTCCGTGGGTCGCACGCTCATCGCGTCACGCCCCGCGAGCCACGTACCGCGAAGCGCCACGGCTTCTCAGAGGTCAGGCTCTGGGTGATGCCGACGCGCGCGCTCCGCACGACGTCGCGCGACGCGACCGGCGCGCCCTCACGCAGGTGCAGCTGCGAGCGCACGAGGTCCCAGCCGGTGTGGGCGATCGTGAGACCGAACCAGCGCGCGAGGCGGCCGGGCCCCGCGAGTCCGCGCGAGTCATCCGCGCGCGCTTCCCCCGCCCCGACGCCTCCAAGCGGCTCCGCACCGCGCAGGAGCACCGCGCCGGCGACGCCGGGCAGATGCGCGACGACGTTCATGCAGTGATGGTTGCCGTAGATGAAGTACACGTATGCGACCCCGGGCCTCCCGAACATGACGGTCGTGCGCGGCGTCGGGCCGCGATGCGCGTGCGAGGCGGGATCGAGCTCACCGAGATAGGCCTCGACCTCGACGAGCCGCGCGGCACGGCGGCCGTGCGGGCCATCGTAGACGAGCACCCTTCCGAGAAGATCGCGCGCCACCGTGATCGTGGAGCGCGCGTAGAAGGAGCGAGGCAAGCGTCGACCCAGTCGGAGCACAGAGTGAGGCTAGGCGGAGCGAGCGTCGCGGCGTAGCCCGCCCGCGCGCTAGGAAGCGCGACGCGCGAGGTGGCAGGCCGCGACGAGCGTTTGCGCACAGGCGGCCCGGGCTCGGCTCGCGCAGGTCACGACTACGAGGCCGCCGTAGCCAACAGCGAGGAGCGGCCTGACACTGAGAAGCGTCGCGCGACGAGCGCGGTCGGCGGCCGCGCGACGAGTCGAGCTAGATCTTCCGCCGCGGGTCGAGCGCGTCGCGGAGGCCATCGCCGACGAAGTTGATCGACAGCACGATGACGAAGATGCAGAGCCCTGGGAAGATCACCCAGTGCGGTGCGATGTCGATGAAGTTGCCGGCGTCGAAGAGGAGCCGGCCCCAGGTCGGGACGTCCGACGGGAAGCCGAGGCCGAGGAACGAGAGTGTCGACTCGGTGAGGATCGCGCCACCCACGCCGATCGTCGCGGCGACGAGCACCGGCGACAGCGAGTTCGGGAGGATGTGGCGGAAGATGATGCGTCCGTCACCGTCGCCGACGCACCGCGCGGCCTCGACGAACTCCTTCTGCTTGAGCGAGAGGAAGGATGCGCGCACGAGGCGCGCGACAGGCATCCAGTTCAGGATGCCGATGACGAACACGATCATGAGGAAGATGCCGAGCTCCGGTCCGAAGATCGCCTTCAGCGTCTCGCGGAACAGGTAGACGAGGACGAGGAGCAGCGGGAGCACGGGAAGCGAGAGGAAGAGGTCGGTGATGCGCATCAGCGGGTTGTCGAGCTTGCCGAAGTAGCCCGCGATCGCGCCGACGGTCGTGCCGAGCGTGATCGCGATGAAGACTGCGGTGAGGCCGACGGCGATCGAGATGCGACCACCGTTCAGGACGCGGCCGAGCAGGTCCCGACCGAGGTCGTCGGTGCCCATGAGGTGCTCGGGCGACGGTCCTTCGAGCGAGCGTGCGAAGTCGATCAGCTGCGTGCCCGTGTAGAGGTACGGGCCGATGATCACCGCGAGGACGAGGAAGGCGAGGACGAACAGTCCCATCATGGCGAGCCTGTCGCGCGTGAACGTGTACCAGGCGTCGCCCCACAGCGAGCGGGCCGGCCGCACGCGCTCCGGCGTCGCGACGGTCGTCGTGACGCGCTGGGTGGTCGTCGCCACTTAGGAGTACCTGATCCGCGGGTCGAGCGCCGCGTACAGCACGTCGGCAAGCAGGTTGAAGGCGACCACGAGCACGGCGAAGATCATCAGCACCGCCGTCACGACCGGCGTGTCGCCCTGGAAGATAGAGCGAACGAGGAGCTCGCCGATCCCGGGCACGTGGAAGACCTGCTCGGTCACGATCGCGCCGCCGAAGATCGCCGGGACGCCGAGCGCGATGATCGTCACGACCGGGATGAGGCTGTTGCGCAGGACGTGACGGATCACGACGAATCGTTCGAGGAGGCCCTTCGCGCGCGCTGTGCGCACGTAGTCGAGTGGCAGATGCTCGAGCATCTCTGCCCGGATGTAGCGCGTGAGCACGGCGGCCTCGAAGAAGCCGAGGACGGCGATGGGCATGATCGACTGGCGGAGCTGCGCCACGAGCGAGCCGAAGTCGTTGATCTTGAGGTTCGAGTCGTACACGAATGGCAGCCAGTGCAATTTCACGCTGAAGATGATGATGAGGACGAGTCCGGTGAAGAAGGTCGGCACGGAGAAACCGAAGTACGCGAAGGTCGAGAACACGTGGTCGGCGATGGAGTTGCGCCTGACCGCGGAGAAGACGCCGATCGGCAGCGCGATGAGGAAGCCGACGATGTAGGCGACGCCGACGACGGCGAGGGTGTTCGGAAGGCGCTGGAGGAGCAGCTCGATGACCGGCGAGTGACTCATGAACGAGTAGCCGAAGTTTCCGGTGGCCATGCCCTGGATCCACTTGAGGTATCGGATCGGCCACGGTTGATCGAGGCCGAGTGCATGGCGGATCTGATCGCGCGCCTCCGGCGGGATCCGCGGGTCGGCGCCGAACTGCGAGAGCGGGTCGATCGGGGCGAGCGCGAGGATGGCGTACATAACGAAGCTGATGGCAAGGAGGGTCGGTACCGCGATGAGGAGGCGTCGCGCGATGTAGCGGCCCACGTCCTACCTCGTCATGCCGACGGTCCGCCGCTGGCGGCGCGGCCGGTTGGCCGCGCCGCCGGGGCGACGAACTCGCGCGTTACTTGGTCCAGTCCGCGATGTTCCACATCTCCGAGTCCCACGGCGTCGGGTCGACGCCCTTGAGGCTCTTCGACACGCCAGAGGTCGCGAAGGTCCGGTTGACGAGCGGGATGACGACCACGTCCGTGAGGAGCAGGTCGTTCGCCTTCGTCGCGAGGTCGTTCCGCTTGTTCTGATCGGTCTCAGTGCGGAGCGAGGCCACGATCGCGTCGAAGTCCTTGTTGCAGTAGCGGTGGTAGTTACCGAAGTTCCAGTTGTTCGCCTTGGCGGTCACCTGCGCGCACGTCCAGCCGTTGAAGTAGGACGTCGGGTCAGGGTCGCCAGAGTTGGTGAACATCTCGACGTCGGTCCAGAAGTGGTTCGCGCCGTCGGGTGAGGTGTTCGTGAAGAAGACACCGGCGTCGACCGACTTCAGGGTGACCTTGAAGCCGACCTGCTCCCAGTTCTGCTTCATCACGTTCTGCACGTTCTGGCGCACGGCGTTCACCGTGGTCGAGTACGTGATCTCGAGCTTGATGGGGCCCTTGGCGCGGACGCCGTCACTGCCCTTGACCCAGCCGGCGCTGTCGAGCTCCTTGTTCGCCGCCGCGACGTCGAACTTGCAGACATCGAAGCTCGCGCTCGCCTTCGAGTTCATGGGCTCGGGTGCCGTGAGGATGTTGCAGGTCGGCTTGCCGGTGAGTCCGTCACCGTAGAAGCGCGTGGCGACCGTGCCGCGGTCGCTCGCCATCGCGAGCGCGCGGCGCACGGCCTTGTCGCTGAAGAACGGGTGCTTCGTGTCCGGCTCACCGCGCCTGTCGCCCAGCGACGGGCTCGGGTCGCTGAAGTTCACGAGGATGCGCTCGACGCTCGATCCGTACACGGTCACGAGGTTCGCGAGCGTCGACTGCTGCGCCATCGGGCGGAGGACCGTCGCGTCGACCTGAAGGTTCCAGGCGTAGTCCGCCTCGCCCGTCTGGAACGAAGCACGTGCGGACGCCTGCGCGTCGCCGCCGCCCTTGAAGGTCACGCTCTTGAAGTACGGCTTCTTCGCGTCCCGGTAGTTCTCGTTCATGACGTAGGTGACGGTGTCACCAGGCTTGAACGTGTCCACCTTGTAGGGACCCGTGCCGATCGGCTTCTGGTCGGCGGTGCAGTTCTTCGCCGCCGCGCCGACGCAGCTCGTGTACTGCTTTTCCTGGAGGATGAGCGAGCCGCCGCCCACGCCCCACTGGTAGTAGAACGGCTGCGACTCTGTGTAGGTCACGACGACCGTCGTGTCGTCCTTCGCCTCGACCGACTTGACGTTGTCGCAGCGGTCGAATGTCGAGGCCGCCGTCTCCTTCGTGCACTGGTACTTGTAGGTGAACGCCACGTCCTTCGCCGTGAACGGCGTACCGTCGGACCACTTCACACCGGAGCGGAGCTTCCACGTGACCGTCTTGAAGTCCTTGGTCACACCGTTGTTCGCCGGCGTCGGGATCTCAGCCGCGAGGCCGTTCGCGACGGGAAGGCCGTCCTTGCCGAACGAGGCCATCGGCTCCATGACCAAACGCGTCGCGTCGGCGTCCTTCGTGCCCGTCGCCTGATGCGCGTTGAGGATCGTTGGCGCCTGCCAGTAAAGGATCTTGAGATCGCCACCTTGGCCTCGGGTCGTTGCCGCTGTCGTCGCGCTGGCCCCGCCCGCCGATGGCGATGCCCCGGACGGACCGGGCTGGCCGCACGCGGCGACGAGCATGGCGACACCGAATCCCGCAATCGCTCGCCTGTAGTGCATCACGCCTTTGCTTACCTCCCACGCTTTCCCGCGGCCAGTTCCGCCATACGGGAGACCGGCCTGCGAATCTTGGAAGCCTAGTTGCGCGCCACCGGTCCTATCAAGTCGGTACCGGCGCGGCGAGGCGAGGTTCAGGAGCGGAGGGAGGCTCCCAGGCCCCTTTCGAGACGTCCTTGGATGCGCTTCAGGGCCTTTTCCACGTCTTCTTCCGACAAAGTGCCGGTCGCTGAGCGGAGCACGACTCGGACAGCAAAGCTCTTCTTCCCCGCCCCGACTTGGGGTCCGCGATAGAGATCGCGAAGCGCGACCGACTCGGCGACGCCCTTTGCCGCCTCAGTGATGGCCTGCTCGACCTCGCCGTACGGCCGAGCCTCATCGACGACGATCGCGATCTCGCGGATCGCGGCCGGGTAGCGCGACGGCATGACGGCGGACGGGTGCGCCGGTGTCTCGGACAAGAGATGCGCGAGCTCGAACTCCGCGACGAAGGTCGCGTGTTCCGGGAGCTCCCACATCGCCGCGACACGCGGATCGAGCTGGCCACCGACGGCGACGACGCGTCCATCGCTCTCGATGCGAAGCGAGCGCCCCGGATGCAGACCCGGACCGCCCCGCTGGAGCGCCCCCTTGACCGGGCCCGCGCCGACGGCATCGCGCAGGCCGATGGTGATGCCACGGAGATCGTGCAGGTCCCACGAGCGCGGTGATGTGAGCCACGTCTCGCCCTCGTGCACCGGCTCGGCCTGACCCGCGAGGAGGATGCCGACCGTCCAGCGCTCCTCGGGCAGCTCCGCCTTGCGCGGCAGGTACACCGGAGAGATCTCGAAGAACCCAACGCCTTCGCGATGGCGGAGGTTGCGCGACGCCGTGTCGAGCAGGCTCGCGCGGAGCGTCGGCCGCATGACCGATTGCGACACGGTCGTCGGGTTGGTGATGCGCAGCGGCTCTGGCGCGAGAGGCGATCCGTCGGCGGTGAGCTTTGTGAGCCAGGCCGGGTCGATCGCGGCGTAGGAGATCGTGTCCTGCAGACCGAAGCCGACGAGCACGTCACGAACGCGCTCGCGGAACACGTCGAGCGGATGACGTTCGTGCGCGGGGAGGGGACCGAATGGCAGGCGCGTCGGGATGCGGTCGTAGCCGACGATCCGTGCCACCTCCTCGACGATGTCCTCAGCGATCCCGATGTCGGTGCGGAAGGCCGGCGCGTACGTGTCGATGGTGTCATCGGCGACCTGGACGTCGAATCCGAGACGCCGCAGCGCATCCGCCGATTCCGCGCTCGCGATCGACGCGCCGAGCACGCGCGGGACGTCGCTCCCGCGAAGGCGCACGTGCGCCCGATCGCGCGGATGCGGATAGACGTCGGTCGAGCCGATGAGCCGCCCGCCGGCGTGCTCGCCCATGAGGGATACCGCGCGCGCGAGCGCGAGTGATACGAGCGCCGGCGAGAGGTCGAGCCCGAAACGCCGCGCCGCGGCACTCCCGCTCGAGCCCTGCAGACCGTGCGCGTCCGAGGAGCGGCGGATGCCGAGGGGCTCGAACGACGCGGCCTCGAGCGCGACGGTCGTCGTATTGGGACGGATCTCGCTGTCCTCGCCGCCCATGACGCCTGCGAGACCGAGCGCGCGTTCGCCGTCGGCGATCACGAGATCCTCGGGCCGGAGTGCGCGGTCCTTGCTGTCGAGCGTGCGGAGCCTCTCACCACGCTTCGCCTTGCGCGCGACGAGCACGCGGCCGCGCAGCATCGTCGCGTCGTAGGCGTGCAGCGGCTGCCCGATCTCGAGCATCACGTAGTTCGTGATGTCGACGATGTTCGTGATGGGACGCATGCCCGCAGCGACGAGGCGGCGCTGCATCCAGTCCGGTGATGGTTCGATGCGGATCCCCTCGAGGTAGGCCGCCGCGAAGCGCGGGCACGCGCGGTCGTCCTCGATTCGTATGGTGAGCAGGCTCGGGTCAAGCTTGCCCGGCAACTCGGCGGCTCGTGGTTCGGTGAGCTTGACGTTGTAGAGCGCGGCGACCTCACGGGCGATGCCGAGGATCGAGAGGGCGTCCGGACGGTTCGGCGCGATCTCCATGACGATGACCGCATCACCGATCGCGTCTTGGAGCAGTACGCCGACGGTGAGGGACTTCGCGAGCTGCATGATGCCGTCGTGGTCCTCGCCGAGGCCGAGCTCTTTGGCGGAGAGGATCATCCCCTCGCTGGTGATGCCGCGCATGTTCTTCGGCTTCATCACGACGCGTTCGCCGGTGTGTCCGTCGACGTACTCGGCGCCGAGCTCGCCGTAGGGGACGACGTCGCCGGCGGCGATGTTCGTCGCGCCGGTCACGACGGTCTTCGGCTGGGCCGCGCCGAACTCTACCGTCGCGAGCTGCAACTTGTCGGCGTTCGGATGCTTCTCGAGCTTTTGGATGCGGGCGACGCGCACCTTGTCGCCCCACGCGCCGCCGACGCGCTCGACGCGGTCGACCTCCATGCCGGCCATGTGCAGGCGCGCCGCGATCTCATCAACGGTCGCCGGGGCCTGCACGTACTCGCGCAGCCAGGAGTACGGGACCCGCAGGCTCGGCATCAGACCGCTCCCAATCTCTGGCCTTCGGCCAGAGACCGCTCAAGACTGGTGGACTCGCTCCTCGCAGCACGCTCGCTTCGCTCGCTGACAGGGGCCCCTCCCCCTGACTGCCTCGTCGCTCGACTCATACCGACTCCAAGTAGCGCATGTCGTTCTCGTGGAAGAGGCGGATGTCGGGGGTGCCGGTGAGGAGCATCGCGAGACGCTCGACGCCGCCGCCGAATGCGAACCCCTGGTACTTGGACGGGTCGTAGTCGACGCGCCGCAGCGCCTCGGGGTGCACCATGCCGCATCCCGCGGCCTCGATCCAGCCGGAGCCGCCGCACGTCGCGCAACGTCCCTTGTTCGTCGTGCCGCTGCCGTCGCACACGAAGCAGTCGAACGCGATCTCCGCCGACGGCTCGGTGAACGGGAAATAATCCGGACGGAAGCGGACCTTCCGCTCGCCCCCGAACAGCTGGCGCGCGAATGAATAGAGGACGCCCTTGAGGTCGGCCATCGAGATCTGCTCGTCGATCGCGAGGCCCTCGTACTGGAAGAAGATGCTCTCGTGCGTCGCGTCGGTCGCCTCGAACCGATAGCAGCGTCCTGGGACGACGACGCGCACCGGCGGCTTCCGCTTCTCCATCACGCGGATCTGCATCGGTGAGGTGTGCGGGCGCAAGCCGACGCGTCGATCGGTCGGGTCGCCGAGCGGGTTCGCGATCCAGAATGAGTTGAACTTGTCGCGCGCGGGGTGATCGCGCGGGATGTTGAGCGCCTCGAAGCTGTAGTAGTCGTACTCCACTTCGGGGCCCTCGACCGACTCGAAGCCCATCGACCCGAGGATGCGCGTGATCTCGCGGATCGTTCGCGCGATGGGATGCATGTGCCCGACGCGAACGCGGCGTGGCGGCAGCGTGAGGTCAGCCGTCTCGGAGAGGCTCTTTGCGATCGCGCCCTCGCGCAGCGCGCGGCCGCGCTCCTCGAGCGCTGACTCGACGCGCTGTTTCGCCTCGTTGACGGCCTTTCCGTACCCGGGCTTCTCCGCCGCCGGCAGCGTCGCGATCTCCTTCGTCGCGGCTGTGATGAGCCCGTCCTTGCGCGAGAGGTAGCGCACCCGCACCGCCTCGAGCGCGGCCTCGTCCGCGGCGGAGGAGATCTCCTTCACCGCTCGGTCGGCCAACCCTTTGAGGTCCGTCGCTGTCGCCATTTCGCGCCTCCCAAAAGAAAAAGCCCGCTCGTCCCGTCGCTTACGCGACGCGGGACGGAGGCGGGCCTCCGCGGTACCACCCGTGTTTCCCAGGGAACGCATCCCTGGACACTTGTTGGAAGGCGCTATCGGGCCTCACCCGGGTGCGCTTTTCTGCGCACCGGCTCTGGAGCGAATTCCCGCGTCCGTTGTCGCTGCGGTCTCTCAGTCCATGGACCGCATTCCCTGTCGCGACCGCTACCGCGGTACTGCTCTCCTTCTACGCCTTTATGAGCTTGCCTTGTCCCCCTTCACCAGATCGATGTAACGACGGAATGAGTTCGGATCCCTGACCGCCATGTCCGCGAGCACTTTCCGGTCCAGATCGACGCCGGCGGCCCGCATCGCCGCCATGAGCCGGCTGTACGAGACGCCCGCCTCGCGCGATGCGGCGTTGATACGTGCGATCCAGAGCGCACGGAACTGCGACTTGCGCTTGCGGCGGTCGCGGAACGCGTACGTGAGCGCGTGCATCGCGGCCTCGCGGGCCGGACGGACGAGCTTGTGCTTCGTCTGGCGACGGCCTTCGGCTGCCTTCAGTAGCTTCTTGTGCTTCTTGTGTGCGGCGACGCCGCGCTTCACGCGTGCCATGCGAGCTCCTCTTTAAAGGTTGGGAAGGAGCTTGCGGACGAGCTTGACGTCGCCTTTCGCCACGAGCGCCTTACCTTGATGCCGGCGCTTGCGCGCCGGTGACTTGTGCTGGTTCAGGTGTCCCTTGTACGCCTTCATGCGCGAGAAGTGACCCTTGCCGGTCACGCGGAAACGCTTCTTCGCACCGCTGTGGCTCTTGATCTTCGGCACGGCGTGACCACTCCTCGCATAAATGTGAAACACGATTGTACGCGAGCGGGTCGCGCGCAGTCGCGTCCTTTACGCAGAGCGCTGCGGCGGTCGCGCTGCCGCGGGTCGCGCGGTCGTCGTGCGCGGTGCCGCGGTCGTGGTTGGCGATGCGGTCGCACTCGGCGCCGCCGGACGCGGCGCGACCGGCGTCGGACCCGATACGGGTGCAGCGGGCGCGGCGACCGGCGGTCGAGCAGGCGCGGCAAAAGGCCGCGGCGCGGCGGCGGGAGCCGCTGGCGTGCGCGGCAGACCGGGCGCGGGTCTCGTTCCCGGCGCGGGGAGTGGCTGCTGTGGCGGCATCTGCCCGGGCGCGGGCGGCGCGCCCGCCCCGCGCAGCGGGTTCATCACCATCGACATCGAGCGGCCTTCGAGCAGCGGTGTGCGCTCCACGCTGCCGTGCTCCTTGAGGCGCTCCGCGATCTGCATTAGGAGGACGCGGCCGCGATCTGGGTGCGCGAGCTCGCGCCCGCGGAAGCGGACGGTGAGCTTCAGCTTGTCGCCATCCGCGAGGAACTTCGACGCGCTCTTGACCTTCGTCTCGATGTCGTGGTCGTCGATCTTCGGCGTGACCCGAATCTCCTTCCAGGTCACGGACTTCTGTCTTTTCTTGGCCTCTTTCGCTTCCTGCTGCTTCTCAAAGCGGTACTTCCCGAAGTCGAGGATCTTCGCGACCGGCGGCACGGCGTTCGGCGCGATCTCGACGAGGTCGTAGCCGAGATCCTGCGCATGCGCGAGCGCGCGTTGCGTCGGCTGGACGCCAAGCTGTTCGCCGTTGGGGCCGATGAGGCGCACGGCTGGAACGCGGATCTGGTCATTGACCCGCAGTTCGGGCGCGGCTATCGGCGGAGCTCCGCGATCAGGAGAGGGGCGCCTCTGGCGCTCGTGAGTTCAACTCGGAAAAGGATATCACCGCGCGAGCAGCGCTTCGAGGTGCGTGCGCACCTCGGGCCACTCGCGGTCGAGGATCGAGTAGTACTTCGCGTCGCGCAGACGCCCGGTGGGCATGAAGCGTTCGTTGCGGATCGTCCCCTCGAGCTTCGCGCCGATACGCTCGATCGCCTGTTGCGATCGCACGTTGATGGCGTCGGTCTTCAGCCAGACGCGCGCCGCGCCCAACGTGTCAAACGCGTGACGAAGCTGTAGGTATTTCGCCTCGGTGTTCGCCGCCGTCCGCCGTGCGTCAGGCCCGAGCATCGTCCAGCCGATCTCGACCGACTTGTTGATCCGATCGATGGCGCCGTAGCGCGTCGTGCCGATCGCCTTGCCATCACTGACGCGGCGCGTGAGCCACGGAAGGTGCTCGCCGAGGATCGCGAGGTTCAGCGCCGATCGGATGTAGCCCTCGGTGTCCGCGACCGTCTTCGCCGGCGGCGCCGAGAGGTAGCGGAAGATTTCCGGGTCCCTCTGCACCTCGAAGAGCTCCGCCGCGTGCTCCATGTGCAGCGGCTCCAGGCGGACGTGCCTCCCCTCGAGCGTGACGGGGCGCGGATCGAACGCCGGAGGCTGTCGGCCGGCGATGAACGCCATCGCGACGTCGTCGGCGAAATAGCCGCGATCCGTCATGACCGCGTCCTTCTCGATCCCCTCGACCTCGAAACCGCACGCCTTGTACGAGTTGATCGCGCGGTCGTTGAACGCCAGCACGTGCAGCGAGATGCGATGCGCGCCCACGTCGTCGACCAGGTGGCGCACGAGGAGGTTCAGGGCCTCGCGACCGAGGCCCTTGCTCCACAGCGCCTTCTCGCCGATGCCGATCCCGACCTCGGCGCTCCTCGCTTTCGGCTGCCAGTCGCGATAGTTCGCCTGACCGATCGCGCGCCCGTCGTACTCGATCGCGAAGAGCTTGCCGTCGCGCTCGGCGAAGCGGTCGATCCACTCGCGCGCGGAAGCGTCGTCCTTCCAGCGCTGCGGATTCCTTCCCCACTGGAACCACGCGAAGTCTGCGTCGTCTCCCCAGCGCTTGATGATGGGCGCGTCGTCGTGCGTCATCGGCCGGAGCGCGACGCGCTCGCCCCGCAGTGTGGGGCCGCTCGTCGTCTGCGCGTGCGTCACGCCATCGCGTCCCCTGCGCTCGGCTCGCGGTGCCCAACGAAGTCCGCGGGGAGAGCCTTGCTGTCGCGCTCCTCGCTGACCCGCTCGAGGAACGCGTCGAGCGTCACGCCGCGCTCCTCGTCGCGCGAACCGCGACGCCGGACAGACACGGTCCCCGCCGCGGCCTCTTTGTCGCCGACGATGAGCATGTAGCTGGACTTCCGTTCCTGCGCGGCCTTGATGCGCGCGCGCATGTCACCTTGCTGATCGAGCTTCACGCGGAAGCCGCGCGACCCCAGTCGGTCCGCAACGCTCCGCCCGTAGTCGAACGCGCTGTCACGGATCGGGATGACCGTGGCCTGCTCCCAATTGAGCCAGAGCGGGAAGTTGCCGGCGTAGTGCTCGATGAGCCCGCCGACGAATCGTTCGAGCGATCCGAAGAGCACGCGGTGGATCATCACGGCGCGCTCGCGCTGGCCCTGCGCGTTCACGAACGTCACGTCGAAGCGCTCGGGCAGGTTGAGGTCGATCTGGATCGTCGGACCCTGCCACTCGCGGCCGATCGCGTCCATGACCTTGATGTCGATCTTCGGGGCGTAGAAGACGCCGCCGCCTTCGTCGATGTCGTAGGGCACCTCGCGCACGCCGAGCGCGTCCGCGAGCGCCTTCTCCGCCTTGTCCCACAGCTCGTCGGTGCCGAGGCGCTTCACGGGGCGCGTCGAGAGGTAGATCTTCGGATCGGAGTAGCCGAACACGCGCAGGAACTCCATCGCGAGGTCGAAGACACCGCCGATCTCTGCCTGCGCCTGGTCCCACGAGCAGAAGATGTGCGAGTCGTCCTGCGTGAAGCCGCGAACGCGCAGCATGCCGTGCAGCGTGCCGCCGCGTTCGTAGCGGTACACCGTGCCGAGCTCGCCGATGCGCATCGGGAGCTCGCGGTACGAGTGCACCTTCGACTGGAAGACCTTGATGTGGCCGGGGCAGTTCATCGGCTTGATCCAGAAGTTCTGCGTGCCCTCGTCCAGCGCGAGCGGGCCGTACATGTTCTCGCCGTACTTCTCGAGGTGGCCCGAGCGCTGGTAGATCTTTTCGTGCGCGATATGCGGCGTGTAGACGAGCGTGTAGCCGCGCTCGTGGTGCACCTTCCGCCACCAGGTCTCCAGCTCCTCGCGGACGATCGAGAGGTTCGGTAGCCAGAGAACGAGACCCGATCCGAGCTCGTCGTCGATGCGGAAGAGCTCGAGGTCTTTCCCGAGCGCGCGGTGGTCGCGACGCTCGATCTCCTTGAGCTTCTCGAGATACGCGTCGAGCTCGGCCTGGCTCGGCCAGACCGTGCCGTAGATGCGCTGCAGCTGCGGGTTGCGCTCGTTGCCGCGCCAGTACGCGCCGGCGATGGAGAGCAGCTTGAACGCCTTGATGTCGCCGGTGCGGGCGACGTGCGGACCGCGGCAGAGGTCGACGAAGCCGTTGTGCTGGTAGAGGGAGACCTTGCCGCCTTCGACCCTGTCGTCGCTGTCTTTGCTCGTGCCATCGGCGGCGAGCTTCTCGATCTGGTCGACCTTGTACGTCTGGTTCCTCGCGCGGAAAAAGTCGAGCGCCTCCTTCACGGACATGTCGCGATGCTCGAAGGCGTGGTTGGCTTTCACGACCTCGCGCATCTTCGCCTCGATCTTCCCCAGGTCCTCTGGCTGAAGCGGACGCGGGAGATCGAAGTCGTAGTAGAAGCCGTCGGCGACCGGCGGGCCGAATCCGAACTTGGCATCGGGCATGAGCTCGAGCACCGCGCCGGCCATGACGTGCGCGGTCGAGTGCCGCAGCGCGTAGAGCTTCTCGTCGCCGTGGCTTGGTTTGCGTTCCGTCTTCGCCATAGCCGCCGTCTCCTTCGGACAAAAGAAAAGGCGCCTTCGTCCTTTCGTTCGGGACGAGGCGCTTACCCCGCGGTTCCACCCGAGTTCCCCATCCACGCTCGCTTCGCTCGCTGAAGACACTGCGCGTGAGGCTCTCGCGCTCGGCTATATGGGGCCTGCCCTCATCGCTCGGCGGTGGTCTCTCCCACTCGGACCGGCCGGCTCACACCACGCCCGGCTCGCTTTCGGTCACATCTAGATAGGAGCGCTTCCGCGTCGTCGCGCGACTAAAAGGATAGCGCTGTGCCGTGGGCATCTTCACGAGCGGACGGCGGCGCTCACACGCGAAGACGCCCTGCCGCAGCGAGGACCGCGAGCGCATCGACCGTGACCCAATCGTTTCGCTGCTTCGGGCTCGTCGGTCCCCAGTCGACGTGATCCGCGTAGCTCTTGAGCGCCTTCGCGGTCCCGCGGTGGTAACGCTTCTCCGCGGGCCATCCACCGTCGCTCAATCGTTTCGCCTCGACGAGATCGAGCGCGTCGGCGCACCGCCGGTCGCGGATCTTGCCGATCTTCATCGTCGCCTTCAGGCCGCCGAGGACGTCGTAGTGGTAGTAGAGCGGGTAATGCAGCTGCATGAACTCTGGCCGGATGACGCGTCCGTCCGAGACGCGCCACGCAAGCCGGCGTCGCAGGAATACCTCTGCGGCGCGATCGACGGCCTTCGCCGCGGTCGCGTTCCGACGTTCGCGCGCGTACGCGGCGAGTCCGAGCATCGGCAGAAGCGTCTCCATGAAGGACGACGTATCGGCCTTTGGCTTGCGGTCGCAGTTCCAGCCGCCATCGGGCCATTGCCAGTGAATGAGTCGCTCGACCAGCGCGTCGGCGCGGCCGTCGTCGATGCCGAGCGCGATCACAGAGAGGAGGGCGTTGCCCTGCTGCGAGGCGCAGCGGCGATACCGCCCCTGCACGATCGGCACACCGCGCTGTCGGTACGCGGCGGCCTCGGTCTTCGCTTCGAACTCATGGAAGTAGGCAGGCGACAACCAGAAGTCGAGTACTCGGTCGCGGATGCTACGAAGCGCATCGTCGCCGGGGGGATAGCCGAGGTCCGCGAGGCTCGCGAGTACCCAATGCAGCCCTTGCCATTTGTAATAGACGGCCCGCGCCGTGCCGGGACGACCGAGTTGCGTCCTACGCGAGAGCAGCGCGCGAATGCGCGGCGACGTGCGGATCTCCTCGCCCAATGCCGTCAGCCTCGGTGACCGCGCATTCTCGCCGAGCACTTCGACGCGGGCCTTCCAGCGAATGGACGGCTCGGGTGAGCGTAGGATCGCGTCGACGACGGCTGCCGTCCTCACCTCTTCATTAAATAGAGGGAGGCGCGGTCCCGCTATACGTGGCGAAGTCGAGCACGATGTATGTGTTCGGCGGGACCTGCCGCAGCGGCGTCGAACCTTCTCAGAACGGTGCGGCGAGAGTGTCGTAGAGCCGGACCCGTACCTGACCCACCGATCCCTCGATCGAGAAGTCGGCGAGCACCGGGTAGCGGCTATCCAGCCACTCCCGCGCGGCGACCGCCCGGGCCTTCACGTCGGCGCGGTCGCCGCCGACAAGTGATTCGACGAAAAAGATCCGAGGGTGGATCTGCGTGTACGCGCGCACCGACGCGAGATCGAGAGGTGTCGCGTCGCCGTCGACCCAGGACCACTGCAGCGCCGACGCCTCGAGAAGTGCGGCGGGAAGGCGGTCGAGGCGTGTGTAGTAGCTGAACGCGAGCGCGCACGACCAGGCATTACAGACCAGGCCGTCGCGCGCCTCGTAATGCTCGGCGATCCACGCCGCCGCGCTGCGGAAGTCCTGGCTGGGCCCGAAGGTGTCCTGCGGGATCGCGAACGCCGCCGCGACGACGAGGCAGATCGCGAGCGCGACGCGTGCGAGCGGCCTGCGCACCGCCACCACGCCGACCCCCGCGAGAAGGCAGAGCGCGGGCACCACGACCACGAGATAGCCCCAGGCAAAGAGGTGCAGGTTGAACCCCGGCTGCGACGCCACGTATGCGAGCGCGAACGGGACGGCGAGCCAGGCGCACAGCGCGACCGCTGCGCCCACTGGAAGCGCGCGCCGCCACGGCCGCGTGCGCGCGCGCAGCGTGAGCAGCACGCCCGTGGTCGCGGCTGCCGCGAGCAGCAGACCGTAAACGATGCTGTGGCCGGCGAAGTTCCACAGCGCGCGTCCCATCTCGTACGGGCTCGACGCTTGGACGTGAAGGTTCGGCGATCCATGGGTCACGGCATAGAAGCCGAGCGGCAGGATCGCGACGGAGATCGCCGCGATGCAGATCACCATGGCGCGCAGCGATCGTTTGGCGCGAGCGCGCCAGTCGTTCGGCAGAACGAGCAGGGCGCCGAACGCTACGACCTGCGCGGCCAGGACCAACCCACTGAAGAGGTGGGCGTACACCGCGGCCGTCATGATCAATGCGTACGCGACCCACCAGAGCGTGCGGTGACGCGCCGCGCTCATCGCGACGAGAAGCACGAACCAGCCAAGCGACACGAGGAACACCTCAAGTGTGTATGCGCGCGTATACCGCGCATTCACCAGCATGACGTGATTCAGCACCAGGAGCGCCGCAGCGACGACACCGACCGTCGCGCCCCAGAAGCGACGGCCGGTCCAGAAGACGACCACGACGGCGAGACCGGCGAACGCGACAGAGGGTAGGCGGACGACGAGCTCGTCGGGAGGGATGCCGATGGCAGCGGTGACATCGAGCCAGACCTTCAGCAGCGCGTGGTACAGGACCATGTTCACTTCCTTCGTCCAGGCGTAGCGCCAGAACTCGGACCACGTACCGCTGACGAGACCGATGGAGAACCCCTCGTCTCCCCAGATGCTCAGCTGCGGGACCCTGAACAGGTCGATCGCCACCGCGACCGCGAAGAGCGCGAATGCGGTGGCGCGGCCGGCGGCGGCCCACGTCCGCATCTGCGGCGCGGCACGCGATATGACCTCAGCCGCATCGACAAGCGTGCGGCTCTTTAATAGGAGGCGGGGCCTGCCGGCCCCGCCTCGGATGCGCGTGGGAACGCCGGCGCTCACGGACGGACGCTGACGTCTCCGGTCCTGACGTCGTACATGTCCGTCGGCGACGGATCGCCGGCCGCTGGGCAGGAGCCCTGATGCTCGACGACCCGCCAACGATCCTTGATTACCGTGCCGCCGTTGGGGCCGTTGTCCTCGAATGCCCAACCGATCGTCTTGCCGGCCTGCGGTGCGAAGAAGCCAGAGGTGGACGTGACGACTGAGTTCGCCCACGCCTGGGCAGTGCCGATCGCGACCGGCACGATCCCAAGGCAAGTCGGCTTCGAGTACAGCTTTCCGGCGGCGACGCACTGGCCCGCGCCGACGCTCAGGTTCGCTGAGCCGCGGAGGGTGCCGCTCTTGGTGTAGATCTTCACAGAGAACGAACCGATAAACGACGTCGAGAAATCGGGCGGACATCCGGCGTCCACGGTGCCCGCGCCGATGACGTAACCGCCACTCGCCGCGTTCGCAGTGCTTCCCCGCACGACCAGCGTCGGCGCGGAGAGCTGCACGAGTGAGCACGTGAGATCGGTGTCGCTCGCGTTGATCGCCGCGACCGAGCTCGTGAGCGCGGTGAGCGTGTCGGCGTCGACGCTCAGATCGATGCTGTCCCCGTCGCTGCAATCGATGCGGACCGGCGTCTCGAGTCCTGCGGAGACAGGTAGCGACATCCCCAGGAGCAGACCGAACGCGACGACGAACGCGCTGAGCGCTCTCTTCATGGCACGACCACCCCCGAACTTCAGTGGGAGCGATGCTCATCCCCGTCGATTGATGCGCCGTTGAACGTGGATTGAGTGCCGCGGCGGTCATGCGCAAGTGCGTACAAGCGTCGCGCGAAGACGCAATTCGGGTCGCCAGGTCGTCGCAATGTCGCACTGGGATGGGCTCCCGAGCGCGGGGCAAGAGCAGCCGCACAGCCGTCAAAAAGGCCAGAATCAGGCCATTTCTGAGGACGTCCTAGGTCGGAAGCCGGCCGGTCGTACTAGGCACGCCCGCGACGAGTGTCTCCCTTTCCGCGTCGGTCAGGCGCTCCTATTCCAGTCTCTTGCCCACTAAACGAGGGAGGAAGCCAGAGGAGTGAAGCGGGCGGGAGCGCTGTTCGTGCTCACGGCGACGATCGTGTTCGTCGCGGGCGGTTTGGTCGCAGCGGCACCGGTGCCGCCTGGAGTCAGCGCGCTCGGCCTGCACGCCGTATTCGTCGATCAGTCGCCCTCACCGACGCTTCTTCCCGGCACGATCACGAAGCACACGGTCCACTTCCGGAATGTGGGCATCGCCCCCTGGCAGCGTGGCGGGCGCACGCAGGTCAATCTCGGCATCAGCGGCGACGTCACCGCGTTCGCCGCACAGGGGATCGGATCCGGATGGCTCTCGCCCAACCGGCTCGCGACGACATCCGAGGATATGGTTCTTCCCGGCATGATCGGCACGTTCACCTTCCCGCTGCGGGCGCCGATGGATCCGGGCGCGTACCGACTTCCGATCCGGCCCGTGGTCGACGGGATCACATGGCTCGAGGATGGCGCGCCGCCGGTCGTCCTGACGAGCGACCTCGGCTTCCACAGCAGCGTGGTCGAGGTCTCACGCCATTCCGTGCTGCATCCCGGCGACGTCAGCACGCTCACCGTCAAGATCCGCAATACGGGGGCACGCACCTGGACGAAGGGTCAGCTCGGACAGCAGGTGAACCTCGGCGTCGTCGGCGACGACAAATTCCTCGGCGCTCTCGGCGTCGGCTGGCCTACACCCGACCGTGTCGCGATCCAGTCCGAGCCGACCGTGATCCCCGGCGGCCTTGCGACGTTCATCTTCCGCGTTCGCGGACCCAGTCTTCCCGGTGTGTATCCGTTGCGGTTGCGCCCCGTCGTCGACGGCGTGACCTGGCTGGAGGACGACGACGTCGTCAGCCTCATCACCGTGGCCGCACCAGGTGCGCCGACGACGCCCGCACCCGCCGCTGAGCCGGCTGGCACGACGCTCACCACGATGAATGCGGCTGTGCCGGCCGTTAGTGGGCCGAGCTTCCAGCTCGCGGCCACGGTCGACCCGACCTCGGTGGTCACGGGAGGCACGGCCAAGATCACCGCGCGCTTCGCGACCTCGGACAGCAGCAGCGGCAATGTGCTGGGCGTGTTGGTACACGCACCGGCGACGGACGCGCTCGCATATCAGAAGTGGTTCCACAACGAGAACTTCGCCGCGGGAGACTCGCGCGGGTACTCCGTCTTGTGGCAGGTACCTGCTGGCAGCAACACGGGCACGTACACGGTCGAGCTCGCGGTGTACTCGTCGGGATGGAAGACGCTTTATGCGGCCGACGCTTCGGCGGCCTCGTTCGGTGTGAGCGCGCCGTCTCCCGGGCCCGGTGCGACGCCGACGCCGACCGTCCAGCCGCCCTCGCCGACTCCGAGCGCGTCGGCGACGGCTGCGCCGAGCGGGACCCCGGGCTCCAGCGCGACGGCATCGCCAACTGCGGTGCCCGCGACGACGCCGCCCGCGACGACCCCACCGGCCACGAGTTCTCCGTCACCAAGTCCGACGGCCGCGCCGAGCTTCGTGCTCGGGTCATCCGCGACCCCAGCGAGCGTCTCCCCCGGCGGCAGCGTGACGATCACGTCCACGGCGACGAGCGCGACGGCGGCCACCGCGATCGTCGACGTGCAGATCTACGCGCCGAATGCGACGACGAGCTCGTACCAGGTCTACTACCAAGACCAGACGTTCAGCGCCGGACAGCAGCTGTCCTTCCCGACAAGCTGGGCCGTGCCGCCGAGCGCGGCGACCGGAACGTACCGGGTCGTCGTGCGCGCGTACTCCAGCGGATGGGCCACGCTCTATTCGGTCAGTGATCCCGCCGCGACGTTCGCGGTGTCCGTCGCGCCCACGCCGACACCCACGCCGACCCCGGTGCCGACCGCGACGCCCACCGTGGCGCCCACCGCGACTCCTTCTCTCGCGACGGTCGCGTATCGGGGTGGCAGCACGAACTCGGCGCCGAGCGGGCTGTCGCTGACGCTCACTGTGCCCGCGGGCGTGCAGAACGGTGATCTGCTCGTTGCGACGGTCGCCGACTGGCCGGGCGTGCTCACCGGCCCAAGCGGCTGGACGCGCGCGCTGCTGCCATCTGCCAACCAGGGCTTGTGGTACCGCGTCGCCTCGAACGAACCAGCCAGCTACACCTGGACCGGCTCGCTCAACGGGACCTGGTCCGCCGTCATGGACGTCTTCTCCGGCGTGAGCACCTCCACGCCGCTCGATGTGACGCCGCTCGTGAGCAGTGGCGCCGTCGCGTCGGTCGCGTGGCCGGTCATGGCAAGTGCGACCGATCAGGCGTGGCACCTCGTCGTGAGCAGCGAGAACAACAACACCGACACGATCAGCGTGCCCGCGGGCTATACCGCGCGCAGCGCGACTGCGGGGAGCTCGTTCATCCGCAGCTCGACGCGGCTCATCACACCGGCCGGCTTGGTCGCGGCGAGCGCGACCGAGACTTCGACGTCGCCGAACTGGCACGCGTTCAGCGTGATCCTGCGCCCGGGCGTGGCCGGCGCGCCGCTTCCCACACCCGCCCCGACGACGGCCCCGACGTCAACGCCCGCACCCACCGCGACTCCCGCGCCGAGCTTCACCTCGAGCGGAACGCTCTCGCCCGCGTCACTGCCGGCCGGCGGTACGACGCAGATCACGGATGCGGTCACGAGCGCGACGACCACAAGCGCACTCGTCGACATCGAGATATGGGATCCGACGGCCGCGACGAAGGTCTTCCAGGTCTGGTACGACAACCAGACGTTCGCCGCCGCGCAGACGCGCAACTACGCGACGAGCTGGACTGCGCCCGCGGGATCCACGGCCGGCACGTACGATGTGCGCCTTTGCGTCTACACAGCCGGGTGGACGCAGAAGTACGGGTGCAACAGCGTGGGTCTCGCCGTGACCGCGTCGGCCGCGACGCCGACTCCGGCCCCGACGCCGACTCCGGCCCCGGTGCCGACCGCGCCACCGTCGAGTGCCGTGTCCGCGCTGCATGTCTCCGGGAACCGACTGCTCAACGCGCTCGGTCAGCAGGTCCAGCTGCGGGGCGTGAACCGCTCAGGCGCGGAGTACGCCTGCGTCCAGAACAACGGCATCTTCGAGGGCCCGGTGGACCAGGCGTCGGTGAACGGCATCAAGAGCTGGCACGCCAACGTCGTGCGCCTGCCGCTCAACGAGCAGTGCTGGCTCGGGATCAACGGCATCAACCCGTCGTACTCGGGCGCCAACTACCGCAACGCGATCGTCAACTACGCGAACCTGCTCAACCAGAACGGGCTTTACGTCATCCTGGATCTGCACTGGTCGGCACCGGGGACGACGCTTGCCACGCATCAGGTTGCAATGCCCGACCTGGACCACTCCCCCGCGTTCTGGTCGAGCGTCGCGAGCACGTTCAAGGGCAACGACGCGGTGATCTTCGAGCTCTTCAACGAGCCCTGGCCGGACAACCAGCAGGACAGCGTCGCCGCCTGGACCTGCTGGCGCGACGGCGGCACCTGCGCGGGCGTCTCGTACCAGGCCGCGGGCATGCAGACGATGCTCAACTCCGTGCGCGCCACCGGCGCGACCAACGTCGTGGCCCTCGGTGGCGTCGGCTACGCGAACTACCTTTCGCGCTGGCTGCAGTACAAGCCGAGCGACTCGCTGAACAACCTCATCGCCGCATGGCACGTGTACACGTTCAATGCGTGCAGCAACGTGACGTGCTGGGACGGCGCGCCGGCGTCGGTGATCGCACAGGTGCCGGTCTCCGTGACCGAGACCGGCGAAAACCACTGCGACGCCACATGGTGGAACACGCTCCTCGACTGGCTCGATGCGCGCCAGACCGGCTACCAGGCGTGGTCGTGGAGCAGATGGTCCTCCGCGGACTGCACGTACTCGACCGGTTATGTGTCCCTCAGCGCGCTGATCCAGGACTACGCGGGAACCGCAACGCCTTACGGCCAGATCTACAAGAACCACCTGCTGCGCTTCTGACCTCAGTCTCAACGTCTGACCGCACGCGGCCTTAACGCTGCGGGCAGGTCATATACGCATGCGGTCAGTGTGTATCTGCGTCCTTATGTGCGCACGTCGCGCCGCGTCATGAAGATCCTCTGGATCCCTCACCTGCCGTGGGCGCGAATGACGGGACAGCGCGAATGGCACCTCATCAGGCGGTTGCTTCCGCGCGGCCACGAGGTCCACGTCGTCACGTGGGACCTGGTCCGCCCCAAGACGCTCCTGCGCACGATCGCGCCGGGGACCGAGCGCGACGGCACGCTCGTGATCCATCGCGCGCCTCGCCTGCCGAACCCGATCGGTCGCGTGACTCGGAACTACGCACGCGGGTTCCTTCCCAACGAGTGGCTCTTCCGCCGGCATGTTCGCGAGATCGCCGCCGCAGGATCATTCGATCTCTTCGTGTACGGCATCAGCCACAAGGCCGTCGGGCTTCCGCCCTTCGACGTCCCGCTCCCCCGCGTTTTCGACTACCTGGATCTCGTGGTGTATCCGGATATCGAAGAGGCGTACCTGTGCAACAGCGACATGGTGCTCTGCACCTCCGGCGTGCTCGTCGACCGCGTGCGCGGTCTGGGCGGCCGGCCTCAGTACCTCCCGAACGGCGTCGACGCGGCGCGGATCGCTTCGGGACGGGCCGACATCGTCCGCCGCAAGCTCGGCCTCGAGGGCAAGACGGTCGTGAGCCTGATCGGGCTCACCTGCAGTCCGACGCTGTTCTTCATCGACGCGATCGCCGCGGCGGCGCGCGCCGTTCCCAACATCGTCTTCGTCGCGGTCGGCGGCGCGGGCTGGCTTCCGCACGAGGGGCTCGGCCGATTCGAGGCGCGCTGCCGCAAGCGCGGCGTGCCGTTCATCGCGACCGGACCGCTCCCGCACGACGCGGTCGCCGACTACTACGCGGCGACGGACGTCGGGCTGTATCCCGGTGACGCGAATCCGTACTTCGACGCGGCCTGCCCGCTCAAAGTCCTCGAGTACTCGGCCGCGGGCAAGCCGGTGGTCGCGACGGATCTCGCGGAGCTCCGGCGTCTCGCGTTCCCGAACGTGTATCTCGCGCCGCCGACGCCTGAGGCGTTCGCGGCGGCGATCGTGCGCGCGCTCGGTGAGCGGACCGCGATGCCGGACCTCGCGCCGTTCGAGTGGGACGCGCTCGCGTTGCAGTTCGAGAGCGCTTGCGAGGCGCTCATCGCCGAGCGGCGGATCGTGACCATGCCCGCGCAGCCGGAGCACGCGTTTCCGAGGACAGCCTGATGAGCGGAATCGGTCGCGTGCTCGTCGTGATCGGGACACGCCCCGAAGCGATCAAGCTCGCGCCGGTCGTCCACGCGCTGCGGACGGGTCCGGAGAAGCTCGAGACGAAGGTCTGCGTGACGGGACAGCATCGCGAGATGCTCGAGCCAGTCCTCCGGCTGTTCGAGCTCGAGCCCGATCACGACCTTCAGCTCATGACACCGAACCAAACGCTCGCCGGTCTCACGTCGAGCCTCATCATGAGCCTCAGCGCGACGATCAAGCAGGAGCGGCCGGACTGGGTCGTCGTTCAGGGCGACACGACCACCGCGCTCGGCGCCGGTCTCGCGGCGTTCTACGAGGGCGCGCACATCGCGCACGTCGAAGCGGGGCTGCGCACTGACGAGAAGCGCTGTCCGTTCCCGGAAGAAGCGAATCGCCGGATGGTCGATCTCCTCTCCGACGTTCACTTCGCGCCGACCGAACGTGCGCGGCGCAATCTCCTGCGCGAAGGGGTCGATCCGTTCGGCGTGCATGTCACCGGCAACACCGTCATCGACGCGCTGCAGCAGGTGGTCTCACGCCCGTACGACGTCTCATCGGGACCCCTCGCGGGCATCGCGTTCGACCGGCGGATCGTCCTCGTCACCGCGCATCGCCGCGAAAGCTTCGGCAAGCCGCTCGCCGGGATCTGTCGCGCGCTGAGGGAGCTCGCCGACCAGATCGAGAATATCCAGATCGTGTACCCCGTCCATCTGAATCCCAACGTGCGCGACACGGTGCACGCTCACCTCGGCGGACATCCGCGTATCGCGCTCATCCCTCCGCTCGACTACGCGTCGCTCATCCAGCTGATGCGCCGCAGCACGATCGTGCTGACCGACTCGGGCGGCATCCAGGAGGAGGCGCCCAGCTTCGGTATCCCGGTCCTCGTCCTGCGGCCCGCGACGGAGCGGCCCGAGGCGGTCGAAGCGGGCTGCGCCCGCATCGTGGGGACGGACGCCACGCGCATCGTCCGCGAGGCGCGACGCCTCCTCGAGGACGAGGTCGCGTACCAGCGGATGGCCCGCGTCGCGAATCCGTTCGGCGATGGACGCGCGGGCGAGCGCATCGCCGCGGTCCTGCACTCCGAAATGCGCGGCGAGAGCGTCGCGCGGTCGCCGCAGCTCGCGTTCGTGCCGCCGACGAGCCTGAGCGAGGCTGCGTCATAGCGCGCATGCCCGGCGGCGGGTTCACCGCTCTCTTCGTCGTCGCGCTCGTGCTCGCGACGACGCCGCCATCGGCGCTCGCGGCTGCGGCGATCTCGCCGCTGCACGTGGACGGGAATCGACTCGTCGACGCGTCAGGTGCTCAGGTGGTGCTGCGCGGCGTAAGCCGCTCAGGGACGGAGTTCGCGTGCGTGAACGAAGGTGGATTCGGGATCTCGCTCGGTCCGCTCGACCAGGGTTCCGTCGACGGCATCAAGAGCTGGCACCAGAACACCCTGCGCCTGCCCCTCAACGAGGACTGCTGGCTCGGGATCAACGGCGTCAACCCGGCCTACTCCGGAGCGAACTACCGCCAGGCGATCGCGAGCTACGTGAGCCTGCTCAATCAGAACGGGCTCTACGTCATCCTGGACCTGCACTGGAGCGCGCCGGGGACGACGCTTGCGACGCACCAGCAGACGATGGCCGACCTCGACCACGCCGTCGACTTCTGGTCGAGCGTCGCGAACACGTTCAAAGGCAATGACGCCGTGATCTTCGAGCTGTTCAACGAGCCCGTGCCCGATGGATCGCAGGACAGCGACGCGGCCTGGACCTGCTGGCGCGACGGCGGGACGTGCCCGGGCGTCGCGTTCCAGACCGCAGGCATGCAGACCTTGCTCAACGCGGTGCGCGCGACCGGCGCGACGAACGTGGTCGCGCTCGGCGGCGTCGGCTATGCGACATACCTCACGCGCTGGCTTCAGTACCGGCCGACCGATCCGGTGAACAACCTCATCGCCGCATGGCACGTCTACAACTTCAACATCTGCAACAGCGCGAGCTGCTGGGACGCGATGGTCCCTCAGCTCATGGCACTGGCCCCGGTGCTCGTCACCGAGACGGGGATGGATGCGTGCGACGCCACGTGGTGGAACGCGCTCCTTGACTGGCTCGACGCGCGTCAGATCGGGTACCTCGCGTGGACCTGGAACCGCTGGAGCACCGACTGCAGCTCGCGCGCGCTGGTCACCGACTACTACGCCGCGACGCCGACGCAGTACGGCAGCATCTACAAGACGCATCTCGCCAGCCTTCCAACCGACACGGCGACGACGGTCTCATCGAGCGCGCCGCGATCGGTCGAGGGTCAGGCGGTCACATTCACCGCGACCGTGAGCTCGCGCGCCGGCGGCGACGTGCCGAGCGGAAGCGTCGCGTTCGCTGTGGACAGCACTGACGCCGTGAGCGCCTCTCTCGATCCGGCAGGGGTCGCGACCGCCACCCTGACGTTCCCCGACGACGGCGCTCATAGCATCGTCGCGCGCTACCTGGGTGCGCCGCGCTTCGCGCCGAGCGCGAGCGCGCCGCTCGCGCAACAGGTCGCGAATGCCGCGCCGACCGCCGGGCCGCTCGCGGGACCCTCCGACCCAGTTGCCGTGAGCGCGCAGGTCGCGCTCAGCGGCGCGTTCACCGATCCCGGCACCGCCGATACGCACACGGCGATCGTCGACTCGGGCGACGGTACGGCGGCTACGCCGGCGACCGTCACGGAAACGCTCGGGTCCGGCACGATCAGCGCGAGCCACGCATACGGAGTGGCAGGCGGCTATCGCGTCACGGTGACGATCGCCGACGACGACGGCGCTTCCGCTCAGACCACGCTCGAGGCCCTCGTCGTGTTCGATCCGGCCGCCGGCTCCGCGCGCGGCGCCGGCTGGTTCTCGTCACCAGCCGGCGCCTACGTTTCGGACACGACCGCTGCGGGTCGGGCGTTCTTCGGATTCCTCGCCCGATATCAGAAGGACGGGGCCGTCCCATTCGCGCAGCCGGGCTTCCGCCTCAAGACGGATCGCTTCGCGTTCGACAGCACGGCATACGACTGGCTCGTGGTCACCGGCGCGAAAGCGCAGCTTCACGGTTCGGGTCGCGTGAATGGAAACGCAGGTTACGCCTTCCTCGTCTCCGCGATCGACGGTGATCGGATCGGTAAGGACGTTCCGGACAGGCTGCGCATCAAGATCTGGGACGCGGCCAGCGGCGCCGTGCTGTATGACACCCAGGCGGGCGACCCGGATGGTGCGGACCCCGTTCGCGTCCTGGGCGGCGGCAGCCTCGTCGTCGGCCAAGGTCCCTGAGATGGAGATGCTCGTGCTTGACGAGGTCGACGAGGTCGTGGACCTTCCACCGATCGCGGGAGTGCGCATCCCGCGGTGGGACCTTGGGGCTCTGGGGCCTCGGACCTGTCCGCTCTGCCATTCGACGAACCGCGCATCGCTCAGGCGGCCCGACGCTCTGCCCGTCGCGTATTGCCGCCGCTGTGCGCTCTGGTACGTCTGCGAGGCCCCCTCCGATGATCAAGTGGCCCGCTTCTACGACAACTACTGGGGAGGCCATCGGCCAGCCGAGCTTTCGGCTCCCTCGGCGGCGCAAATGATGCAGCAGCTCAGCGTGGAGGGCCAGCTCCCATCGGTCGGCGGATATGAACGCATCCTTCCGAAGCTCGCGGCTGCGCTGGGAGGATTACGGGGAAAGCGCATCCTCGAAGTCGGTTGCGGCTACGGATCCCTTCTGCTTGCCGCGAGGCTACAGGGCGCCCAGGTCATCGGAAATGACATCTCGGGCGACGCCGTTCGCTTCCTGCGCGAGCAGCTCAACATCCCGGGGTTTGACGTTCCCTTTGCGCAATGCGTCAAAGAGATCGGGTCGGTCGATGCCGTCATGATGGTGGACCTCATCGAGCACCCGACCGATCCGGTGTGCCTCATCGAGACGGCGTGGGCCGCGTTGCGCCCTGGCGGCGTCCTTCTGCTGTGGACGCCGAACGGCGGCGCTGCCGGCGCCGTGACGAGTCAGGCGCGTGAGTGGCTCGGCTTCCGGGTCGACCTCGAGCATCTTCAATACTTGTCGGCCGCGACGGTCGTAGCCATCGCGTCACGCCACGGCTGGGCCATCGAGCATCTGGAGTCGCTCGGCTTCCCCGATCTGGCGACCGTCGCCTATCGCCCTCCGAAGAGATCGGTCGTCGCTCGGTTGCGTCGCTTCGCGTACCGGTCTCTACCGAGGACCCGGGTGACGGCCACCGCGCTTCGCGCTGCTCGCGCACTCCGCCGCTGGGCCGCTCCGGAGAGCAAGGTCGACGCTTCTCAGGGTGTGTACAACCTGTTCGCGATCCTCAGACGTCCCACCTAACTCGGGCCGCGCGAACGATTCGCTGCGCCGTTTTCATCCCACCTCCTCGTGAACCGGCTGGCCGACCGGCTCGATGACGGCGCGCTGTCCCCGGCGCGCGCCGATGAGCGTGGCGATCGCGTGCAGGTCTGTCGGTCCGATCGCGCGCAGTGCGACGACGCCGACGCCATAGACGAGCAGTGCGAGCGGGACCATCGAGGCGAGCGTGGTCGCGCCGCTGAGGAGGACCATGAGTCCCGCCGCGACCGCTGCGACCGCCGCTTTCGCGACCGTTCGAACGCTCTCTCCCGTCAACAGGTCGCGAGGCGTGATCCGGATGGTCCACATCAGAAGGCCGAGCTCCGTCAGCGTCGTCACTGCGGCGGCCCCGTCCTGCGCGAAGCGTGGGATCGCGATGAGGTTCGCGCCGACGTTCAAGAACGCGAACGCAGTGGCCATCGCGAGAAGATGCTTCTCGCGACCGAGCGCAAAGAGCGCATACCCGATGACCGAGTTGAGATAGAGCAGGAAGAGGCCCGGCGCGAGCAGCCGAAGCGCGCTCGTGGCTGGCGAGTACGCATCAGCGGAGTAGAGGATCCCGACGATCTGGTCGGCGCAGAGCACGAAGATGAGAACCACCGCGCCGCCGACGATCGTGAGGAGCGAGAGCGCTTTCGCGATGACCATGCGCAGCTCCGCGCGTGGACCGACTGACATGCGCGAGTACATCGGATAGAGGACGCGCGTTACGACGATCGACTCGAGGATCGTCGCGGCGTTGAAGAGACGATAGGCCGCCGCGTACCAGCCGACGTTCTCGGCCGGAGCCATCCCCTCCAGCATGACGAGGTCGACGTTGAAGTAGAACGTGCCGACGACGCCGTAGGCGCCGATCGGTAGCGCGGTCCGGAGGAGATCGAGGGCGCGACGCGGCGCCAGCGCCCACCGGATCTCTGAATGCCGCCGGAGTGCGGCGATGAGGATGCCGGCGCAGACCGTCGCCCCGATGAGGAACGCGAGCGAGATCAGGAAAAGGCTGGGCCGCGGCAGGAGGACGAGGATCGCGACGCCGACGACCGCGGCCACGATCCGGTAGGCGACGGACGAGAGTGATAGCAAGGAGAACTCCTCGCGGCCCTGCAGATACGCGGCGATCGCGCCGCCCCAGGCCACGAACAGCGCGGCGACGGCGAGCACGACGATGGCGCCGCGCAGGTCATCGTCGTACCCGAGGAAGATCGTCGCGAGCATCAGGACCGGCAGCGCGGCGAGCCAGAGCGCGGTCCGAATGAGTAGCGTCGTCGCGACCAGGCCATCCTCCCGCCCCCCGCGCTGTGCCACGGTCCTGCTGACCAGCGTGGTCGTGCCGAAGTCGACGAAGATCGTCAGGAACGCCGCGTAGGCAAGCGCGAGAGAGAGCTGGCCGAACCGCGAGGGTTCGAGGTGCCGCGCCTGCACCACGGTGAACGCGAAGGTGGCGACCCAGATCGCCAGCTGGGATGTACCGACGATGAGGATGTTCTGCGCGGTCCGTCGGAGGCTGGTCATCGCTCTCAGGCGACGTGTCGGTACGCGACCCGACCTGCAGCGGCGAGGACCGTCACGGGCAGGTGCGGCCCGATCGACCTTGCGACGCCGCCGACCCACGACGGCCGGCGCCGATCGACGGGTGCCGGCGGGTAGCGGAGGTACACGAGCTCGGAGCGCAGCGCGCCGAAACGTTCCTTGAACTGCGCGAGGCCCGCGTTCGTCGCCTCGACGCGACCCATGTCGAGCCACGACGCGCCGTGCGCCTTGCCGCTCGCGATGCTGCGCCACATGAGCGACTTCCCCATTCCGGCGCGGTCCAGCACCGGATGCGACGCGCTGTATTTCCACATCAGCTTGTCGCGGAACAGGATCGTCACCAAGCCGGCGATGGGCACGTCGCCATCGAGCAGGAGGTGGATATCGAGCATCTCGCCGAGGCACGCTGCGAGATTGCGGAACCACGCGTGGGGCTGCGGCGGCACGCCCTGCGTCGAGCGCGTCAACACGTGCAGCTTGAAGTACGCGTCGACGAAGGTGCGGTCGCGGCCTACGACGTGACGCAGCTGACTGCGCTCGGCCCGTCGGATGTCCTTGCGGTTGTCGTACCTGATGCCCTTGAAGAGCGCCTCGAGATCCGGTCGCAGGTCGATCGCGTAGTGGTAGGAGGGCTCCTCGGATTCGAATCTGGACAGCCCGCCGCAAGGGATGAGTGGTCGAGTCTGCACATACCGCCATCCGCTGCGCCGCGCCTCGGACGCGACGCGTTCGAGAATCTCCCCAAGACTCGTGGGATCGTCGACGAGCGGCTCGCAGTGGTCCGAGAACGGCAGCGAGACGAGGCGCCGGCCGGTGAGCCAGCTCGTGACGACGCAGAACGGTATCGCGCTGCGCAAGTGCTCGCCGCCCTTGGCATAGCCGACCGGCGTGAAGCCGTAGGTGCGTCGGAGCGCGTCGAGCCACTCGGGCGTGTGGAACGCGGACGCGCGCGGATCCTGCCACACGCGCTCGCGCCAGCGCCAGTCGACAAGCGGGTCGAAGGTGCTGATCATCGCGTCGCGCCGGCCGCGCGGGCCGCGCCGAGCTGACGGCGTCCCCACGCGACGTTTGCCGTCGCGGGTAGCTCGAGCAGAGCGGGTAGCGGGTCGTCGAGCGCGAACACCGCGCACTCGATAGGCGGTCGCAGCGACCACAGATAGTCGATGAGCGACAGTTCGCCGTGGCGGAGCGCGCCGATGGCGGCGGGCACGTCGGTGAGCGCGCGGACCCAGCGCACACCGGCACGTGCGCGGACCTGCGCGACCGTTTCGCCGTGCACCATGCGCCACAGCAGATACGGAAAGTCGACGCCGGCAGCGCGCCCGAGGCTGTGCCAGCCCCAGACGCGCGGATTGATGTCGAGCAGCTTGAGCCGTCCGTCGCGCTGGTCGCGCTTGAACTCGAGCTCGACGATCCCGTCGAAGCGGAGCGCGCTGAGGATGCGCCGCGCCGTCTCCTCGACGTCGGGCGCCTCGATCGTCTCGACGAACGTGCTCGCGCGACCGAAGTCCATCGGCCACTGCCGGGTACGGCGCGCAGCAAGGCACGCGAGCGGCTCGCCGCGCCGGCAGAGCGCCGCGTAGGACAGTTGGGTCTCGCCGCCGCCGGGGATCTGCTCTTGGATCATGATGGCGGCAGGGTCGCTCACCGCCGCGGCCTCGTCGTAGCGCGCGACCAGCGCCGCGCGATCCGCCGCGGGCCACGCTTTGTCGATCGTGAATCGATCGAGCGCTGGACGGATCGCGGGCTTGAGGATCGCGGGGAACGGCCCGCCGTAGGCGGCCACGTCAGCGCGATCGCGCGGATACCACGTAAGCGGATGGTCGACGCCCACGTCGGCCGCGAGCCTGTACGTCAGCCTCTTGTCGTAAGCGTGCTGGAGCACCTCCCATGGCACGAGGATGCTCAGCCGGTAGCGCTGCGTGAGGGCGTCGCGGTTGCGCGCGATCAGGGCTGCTGCCTCCTCGCCGCCGGGATAGAGCGTCCATCCGCCGAGTCCGCACTGGTGGGCCAGCTCGATCAGTCGCGCGACCTGATCCGCTTCGGCCGCGGCCGGCCAGCGGATGGCGCGCCGGCAGAAGCGTGACCATCCCGCGAGCAGATGGTCATCGGTCAGAACCCAGACCGGTACGCCGCGCCGACCGAGGCTGCGCACGAGGCCGAGGCTCTTGTAATCGCCGCCCATCACGAGCGCGCCTGGGTGCATCGTTGCGCGCACACGCAGGGGGGCCATGGCCTAGTGGGCGGCGCGCTGGAGCTTGACCGCGCCCTCGGTCTCGGTGCGCGCGGTCGGCGCCTCGGTCGCTCGGCGCGTCACCATCCGCGCGGCGAAGGCGGTCCCCGACACGAAACGGAGCAGTGGGCCGAACGAGTACATCGCGGGCGCGCCGACGAAGTGCAGCCCGGGGACCGAAGACTCGAATCCCCGATCGAGGATGGGCTGCCCGTCGACGCAGCGCACGCGCGCGAGGAGATCCGGGGCGAGGAAGCGGTACTGACGGATGTCGACGCCGTAGCCGGTCGCCATGAGGACGTGATCGACCGTACGCGTGCTGCCGTCGTCGAGCCGGAGGCTTACCCGGCCACCGCGCCGTGCCGCGTAAACGACGGACCGTCCGGCGGCGATGACGAGGTTGCCCAAGCGAGGCCGCAGCCAGAGCGACGCGCCGGGCGCGAGCGCGCGCCGCGTGACGTCGTTCTGCACCGCCCGCGGGAGCATCCGCACAAGCGACGGGTGTGCTACGAGGTGGCTGATCAGGGCGGGGCCCACGTCCGTGCGATCGAAGAGCAGCGGGCCGACGACGCCGTCGCGCGGCGCGCGGCCTACCCAGCGCAGACCGGGAGCGCGCATGACCACCTCTACCTCGGCACCGTTCTCCTGGAGTAGGACGGCACTCTCGATCGCACTCTGACCGCCGCCGATCACCGCGACGCGACGGCGCGCGAACGGCGCGAGGTCCGCGTGGTCGACCGAATGGCTCGCAAGATCGGGAGAGAGGCCGTCGAAGACCGCGGGCCTCGCCGCGAAGGGAGCGATGCCCGCGGCCACGACGACACGCGGGACCGCGACTATCTCGCCGTCCGCGAGCGTGATGCGGAAGGTCGCATCCTCCGCGTCGATGCGCGTGACGGTTCGCGTGTCGAGGTCGGGCAGCGTACGCGCCTGGTACCAGCGGCCGTACGCGACGAAGTCCGCGATGGGGATCGGACGCGACAGGTCCGCCGGCTGCTCGCGCTCGTAGGCGTCGAGGCTATGGGCCGATGCCGGATCGCCGATATGTGACGCCGGCCAGCTGCTCCGCAGGCACATCCCCTTCGGCATGTGCTGCATCCAAAACGACATCGTGTCGCCGAACGTGCGCACGTCCACGCCGGCGCGGCGGAGCTCGGCCGACACCGCGAGCCCGTACGGACCGGCGCCGATCACGATGGCGTCGAACGTCCGGGTCATCCTGCCCGCCCTTCGTGCGACACCCAGTCACGTGTCTCCCAGGACCGCACGACGAAATCGCGAAGGGTGAGCGCGTCAATGTCACCGGTGACGGCGAGCGCGCTCCGCGCGCCGTCCGGCCAGCGCCAGACGCGGACGAGCGGGCCGGTCCCGGACTCGATCGCGTCGAGCACCGCAGCCTCGGACCACGCTGCGTCAGAGCAGTCGACGTATGCGCCAAACCGTTCGCGATCGTCGGATACCTCCGTCGCGAAGCCCTCTTCGGCGACGAATCGCAAGAGGTCCGGCGGCGATCGGCGCGACACGCCGACCATCGGCAACCGCGCAGCATCGGCCTCGAACACGCGCCGTTCGCAGCGCGAGTCGCGCCCGTACCACGGCGCCGCGGGCACGTCGAGACCGCGGACCAGAAGCGTCGCCTGGGGATCCGCGACCAGCGACACGCGACAGCGCCCGGACGCCGCGGGCATCACGCGCAAGGAGAAGCCCGCGCGGCGAATCCACCACGCGGCGAGGTCGTCGAGACAGGCGACGTGGACCGCTGGATGGTGTACGCGCGCGGATGTGAGGCAAGCCTCGAGCGCCTGCCCGAGCTCGCTCACGCGCTCCGGATGCAGCTGGATCGTGAACAGGTCGCCGCGTCGATAGGTGAGCTCGAGGATGTGCAGCCATTCCGCGGACAGAGCCGGTTCGGTGACGCGTATGCGATCGAGGAGGATCTCGTCGTCAGGCACCGCGACCGGGATATCGACGAGGCCGTCGCGCAGTCGCGGCCGGACGGCGACCGCGCGCGCGTCGACCGCGCTGTAGAGCCGCAGCGCGAGGGCGTAGCGCGACGCCGCGGCCGCGTCGAGATCCGACGAGAGGAGCGGGAAGACCACGGCTTGGCTGCTGTGGTAGCGCAGGCCGAGGGATCGCAGCACGTCGAGGGTCGCGTCGTTGTAGCGAAGGTACGGCCCTCGAAATCCCGAGGCACGGAGCCCGCTCCGGCCGAAGAGCTCCATCGCACGCGCGATCGTCGCGCGCTGACGCGCGTGATCGAGCGCGGCGTGATCGCCGTGTACCAGGCCGTGCAGCGCCAGCTCGACGCCGCGCTCGGCGTAGCGGCGGAGCAGCTTGGGGTGACGCTCCAGGACGCAGGCGGTGGTCGGCCACGTCGGCCGCACGCCGTGCGCCGATGCGAGCGATTCGTAGCGGTCCAAGCGGCGCGCCATCGCCGAGGTGGTCGCGCCGAAGCGCGAGACGACCCTCGCGGTCCGGGCGATCGTGCCCGCCGCCCCACGGCTCTGCAGACTGACCGCGAGACTCATGCCTTCTCTGGCACCTCGGACCGCACGTCACGCGCGCTCTCGGAGCGCTCGCGCGACGCGAGCCGCTCCACGATCTCGAGGTAGCGCTTCGCCTGGTGCACCCAGCGATACGGCTCGTTGCGCGCCGTCGCGTTCCGCACGAGGCGCTCGCGCAGATCGCGATCCGCGTAGACGGCGTAGATGGCTTCGGCAAGCTCGCGCTCGTCCCCCGACTCGAACATCTGAAAACATTCACTGCCGAAATACGCATCGACCGAGCGCGTGCGCGAGATGATCACGGGCTTGTGGAACGCCACGAGGTCGAACATCTTCGTACAGAGCGTCACGTCCCGGAATGCGTCACGCCGGACGGCCACGACACCCGCGTCCGCAGCCGCGATGTGCGGCATGAGCGCCTCCATCGTGACCCAGCCACTGAAATGGACACGATCCACGAGGTCGAGCTCCCTCGTAAGCGCCTCGACGGCCGGCCGGTGCGTGCCGTCGCCCCAGATCTCGAGCCGCAGGCCGGGGACCCGCTTCCTGAGCAGCCCCACGGCACGCACCACGAGATCGAGCCCGTAGTTCGGCTCGATCGTGCCGTGACAGATGAGCGTAAAAGCGTCGCTCCCCGGTGCCGCCCGGACGTGTCGCTCCGGCTCGAATCGTTCGTCGTCGAATGAGTTGAGGACTACGGCGATCTTCGCTGCCGGTGCGCCGCGCTCGACGAAGCGCTCGCGCATCTGCTCGGTGCAGGTCGTGACGAAGTCGGCGAAACGGATGCTCAGTCGCTCGAGGAACGACAGGACGCGGACCATCGGGTGATCGAGCGGCACGCCGTACTTGGTGGCCCCGTACTCGGGCATGCACTCGTGCAGGTCAAGCAGGACGCGAGCGCCAAAGAGCTTCGGCACGATCGCCGCGAACACCAGCCAGTCGGGCACCGACGTCGTCTCGACGACGCGATAGCGATGGCGCAGATGCAGCGCGGCGGCGAGCGCCGTCGCCACGAGCTGGAATGCCGCGAACTCGAAGAGGTAACGAAGCTTTCCGCCGCGCAGACGACCGATCGGCAGGTGATAGACGGAAACCCCGTCGGCGTGGTCGAAGAAGCGTTGATCCTCGAACTTCAGGCAGATCACGTCGACCTCGTGTCCCGCGAGGACGAGCGCGCGCGCCTGCCGGCTCACGCGCGAGTCGTATGGATAGTGCGAGTGGCTGATGATGCAGACCCGGGCCATCAGGCGGCCTCCGCGGTGACGCTCACGGCGAGGAAACCAGGAACGCGAACTGCGCCGCGACCATCGCCGCCGCGAGGCAGCCGGCGAGCCACGGCCGCCTCGCCGCGGGGCTCCACGAGCCGATGAGGACCGCGACGAGCACGAGGGCGACCGCCAGAGCGGTGTACGGCATCGGGACCCGACGCTAGAGCGACGATGTTGAGACGATGTGGTCGGGCGGGTTGACGGTGCGCTCTCGGCGTCATGCCGGGACTGTGGCGCCCTGGAGCCGTGCGAGGTCCACCGCGCTCGCCTGTCGCTCGTCCCGCAGACCCACGAGTTCGCGCACCGCCGTCTGTGCCGTCGAGAGCGCGTGCTGCTCCTCGAGATACGAGTACGCCCGCGAGCGCATCTGCGCGCGGGCTTGCGCAGACGTGAGCAGGTCGACGACGCGGGCTGCGAACGCCGCCGGCTCTGATTCGATGAACGCTTCGCAGCCGGACGTGATCGCCAGGCCCCAGGCGCCGTCGAGCGTGGTAACGACAGGGATCCCGTAGCGGAAGGCCTCGAGCAGCTTGATGCTGATCCCGAAGGCGCCGAATAGCGGCGCGATCATCACGGCCGAGCGCGCGTAGATCGTCGCGATGTCCCGTCGGAAACCGAGCAGCGTGATGCCAGGGACACGCCACGCCGGCGGCGCGATCTGCCGGCCCTCGGCATCCGTCGGTAAGCCCGCGCCGGCGATATCAAGCGTCGCGTGGGGCAGTCGACGGCGGACCAGCGGCCAGACTTCACGGCAGAACCAGTCAACACCGCGAAGGTTCGGCTCCCAGGTGAGATTCCCCGCGTAGCACAGCCGCGGCGCATTGCTGTCGCGCTTGACGGCTGGGGCGAGCGGGACGACGTGCGGCACGACGCGCGGCTCGACCCCGGCCAGCGCGCGGAACGCGCGTGCGTCGCTCTCTGAGATCGCCGCCACCGCGTCGACCGACCGAAGGAGCTCGCGCTCATACTGTGTGGCGGCGCGCGCTTCGGCCTGCGCCACGAGTCGCCGAAGGCCGTGCTGCCGGAGCGCGAAGTCGACGAAGCGGTCGCTCTCGACGTTGTGCTGGTCGAGGACGACGCGCGCCGTCGGCAACAGCTCCCGGACCAGCGGAAGGTAGTAGGCCATGCCGAGGCCGTTGATCCACACGACGTCGAACGAGCGGCCGGCGAGCTCGCGGCGGAGCGCACGCCGGACACTGGGCGAGTGCCATTTCCCGGCCATATACGGGACGCCGCGAAGGATGCGCAGGGCCGCGACCCGTGGCACGTAACGACGATGGCGGAAGAGATGCACCGGGTGGAAGACGGGCTCGAGGACCCGCAGCTTCGGTATCGCCCTCTCGAGCTCCGCCCGGCGATCCCGGCTGATCTGCTCCTCGCACAGGTAGAACAGGTCGATGCCGTCAACCTCGGCGAGTGACGAGAGAACGCGCAGTTGCGCGATCGAGCGGAGCCGTCCGCCGTCTCCCGCTGGCCACAGGAAGTCCGCCGACAGGTGGAGGATACGCACCCGTTTCACTCTCGCGGCGCGCCTTGAGCGCGCATCAGTCCGGCCATTGAGATGCGCTCGTCGTCTTCGTTTGTTGCTCTTCCGCCACGAACGCGGCGAGCCCGAGTGATGTCCCCAGGACGATCATCGTCCGGCTGTAGGTGAGGCCCAGATCCACGGACGAGAAGACCACCTGCAGCACGACCAGCGTGACGGGCAGCGCGACGACCCACTGGAGCGCTGGCGCGCTGAGCCGCCGGAAGAGGTCCGATCCGACGAGCACGGCGCGCGCGACGAGGAACCACAGCGCGAAGGCGCCGAGCGGTCCGGCCTTCAGCCAGAGCCAGAGCAGCGCATCGTGGGTGATGAATCGCCAGTACGGGAACGAGATATCGGCGACGTCTCGTTCGAAGAGATAGCGCTGACCGACACCGACACCGGTGAGCGGCAGTTCGCGGATGGTGTATCCGATGTTCTCGTGCTCTGTGTCGCGAAACGCATTCGAGGCTTGATCCACCAGGCTCGTGGCGGACGCGTCGACGACCGAGCGCATCGCGCGAAGCGGCTCCGCGGCCGGACCGGTCGCATCCCAGAAGATGAGGAGGTAGAGCCCCAGCCCGACGCAGGCGAGCGCCCCGAGCACCGCCGCACGCCGCGGACGCGTGAATAGAGCCATCAGCATGATCACAAGACACATGACCGCGAGCGCGATAAGGCCGACGCGACGGTAGGCGACGAACTCCGCGACGACGAAGAGCGGCTGCAGCGCGAAGAGCACGAACACGAGCCGCGAGCGATGGCCGACCAGGACGGCCACGAGCGCCAGCGCGATCGCGGCGCCGATGAAGATGACGTCTTCGTGGCTACTGATCGTGCGGAGCGTGTAGGAGAGGTCCGCTGCCGCCTGACCATTCCCGAGGATCTGCACGGCCTTTACCGCTGACACGAGCACGAACAGCCAGAGGAAGACCGACAGTTGACGATGCTCGCGCACCAGGTTCGCGGTGAGGAAGTAGGCCAGCGCCAGCTGGACCGGCGCACGGCTCTCCGTCAGCGCGACGTCCGCGTTCCAGGAGGCCCCACGTGCCACGCCAATGACCGTTCCGAGCACGAAGACGCCGACGTAGCCAAGCACGGCCCAACCGAAGGCGCCCATGCGGAGACGTTGATGCGTCGCGCCGAACCGGCGTGCCGCCAGCGCGACGCCGGTCAGCAGCATCAGCAGGTCGGGGATGCTGAGACGGATCGGGAGCGGTGTGTACGCGTTGATATTCACGAAGAATTTCGTCTCGGTGATGGGCGGCTCGATGCCGGAGAGCCGCACCTGTTCGAAGAGGATCGCCGACGCGAAGAGGACGAAGAGACCGAGCGTCGGATAGGCGCAGATCCCGAGCACGACGATGGCGCCGGCCAGCGGTAGGAGGAGCATGACGTCGCCGCCTGATGCGACGATCGCGAACGCATAAGCGGCTGCGCAGAGCAAGGAGATCGCTCCGAAGATGACCGTTCGCGGCGGTGCCGCGGACCCGCCCGGTCGGCGTGTGGTCGCCGCGGAGGCCGAGGTCGGGACGATCACTCCCCGGGCGAGGGCGATGCCGGGATCACATCGGCTCGGATGGGCTCGCGGGCGGCGGTACGCGCACGACGGGCGCCGGGTACGCCGAAAAGCGTCCCGACGAGCACGAGCAGGGCGGCCAGTCCGAGGCCCGCCGCGATCGCGACGGTCGCGATCGTCATCGCCGTGCGCTCGCCGCCGCTCGGTTGCGTCGATATGCGCGGCTGGTCGACGATCTGGAACTCGACCCCGCTCACCTCGAGGAGTGCCGGCGCGAGCGCCGCGCGCTCCTGACGTCCTCGCAGATCGCTGAGCCTCACGAGTGCGAAGTCCACGCCCAGGCGCAGCTGCGCACGCACGTGCTGATCGGGGTCGCTGAGTGGCTCGGGATGGGTCCGGTTGAAATCGTCGAGGGCCTTCTGCGCGTCGAGTGCTTCTTGCTGGGCAAACGCGACCTGACGCTCGTAGAGCAGGCCGAGCGCCGCGGACGACAGCTGCCGCGCCTGGTCGATCCGCTCGGCACGAACGGCGAGCGCCGCGTTCAGCAATTCAGGCGGTGTCGTCGGATCGTGGCTCGCGAACGAGACCCTTATGAGGCTCGTCCCGAGCGTCTCGACGCGGAACCGCCGCTGGATGTCGTTCAGGAATCCGTCCTGGTCACCCGAGGCAGCGAAGCGCGATTTGAGCGACGTGCGGCCGATGACGTCGATGAGGAAGCTTCGCGTCTGGAGGAGTTGCTTCAGTACCTCGGCCTGCTGCGCCGCCGCCGTCTGGATGAGGGCGACGTTCGGGTCATCGGGATCGGTGACGCTGAGGGCGGGAGCCGCGCGCACCGCCCAGATCGTCGCCTCGGACTGATAGGTGCTCCGGTACTCGATGACGGCAGCGGCGAGGCCGGCGCCCCAGATGATGAGGAGCATCGCGGCGATGACCCATCGGTACGCGCGAGCCGTGCCGAGATAAGGCCGCACTCGCGAGAAGCTAGGCACGCAGCATTGAAGTCGTCTGGGTCGCTGCATTGACGGACTGACGTCGCTGCGCCTCGTGCCGAAGGATCGGCTGCGGCGCGCCATCCATCGTCAACGCCTCCCCTGCGGGCGCCTTAATCCGATTACGCCTCGATACGCACGTGCGTGTAGCGATGAGTGCCCCCGCGAACCCTGGAGCCCCGTCGCAGGGGCGACGCATCCGCCGTGTCGGCAATTGGGACATCCTGCCGGCGGTCCTGGGGGGCGCGCTGGCCAACGCGGTGGCGGATCCGCGCCGATTGCGCCGCCAGCTTGCCAAGCGCATGTGGATCGAGCTCAAGCGATTCGCGGCGTCGCGCGTGACGAACATCGACGTCGCGAGCATCGCCGGCATCGATCAGGTGCGCGTGGAGGGGACGGTGATCCGTCGATCCCCGCTCGTCTTGTGTGCGCTCGCCGCCCTGCTCGAGCCACGGACGATCTTCGAATTCGGCACGTACCACGGTGACACGACGTGGCTCCTCGCGCGCAACGCGCCGACCGCGCGCGTGTACACGCTCGACTTCGCAGGGCTCGACGCCGTCCAGGGCGCCCAACTTGAGGTCACCGATGCCGACGAGTACTTCCGCGAGTGGGATCGCGGTGCGCGCTTCCGCGGCACCCCGGAAGCCGAGCGCATCACCCAGCTCGTCGGCGACTCGGCGGCGTTCGATTTCTCGCCGTATCGCGGATCGATCGATCTCGTGTACATCGACGCGAGCCACAGCTACAGCTACGTGCGGGCGGACACGGAGGCCGCGCTTGCCATGCTCTCGCCGAGGGGCGCGATCGTCTGGGACGATTACACGCACTACGCGGGCATCTTCGCGTACCTCAACGAGCTCGCTCGCTCGCTCGAGCGGCCGATCATCCACCTCCTCGACACGCGCCTTGCCGTCTACAGCCGCCGCCCGCTGACGAACCGTCATTGACCCACCGCAGCGCGCCTCAATCTGCGGGCGGTTCGATGTTGCCGATGACCTGGGAGCGGACCGTCTCCGGACGTCCCGCGGACGAGGATGACGTCGCGCAATTCGACCGCTGGTCGGAGCGTTATGAGCGCTCGAAGTGGCAGCCCCTGCACTTCGATCGCGTCCATCGCCACGCGTTCGATCTCGCCGCGCGCTTCGGCGACCCCGCCGCGGTCCTCGACGTCGGCTGCGGTACAGGACGGTTGCTGCGCGCCGCGCATGAGCGCTGGCCGAAGGCGCGCCTCGTGGGCGTCGATCCGTCCGAGGGCATGATCGAAGACGGGCGACGAAGGACGCGCGCGGAGCTGCACGTCGCGGGCGCCGAGGCGATCCCGCTCCCCGACCACTCGATCGACCTCGCGTTCAGCACGATCGCATTCCACCACTGGGCCGATCCGGCGCGCGGGCTGCGCGAGGTCGCGCGCGTCCTCCGTCCTGGCGGCGGCCTCGTGATCATCGACAACATCGGACCGGATTGGATCGCGCGCCGTCTCAAGGACCGCCCTTACCTGAGGGCTGACGAGCGCGTGACCCTCTGGACGGAGAGCGGCCATCGCGTCCTGGAGCAGCGACGCATCGTGCTGCTCCCCTTCTTCCTGCCGATCCTGCTCGCCACCGTCTCGGCGTCCGCTCCGTGAACGTCACCGTCGTCGGTGCGGGCTACGTGGGCGCGATCTCCGCGACGGTCCTCGCGTACCTTGGCGATCGGATCACTTGCGTCGAGAGCGACCCCGTCCGCCTCGCCGCTTGGCGCAGCGGGACCGACCCGCTGCGCGAGCCGGGGCTCGGCGACATGCTGCGGAGGGTCGACGTCCGCTTCGTTCCGCATGCAGACTTCGCCGACGCCGACGCGATCCTGGTCGCGGTCGGCACACCGATGGGTCGCGATGGCCGGCCCGACCTCGAGCAGGTCGAGACCGCGGCAGCGCAGATCGGGGCGCGCGCCCGGCCCGGCGCGGTGGTGCTCATGCGATCGACCGTGCCGGTCGGCACGTGCGATCGCCTGCAGAGCGGTCCCCTGCACGAGCAGCGTGTCGTCTCCAACCCCGAGTTCCTTCGCGAAGGGCACGCCCTGCGTGATGCGTTCTTCCCCGACCGGATCATCGCCGGCGGTCCGGCTGATGCGCGCGCCACTGTGGCGGAGCTCTACGGGCGCATCATCGATCGCTACGGTCTGCCGCGCGATCTGAGCGCCGACAACGGCTCGAGCGGGCCCGTCCCGTTCCGCTGGATGAGCGCGACATCGGCGGAGCTTGCGAAATACGCGGCGAACGGATTCCTCGCGACGAAACTCAGTTTCGCGAACGAGATCGCCAACCTTGCGCAGGCCGTCGGCGCCGACGCATCGGCGGTGCTCGGATCGATGGGACTCGACCCGCGCATCGGATCGCAGTTCCTTCGCCCGGGCCTCGGATGGGGCGGCTCGTGCTTTCCGAAGGACACGCGCGCGCTCCAGGCGATCGGCGACGGCATGGGCTACGACTTCCTCGTCCTGAAGGCGGCGATCGAACAGAACGCGCGGCAGCTCCGCGGCTTCGCCGCCGCGATCGAGCGCGAGCTGCCCCAGGGCGCGACCGTCGGCCTGCTCGGCCTCGCGTTCAAGGCCGGCACCGCCGATACGCGCGAGTCGCCGGCGATCGCCCTCGCCCGGCTGCTGCTGCGCGCGGGCCTTGCGGTGAACGCGTACGACCCCGCGGTGCGAGAGGTCGCAGGCGACCTGAAGATCCGCGTGCACTCGACGGCCGCGGAGGCCTGTGACGCCGCGGACGCAGTGGTCATCGCGACCGAGTGGCCGGAGTTCGCGGCGATCGATCTCGGCGCAGTGCGTCGCCTGACGCGCGGCGATCTCCTCTTCGACGGCCGCAGCGTCATCGCGCCAGCGGCCGCCGCGGCGGCGGGGTTCCGCTACGCCGGTCCGGCCGGCTTCAGCGAGCGATCGATCGAGATGACTGCGGTGCAGCGTCTCCGACTTGGGACGGCCGCATGACTGGGAGGAGCCGTATGAACAGGTCACTGCGCTGCGGAACGCTCATCTTCATCCTGCTTCTGCAGGTTCTCGTCACGGGGCGACCGGCTGCTGCCGCGGCGGGCGACCTCATCGCCGACGTGATCGTGCCCGATACCTGGCCGACGCAGGTCGCGCCGAGCGTCGCGTTCGACGGCCATTACCTCTACTACGTGACCTACGGCACCGCGGTGCTCCATCGCATCGACGTGCCGCCGGCGGGCGGGACGACGTATGCGACCGGTCACCTGACGATCCCGGTCACCGGTGCCTCGGGCCTCATGACCCTCGCGTACGACGCTGGCAGGGACAAGTTCTGGGCCGTCGGGAACGACGGGCTCACGATCTACCTCCTCGACAAGTCCGGTATGGCGACGCGCGTCTTCAGCGTCGATCCTGTGCAGGACCGGCCCGGCTTCCAGTCGGGCCAGTACGCGGCGGAAGTGAAGATCGCCTACGACCGCAGCGACGACACGATCTGGTACAGCCCTGACGCGACGTCGCGCATCTACCACTACAGCACCTCGCCCGATCTCGCCGGCACGGCTCAGCTCGTCGCCGCGACGCCGTACGTCGACGTCGGCGTGCCACCGAACGACATGAACGCGCAGTGTGGCTACAGCCAGAGCAGCGGCATCGCGACGGGCGGCGCGAACCTCTTCGTGAGCGTCGCGGGATGCAACTATCTCTTCGAGTACACCAAGACCGGGATCAAGGCCGCCTACTACGCCTACAACACGAACGCGGGCACGAGCACGCAGGACATCGAGTGCGACAACCTGAGCTACGGCGTGCCCGTCTTTTGGATCCGCGACGCGTGGGACGGACACATCCGCGCGTTCGAGCAGTCCGGCAGCGCGTGCCTCTACGGCGGCGGTCAGCCCGGGTCCGCTCCGAGCGTCTTCCCGGTGGTCGAGGCGCTGACCGCGACCGCGTTCCCCGTGCACCAGTACAGCCACCTCGTCGCGATGCCCGCGCAGGTGAACGCCGGCGATCTCCTCCTCGCCATATTCACGAACCACGCATGGGCTACGGTCACGCCGCCGCCGGGCTGGACGGCGATCGGCACGACGCTCAACGGCACGGTGGTCCGCACGAGCCGCTTGGCCAAACGCGCTGACGGGACGGAGGGCGGTACGACCGTGGACTTCCAGACATCGGTCCTCGAGACGGCCGTCGCGCATGTGTACCGGATCAGCGGCTGGTTCGACGACGGCGTGCTCACGGACGCGATCGCCGACGCGGGTGTGATCGGCAGCGGTCTGACCCCGGACCCGCCCGCGCTGGACCCCACGGCGTGGGACGTCGAGAACACGCTGTGGATCGCCGCGTACGGCGCGGAGAACCTCGGCGACACCGCCGGTTATCCGACTGGTTACAGTGGCGGTCGCTACGACCCCTCGGGTGGCCTCGTCGGACGCTGCTCCGCCGCGACGGCGCGCCGCAACGGCGCGGTCGCATCAGAGGACCCGGGCCCGTTCCAGAACTACGCGGATCAGGCCTGGGTCGCGGTCACGATCGCCATCCGTCCGCGGGCGGCGCAGTGAGGGCCGTCCTCGTGCGACGCAGTGAGCTCGTCCGCGATCCGCCCCCCAGCAACGTGCGCATCGGCAAGGGCGCGCTCATCGACGACGACGTCCGTCTCGGGAGCGAGGGCGGCGGCGCTCCCGTGCGTCCGATAGACATCGGACGAGATGCCCGGATCCGCGGCGGGTCCGCGATCGACGCAGGAGCTCGGATCGGAGATCGTCTCGAGACCGGCCGTAATGTTTCCATCGGCGAGGACACGGTGATCGGGGCCGACTGTCACATCCGGAACAACACCGTCATCGAAGGCGACTGCGTCGTCGGCGACCACGTCCGCATCGCGGCGAACTGCTTCATCGCCCGGTTCACGACGATCGGCGACGGTGTCACGATCGCTCCCGGCGCGTGTCTCGCCAACGACCCACATCCGGGAAGCGACGCGCACGGATGTTTACGCGGACCGACCATCGAGCGTGGCGCGCAGATCGGCATGAACGCGACCATCCTTCCGTTCGTGACGGTCGGTGAGCGGTCGGTCGTGGGAGCGGGCAGCGTCGTCACCCGGGACGTGGCCGCAGAGCTCGTCGTCGCTGGCAATCCCGCGCGCGTGCTGAAATCGATCTCGGAGGTGGTCTGCCCGCTCGATCTGGAGGAGGGCGACTACCTCAGGGCGGCGACACATCCGGACTCGATGAGGCCCGCGCCGCCACCTTCTCAGAACTGGAAGTAGAAGAAGACCTCGGTAGCGGCCGGCGCCGCGACCGACGCGAAGAGGACCACGACTGATGCTGCCGCACCGAATGCGACGGGACGGAGCGCGCCCACCGGCAGTCGGACCTTCGGCCATAGACCGTAGCGACTGACGAGCCACGTCGCGATGAGCGCGACGGCGATACACGCAATGAAGAGGCTGCTCCGTGCGGTCAGCGTGCCCGATCCGACGCCCTGACCTGACATGGCCTGGAGCATCACCCCAGCGGCCGCCAGCGACTGCGCGCGGAAGATGGCGAGGCTCACGAGGTAGAAGACCATCGTGAAGACCCAGCCGCTGATGCTGACCAGCGGGTGCGCAGGCAGGGCGATGCGGCGCGCCAGGAACCAGTGCAGCGCCATTCCGATCCCCCAGACGATGCCGAAGACGACGAAGTTCCACGCCGCGCCGTGCCAGAGCCCGCAGAGGACGAACGTGATGAAGAGGTTGAGCATGACCACCGGTGCCGGTCGGCGCGAGCCACCGAGCGGGATGAAGACGTAATCCCGCAGCCACGACGAGAGGCTGATGTGCCAGCGGCGCCAGAAGTCCGCGAGGGACGTCGCGAGGTATGGCATGTCGAAATTGATCGGGATGCGGAAGCCGAAGAGCGCCGCCGATCCGCGAGCGATGTCCGTGTAACCCGAGAAGTCGAAGTAGATCTGGAGCGCGAACGCCAGTGTCGTGATCCACGCGTCGCCGGTCCCGATCGCCCCGTCGGCGGCCGCGCGATACCCGTCGTTCACCCAGACGGCCATGCGGTCGCCGAACAGCACCTTCTTGATGAGCCCACGGCCGATGAGCCAGAGGCCCACTCGCGCCAGCTCGGGGTCGAATCGGTCAAGAGAGGCGAGTGACGGGACGAAATCCTGGAATCGCTTGATCGGCCCCGCGATCTGCGTCGGAAAGAACGCCGAGAAGACGTGGAACTTCGAGAAGCTGTGGACGGGCACATCCCCGCGATAGATGTCCACCAGGTAATGGATGAACTCGAACGTGAAGAAGGAGATCCCGAGCGGCAGCACGAGCCGCAGCAGCGGTGGGTCCCAGCTCGTCCCGAGGATCCAGTTCGTCGCCGCCGCGGCCGACGAGACACCGAAGTCGAAGTACTTGAAGAGCGCGAGGACGGCGAGGTCCATGGCGACGAACGCGGCCAGGAGCGACCGCCGCCGGTCCACCGTGCGGCCGAGCGTGAGGCCGAAGGCGTAATTCATGACGACGAGTCCGAAGATCATCGCCGCGTACGGGACGCTCCAGCTCGCGTAGAAGACATAACTCGCAACGAGCATGACGTGCACGCGCCAGCGCGGCGGCGCGGACCAGAAAGCGACCCAGCTGATGGGCAGGAAGACGAGGTACTGAACGCTGTTGAAGAGCATCAGTCGAGGTCGAGGGCGCCGAGCTGCTCGCCAACGCAGCGCGAGTGCCGTTCCGCAGCATCTGGGAACACATGAGTCGCGTCGCGGAAGTCCTCGGCAGAGACGACGGAGCGGCAGTCGATGATCGGGACATGCTGCCGCGCCGCGAGATCGCGGATAGCCGCGTCCGCAGTGCTGAGGTATGGACCCGCGATGTCGTACGACGCCGGATGAAGCGGAGGCAGCATGAATACGACGTCGATGCCTCGCGCCTGCATCTCCGCGACGAGTGCCGTGAGGACCTTCGCTCCCGGTGCGGTCGTCGCGGCGTCGCCGACATCGGTGAAGAGCCGGCTCGCGACGGCCACGACGCGCGTGTAGGAGTTCGCGCTACCCGGGGCGACCCAGTACCCGAGCAGCGATTCGTCATAGCGCTGGCTCGGGGCGAGAGCGCTGATCCACTCCTTGAGGAGTTCACGCTGCCCGTAGGCCGACCAGACGGCTCCGAGCGCAGCGTCGAAGCGCTCCTGAAGGTCAACGGACGCGCCGAGCGACTCGAGCTCGGCAGGTGACAGGAGCTGGCGCGCGAAACCGCCGTCCTCGAACTTCGCGCGTTCGTCGACGGCCCAGGGAGACACGCTGATCACGACGACCCGCGGATGCATGAAGCCGAGCAGACGCTCGGTCATCGCCCGGGTGAGCCACGGATTCGCTGCCGAGAAACCGCCGTTGAAGCCCGTGCCGCAGGCGCACTCCGCCGACACGACCGTCGGCATGACACTCGTCATGATGGTCGAGTCGCCGACGTACAGCACCCGCGCATCGGCATGTCGCTCTGCGAGCGCGAGCTTCGCGGATGCCGTCTGCGGATTCGAGATCGCCACGTGAGCGGCGAAGAAGCCTGAGCGAAAGAACGCGAACTCGATCGTCACGAGTATGGCGAGGCAGGTCGCAGTCGCGATCGCGATCGTTCGCGCCTGCGCGCGTATCGATAGCCATGGCGTCACGGCGATGAGCTGAGCATCGTGCGCCGGCGGGTCCTGTGGCTCGTCGGGCACGGTCGGGATGCTCACCCGCGTGGACAGGAGGTCGCGTCGCGTCGCCTGCGTAAGAGAGATTCCGAGGCAAACGAATTAAGACGGCATGAAGGCGCGATTGAAGGCCGCCCCGCGATCACGCGCGCGCTCGGCGGTCCGTCACGAGCACGGCCCGCGCCGTCACGCGGCTCCGCACAGCGCCTCAATTCGCTGGCGCTGTCATCACGCCATGACGAAGGCGGCCGCGATCGGTGGCTCTCCCGTCGCCATCGGATCGCGCCTTCGCCGCGCGCTCGATGCGGGCCGATCCGTGATCACCGCGGAGCTCGCGGTGCCGGCGACGGTCGCACACAAGCTCATCCTCGAGCGCGCAAAGGGGCTGCTCCGCCCGCAGATCGTCGCGATGAACATCACCGATGGGCTCCGCGGCCGCCCCGCCCTGTCCCCGATCGCCGCGGCCGCCATCCTCACGCACGCCGATCTCGGCGTCGAGCCGATCGTCCAGGTCGTGGCTCGCTCGCGCGCGAGGAACGCGCTCATCGCCGATCTCCTCGGCGCCTCGGCGCTGGGCGTGCGCAACTTGCTGTGCATGACCGGCGACGTGCCGGAGTCCTCCGGCGACATCGACGACGTCGACGTCTTCACCCTGATCGAACTCGCTCGTGGTTTCCCCGCAGGTCTTGGCACGGAGTTGCTGGGCACGGCGGAGCCGTTCTGCGTGGGCGCCGCGTGGTCGCCGTTCGCACCAGATCCCGCCCACGAGGCCGAGCGCCTCGTGCGCAAGCATGCGGCGGGTGCTGTCTTCGTGCAGACGCAGCCGATGTTCGACGCGCACGGCTTCGCCGCAGCGATCGATCGGCTCCCCGTATCCCTCACGGAGCTGCCGATCATCATCGGGCTCGCTCCGATCCGCTCGTGCGATCACGCGCAACGTCTGGGCGCGATCCCCGGCATCGTTATCCCCGACCGCCTGCTCGCGTTGCTCGATCGCGCGAGCGACGAGGCCGACGCGTGCGAGCGATATTGGGCTTACCTCGACGCGGAGCTCGACTGGCTCACGCGCAACGTGCCACATCGCGGATTCCATCTCATGCCGATCGGACACTCCAAGCGCGGCATCCGCCAGTCTTCTTCATTCGATCGGCTCTATGCGGCCGCGACGAGGGCGCTCGACGCGGCCCCGCCCAACCTCGCTGAGGTCGCGGCGCCGGTCGAGGTCAGCGGTCGCGTGTTCGGGACGTCCGCGGTTTGAGCGCCGCCGGCCTGCGGGTCGGGCTCAACCGTGCACGACATCCAACCTCAACGCCGGACCTGGACGCTCCGCTCATGCTGCAGGGCCTTCGCGTCGCGCCGTCCGCGCCACCGCCGATCGTCCCGCGAACAGTGTCGACCGACATGCCGGCCTCGCCCGCGACGCTCGTCACCCCAAGTTGCCCGGATCTCCATCGGTGGCTTTTCGGCGGCGCGCTGGCGCATCCGAGCGGCGCGATCGCCGGCTGGCGCGAAGCCGAGACCGGACGACTCTCCGATGAATACCCGGAGATCTCGGGCTATTTCCTGAGCGCGGCCGTCTTCGCGGACGCGACCAGCAGCCCGGTGGTGGCGGGCGCCGCTGAGTGGCTGACGGAGCGCATCGAAGCGAATGAGATCGCATCGCGGCGCGCGGACGGTCCGGCGATCTACAACTTCGACCAGGGCATCATCGCGGCCGGACTCCTCAAGTACGGGATCCGGACCGGTCACGCGCGCACCATGACAGCGGGTGTTCGCGCGGCCGCCTCGCTGCGCGACCAGATCCAGCGCCATGGCCATCTTCCCACACTCGATCCCACCGGCGGGCAGCCGCAGGGCCGTCCCGCCACGTGGTCGACCGTGGGACGACTTCACCTCGCGAAGACGGTGCAGTGCCTTCTCCTCGCCGCCGAGCTCGGTGAGGGCGGCATGCGTGACGCCGCGAGGATGCTCATCGCTGACACGCGGGCCCGCTTCTCGCTCGGGAGCGAATCATTCCGCGAAGCCAACGGCGAGACCAATCTGCACTCGACCTGCTACGCGCTCGAGGGCTTTTGGATCTGGAACGCCGCGAACGCTGAAGATGATCGAGACGAGCTTCTTGAAGCGACGATGGATGAGCTGATCGCCAAGCGGCTTCCCTCAGGCGGCTTCCCCCGCAACGCTTCCCTTCCGGGCGAGCAGTCGGACGTCACGTCGCAGGTCGCGCGCCTGGCGCTGCTGCTCGCTCGCGAAGAGGCAGCCCGGCCGACGATCGCGCGGCTTCGCGCGGTCGCGATCCCGACGGAGCGCGGCTACGCGATGCCCTATCAGCCCGAGGCTTCCGAACTGCACCAGAACGCTTGGGTCACGATGTTCGCGGCGCAGTCGCTCGCGCTCGCCGACGGTGTGCGTGGCCTCGAGTGGTGGGAGTTGATCTGACGAGCGGCTGGTGATCGCCAGAGCGGTCGAGGTACCGGATGTGCTCGCGCCTGGCACAGCATCGGCACAGCGCCTTCTCAATACAGCCGCCATTCGATGGATGCCTGACCGCGATACGGCACGCACCGGCGCGGTCCGTGCCGCGTGAAGGAGTGAACGGCGTGACGGCGAAAGTCATCGTTGGTACGGGCAGCTATCTGCCAGAGCGAGTCATCACGAACGATGACATTGAGGCGATGGCCGCGGACTTCGACCGCGAGCGCGCAGGCTGCACGCTAGATGAGTGGTCGCGCAGGCAGATGGGCGCGGTGCGCAGGCGCCGCGCCGCCCCCGGTGAGGGCACCTCCGACATGGGCACGCGGGCGGCCCAGCAGGCGCTGTGCGACGCGCGGATGAGTGCGCGCGATATCGACCTCATCGTGCTCGCGACCGTCACGAGCGATCACCGGATGCCTCCCACGGCTGCGCTCGTGCAGCGCGACCTCGGCACCGAGGCTCGCTTCGTTCAGATCGACTCCGCGTGCACTGGGTTCGTCGACGCGTTGATGGTCGCCGACGGGCTGCTCGATCGGCTTGGGGCAGAGACGGCGTTGGTGGTCGGCACGGACGCGCTCTCCTACTACATGGATCCGCAGCGGTTTCGCGCCCAGACGATCTTCGGTGACGGCGCCGGTGCCGTCGTGCTTCGTGACGGGCTCGACGGGGGCTACGGGGTCAAGGCCTACTCCACTGGTTCGAGTGGCAAGGACGGGTTCATGGTCGCGATCGCCGCCGGCGGACCGAAGCAGCCGATCACGACTGAGGTCATCGAGCGGCGCGAGCAATACCTCGAGCTGGCGCTCAAGGTGATCCCGCCCTTCGGCGTCGCCAAGATGGTGCAGGCCACAACTGAGGTGCTCGCGCGCGCCGGTGCCACGGTGGAGGACATCGACTGGGTGGTGCCGCATCAGGCCTCCTCCAACATCGTGATGGAGACCGCGCGGCAGCTCGGCCTCCCGCTCGACAAGTTCATCGTGAACTTCAGTGAGGTCGGCAACACCTCGGCCGCATCGGTACCCTTGGCGCTCGATTCAGCGAATCGCCTCGGCTGCCTTCGCGACGGCCAGCACATCGTGATGCCGGCGGTCGGTGCGGGCATGGCCTGGGGTGCCGCGTACGTCGTCTGGCACGACTACCACTAATGTCGCACCGGCCCTTCGCGGGTAGGGTCGCACTGGTCACCGGCAGCTCGCGAGGTATCGGGCGCGCCATCGCGTTGCGGCTCGCGCGCGACGGTGCGGACGTGGTCGTCAACTACCGCAAGCGCGACGACGCGGCGCGCTGCACGGCCGCCGAGATCGAGGCGCGCGGCGCGCGCGCACTGCTCGCGCAGGCGAACATGGCCGAGCCAGCCGAGATCGAGGGCCTGTTCGCGACGATCCGCCAGGAGTTCGGCCGGCTCGACTTCCTGATCTGCAATGCCGCGGCTGGGATGCAAGGCACGATGCTCGAGGCCACGCTGAAGGCGTGGGAGCTCGCGATGAACGTGAACGCGCGCTCGTACCTTCTCTGCGCGCAGGCCGCCTTCCCGCTCCTCACCGCGCACGACGGGGGCGGTCGCATCATCGCGGTGACGGCCCGCATCGCGACGGAGCGCGCGTTCCCGTATTACGGGACCGTCGCCGCATCGAAGGCGGCGATCAACACCCTCACCGCTTACCTCGCGGTCGAGCTCGCGCCGCACAACATCTCGGTGAACGCGATCTCGCCCGGTCTGGTGGATACAGAAGCGCTCGCCTACTTCCGCCGCGGCGGCGAGCTGCTCGAGAAAGCCCGCTGCATGACGCCGTCGGGCCGCGCGACGAACGTCGACGACATCGCCGGCGTCGCCGCGTTCCTCTGCTCCGATGCCGCCCGCCAGGTCAACGGCCAGGTGCTCGAGGTAGATGGTGGATACACCCGCCTATTCCTGTGACGGGCGTCCGCAGCGGATCCCTCGGCAACTTTCCAGTCGTTGATTCCGGATTGAAGACCCCTCGCTCGCTGCCCACATTCAGCCCTATCTCGCGCATCGTCATTGCCGACCCGCACAGAACTTCAATTCCCCAGCGGTCTC
>VBJD01000208.1 GCA_005887995.1 Chloroflexota bacterium
CGCCCGCGCTGGATTCGTCGCGATGAGCAGCGCCGCGCTGCCCGTCCCCTGGATGAGACGGAGCGGACGCGGTCCGAACTCGGGGATGTCGACGAGCACGTTGCCACGCGTGCTGTCGAACACGATGTATTGGCGCTCGTTCTCGAGCGAGTCGTACAGCTCGAAGATCCAGGAACGAAGCTGCTGAATGTCCATCTAGAGGCGCTCGGTATCGTACCGGCCGCGCTCGCTCATCGCGCGAGGTCGGGAAGGACGAGGAGATCGTCGACGCGCACGACTGCGCGCTTCGCCTCGAGCTGCGCGATCGTGCGCGCGCTGCGCTCGTCATCCCAGTCGAAGAGCCGCTGCACCTGCTTCGCGCTGACCCCGCCAGCAAGCTCGATCAGCCGTCGCAGTACGGCGGCGCTCGCATCCGCCGACCCCAGGCGCTCCGCGGCGCGCACCGTCTCGGGGTAGCGGCGCACGAAGAGGTCGTAGGTGTAGTTGTAGTCATCGCTGCGCTCGCCGACGGCCTTCACGCGCGCGACGTACATCAGCCGCTGCAACTCCTCGATCGCGCGCTCGAGGTCGCCGCGTCCCTCCTTCGACTCGATGCCGAGGTCGGCGCGCATGCGCTTCTTCTGCGTCTCGCCGCGGTGCGCGAGGTATTCGACGACGCGGCGCGCCAGGTCGGAGAGTCGTCCGGCGCGCACGTCGTCGAGGTGGTCATCGGTCTCGCCGGCGCGGCCGAACGTCGCGTAGAACGTCGGGAGCATCTTCATCGAGACGAACGTCGGCTTCTTCACCAGCAGCTTGCCGTAGTAGAGCTTCTTCGCCTCTGGCAGCTCGTCCTTCCACGGCCACATCCAGTCCCACTTCTTGTGCTCGCTGTTCGTCGAGAGGTGATCGAACGCGGCGGGGACGGGGTACGCGGGCTCGCCGCTGAAGGCGAAGCAGAAGCCGAGCGTGTCGACGAGCGAGACAAGCTGCGCGCCGTTCCGCACGCGGTGCTTGTTCGCAAGCTTCGCGCGGTGTGCCTCGAGGCGATCGCCGAGATCCGGCGCGCTCGCCCGACGGAGGAGCGTCTTCATGAGAGGAACATCGCGACGAGGCCGGCGACGATCGCGATCTGCATCGCGCGCGTCGAGCGACGGTGGAGCGCGTCGAACTCACGTCGCACCGGCGCCGACTGCGGCGTCTCGTCCCAGTCGCGCGTCTGCGATCTGAGCGACCGCGCGACGGGATTCGCCCAGCCGCTCGAGTAGATCGTGGCGGCGCACATGACCGCGAGCGCGAGCCAGCGCACGATGAGCCGCGTCTCGGGCACGCCGGTGACCTCGGTCCCCGCGGCGAGCGCGCTCGAGACGACGATGAGCACCACGCACAGCACCGCGACGCCATCCCAGCGACGCAACGCCTCACCGAAGATCGTCCCTGCCTCGCCGCGCGAACGCACCGTCCTGAAGATCGCGGGCGCTGCGGCCGCGCCGAGCGCAAGTCCGCCGCCGACGATGACCGCGAGCGCCAGGTGGTAGACGAAGCGAACTGCATCGAAACCGAGGTTCTCCACCGATGCCGAACGTATCATTGCTTCAAGGGAGCGTCATCGAATGCCCACGTATCGGGACTACTTCGCGGAGATCAAGAAGCGCGTCAAGGAAGCGACCCCGCAGCAGGTCGCGGATCTCCTGCGCTCGGATGACGTCCAGCTTGCCGACGTGCGCGAGAAGGATGAGTGGAACGCCGGTCACGTCCCCGGCGCGGTACACGTCCCGAAGTCCTTCTTCGAGCAGTGGGCCGAGGACCGGATCCCCGACAAGACCAAGACGACCGTCCTTTACTGCGCCGGCGGCGTGCGCTCGGCTATGGCCGCCGACACGCTGCAGAAGCTCGGGTACACGAACGTCATCTCGATGGCCGGCGGCTTCAACCGGTGGAAGGACTCCGGGCTGCAGTGGGTGACACCCGAGTCGTTCACGCCGCAGCAGGCCGAGCGCTACAGCCGCCACCTCCTCATCCCCGAGGTCGGCGAGAGCGGCCAGCACCGCCTCCTGAAGAGCAAAGTCCTCCTCATCGGCGCGGGCGGGCTCGGCTCGCCGGCTGCGTACTACCTCGCCGCCGCCGGCGTCGGCACGCTCGGCATCGTCGATTCGGACGTCGTGGACCAGACGAACCTGCAGCGCCAGATCCTCCACTCGACGGACCGCATCGGTGAGCCGAAGGTCGACTCCGCCAAGCGCACGCTCGAGGCGCTCAACCCCGACGTGAAGGTGATCGGGTACCGCGAGCGCCTGACCAGCGCGAACATCGACCGGATCCTCGAGGGCTACGACGTCGTCATCGACGGCGCCGACAACTTCCCGACCCGCTACCTCCTGAACGACGCGTCGATCAAGCACGGGAAGGCCGTCGTGCATGGCTCGATCTACCGCTTCGAGGGCCAGCTCACCGTGTTCAAGCCCCGTCCGCGCGGCGCCGCCGACTCGGACGAGTTCGGGCCGTGCTACCGCTGCCTCTTCCCCACACCGCCGCCGCCCGAGCTCGCGCCGTCATGCGCCGAGGCGGGCGTGCTCGGCGTCCTTCCCGGCGTCATCGGCACGCTCCAGGCGAACGAGGCGCTGAAGCTGCTGCTCGGCATCGGCGAGCCGCTCGTCGGGCGATACCTCCTCTTCGACGCGCTCGACGCGTCGTTCCGCGAGGTCAAGCTGCGGCGCGACCCGGGTTGCCCGGCCTGCGGCACGAACCCGACGATCACCGAGTACATCGACTACGAAGGGTTCTGCGCATCGCCGGCGGAGTGGCAGGCCGAGCACGACGCGAAGCGCGGCGCGAAGGTCACGACTGCCGCGGACTGAACCTCGCGCGCGTCCCACCCATATGCTGAACGCGTGAGACGTCCCTTCCTCGCCGCCCTCCTCGTCGTGGTCTTCGTCGCGTGCACGCCGCCGTCGGGGGGTCCTGACACAAGTGCGGGGACGTCGGTCGCCGGCGCGAAGCCGGCGATCAACGAGCAGAGCCGCGGCGCGATCCAGGCGCTCCTCCAGCGGCAGCACGACACGAACGCGACCCGTGACCAGAAGTCCTTCGAGGCGACGATCGACCCGGATCGCCGCGCGCTCGTCCGGTGCGCGAACGAGGCCTTCGACATCGCCGGCCGCCAGGGCGTGCAGGCGACGCCGCAGGTCGGGAAGATCGAGGCCTACCTCGACACGTACGTGCGCGCGTACGTCTCGGAGGGTTCGCTCGGGCTCCGGCGGATCTTCTTCAGACAGCTGCCCGACGGGAAGTGGGTGCAGACAGAGCCGAAGGACGAAGAGCTCGGCGGCGAGAAGAAGACGACCGTCGATGACATCCAGATCGACTACTGGGGCCTCGATCAGGACGTCGTCGACGCCCTCGGGAAGGGCACGCTCGCGGCGAAGAAGATCGTCATCGACAACCTGCTCTCAGACAGCCGCCGCGACGCGCTCGCGATCCGCTTCTACCCGACGAAAAGCGTCTCGGGTATCCAGGGCTGCACCGTCGTCGGCTTCCACCTCCAGAACGTGCCGAGCGATCCGTACGTCCGCTTCTTCCGCTACTGGTTCAACCAGGACCTGACGATCTCGCCTCCGACGATCTCCTTCATCACTCACGAGTGGCTCCACTGGGCGCAGGACCAATTCAGCCCGGGCATTACCGCGCGCCTCCCGTGGTGGCTCGTCGAGGGCTGGCCCGACTTCGTGGGCCAGTCGCGCACGAGCGACTCGGTCAAGTTCGTCGTCTGCCAGACGGCCACTCCGACGCTCAAGCAGCTCGAGGACGGCGCCGATCCGAACGGTCCGCCTGAGCTCGGCGTGCAGTACTACTCGTTCGCGAACTCGATGGTCGAATACCAGTACGCGACCTATGGCGGCAAAGACGGCTACAAGAAGCTCGCGCTCGCCTTCAAAGACGACGCGCGCTCGAGCGTCGCGTTCCCGAAGGCGCTCGGCATCACGCCAGAGATGTTCTACGACGACTGGAAGGCCGCGTCGAAGAAGAAGTACTGCGGCTAAAGCGATCGCTCGCGATGCAACAGCGTGTTCTCTCTCCATTCCAGACGATGGCACGCTCGCTTGCCGATATCTGCCCCGCCCGTACTAGTACTCAGGGTCCCGCTCGTACGCCGTGCGCCCAAATCGGGTAAACGTGTGACGGTTTTGGTACCGCGAATGGGTTGGCGCAGCGCATTCGCGCCGATATGGTCGCTCTCAACACACGAGGTTGGGCAAGGGAGCACAGACCGAGTGACGTTGATCGACATTTCCAATACGAAAGTCGCCGCACTTCCTCTCGAGGCGCTTACCCCCATTCCGGACGTCATCGAGCGCGCGCGCTCGGGGGACCGCTCCGCTTTCGGAGAGCTCTACGACCAGCACGTCGACGCGGTGTACCGCTACGTGCTCTACCGCGTCCGCGAGCCCTCTGACGCCGAGGACCTCACCTCAGAGGTGTTCACGCGAGCCTTCGCGAACATCCACCGGTACCGCTGGCAGGGCAAGTCCTTCCTCGCGTGGCTCTACACCATCGCTCGCAACGCCGTGACCGACCGACGCCGCCGCGAGCGTCCCACGGTCGACCTCGACAACGCCTACGGCGTCGCCGAGGACGGCCCGACGGCTCACGATCGCGCGGTCCGCGGTGAGCAGGTCGACGCGCTGCGTGGCGCGGTGAAGCACCTCACGACCGAGCAGCAAGAGGTGCTCGTCCTCCGCTTCATCGAGAACATGTCGAGCCGTCAGGTCGCGCAG
>VBJD01000101.1 GCA_005887995.1 Chloroflexota bacterium
ATCCGCGGGGATCGACGGCTTCTTCGCGTCGTGGTGGGGTCCGAACGACTATCGCGACGACAACCTGAGGACGGTCTTCTCCGTGGCCGCGCAGCGTGGCTTCGTGATCGCGCCGTATGTCGAGATCGTGAGCGATCACGGGCTGCTCGACGGCGCGGGACTGACGCGCTGGCTCGAGTACTTCCTGCGGACGTATGGCAGCGAGCCCGCGCTCATGCGCGTCGGCGGGCGTCCGGTTATCCCGATCTGGCAATCCACGCAGGTGCCGCTGTCGACGTGGCGATCGGTTTTCGCGGACTTGCGGAGCCGAGGTTTCGACGCGATCTATCTCGCGTTGAGCTTCGACACCCAGGATCTCGAGGTCTTTGATGGGTTCCACGCGTACGGCACGTTCGACGCGGCCACGGCCACGTATGCGCGTGTCGGTCGAGAAGTGCGCTACTGGCCACTGCTGGCTGATCAACCCGCTGCTCGCATCTGGGCCGCGTCTGCCGAGCCCGGCTACGACGACCGCGCGATCCCGGGACGCGTCGGTACCTTCCTCGATCGGCGCAACGGCGCCACGTATCGCGCGACCCTCGATGGCGCAGCCGCGAGCGATCCCGATTGGATCCTCATCACCTCGTGGAACGAGTGGTGGGAGAACACGCACATCGAGCCGAGCGTCAACTTCGGCGATCAGTACCTACAGATCACGCGGGAGTTCGCGGCGCGGTGGAAACAGCAATGAGCGCGCGCAGGTCGCTCTCATTTGTCGCCGTCGCACTGCTCATCGTCGGTTGCGAGCAGCAAGCCGCGCCGTCAACGCCGCCGTCGGTGTCAGCAGCTGCGGTGGCTGTCGCGCCTAAGTGCGACCTCAGCGTCGGCCCCCGTGAAGTCGTCGTTTCAGCGGCCCGTCGTCGCGAGCTTGGACTCGACTACTGGCCGGACATGACGCTGGCTGTCGACCGGCACGGTGACGCCTACACGTTCTACGCGCAGAACGGCGGCGACACGCGGATCATCGCGCGCAGCACCGGCACGCTGGACGATCCTGTTCAGTCGGTCATCCCAAGGATCGGTGTCCAGAAAGAGAAGATCCCCGACTCGTATAACGGCATGGCCGCGGTCTATCGAGACTCGATGACGGACACGCTCATCGGGTTCTCGTACACGGAGCGTCACTTTCCGTCGGGTTACGGCTTCTACGGCGGCACCGGCATCCTCAAGTCCACGGATGACGGGAAGACGTGGACGGATCTGGGTCCGATCATCCAAGACGCGGACGCATATGATCCAGCCGCACCGCACGTCGGCGGCCAATATGGGCTCCCGCTCATCGTTGGCGACTACTTCCACCTCTATTTCGTCGGGATGGGTGTCGCGCGCGCGAGGGTCGACGACGTCATCCGGGCCGCTGTGGACCGCGACGCTCTCGTGCCGTGGATGAAGTACTTCAACGGCGCGTGGACCGAGCCCGCGATCGGCGGTCGCTTCACGCCACTCGAGATGAAGAACTCCGCGTGGAGTGCCTATCGCGCATCGATCCAGCCCGTGAGCAACGTCGCGGTGTATGGCAGCTCATACAACGAATACCTCAAGAAGTACCTGCTGATCATCGGACAGTGGCCGATGACGACGCTCGGAAACGACTCGGCCGATCTGCACCTCCTCGAGTCCAGCGACGGCCTTGTCTGGGAGAACGAGCTTGAGATCGAGCACGGCGGATGGGCCGCGATGTACGGCACGATCGTCGGCACGGGCAAGGATCCGCACATTAGTGGCAGCGACTTCTACGTCTACTACACGTACGCGCCGACCAATGGCTGGTGGGCCGATTCGCAGCTCGCTCGCCGCCTCGTGTCGTGCAAGCCCACGGTTCGCGAATCAACACAGTTGACCCTCGGCGTCAGGGCTGACCCTGTGAAGGTCGCGCAGAATGCGGCCATCACCCTTCAGACGTCGAGCGGCCAGCCCGTGGGTGGTGCGACGGTAGAGGTCGCGTGGTCGTCAACGTCAGGCGCTGGTGAGCCCACCGTGTTCGCGCTGAGCGGCGTCGTCCCGCCGCGGTCGCGAAGCGCGCTGGTACAGCTCAACTACAACGAGCGCAACACCGGCCCGCTCGTCGGTCGCGTGGATGTGACCTTATATGACGCTCGATATGGCGAGACAGGCGCGGCGCCTCGCTCGATCCCGAATGGTGACTTCAGGCAAGGTCTTGTTGGTTGGTCCGGGACTGCGCGCTCTGCCTTTTCGGTCGCGGCGGATGCTGATGGGAAGCGCGGGCTGCATGTGAGGGCAGCTGCGTCCGAGTTCGGGTCCCTGAACTCGCCAGCGTTCACGGTTACGCCGGGCGCCAGCTACAGCTTCGAGGTGACGGCCCGCGTCGCCGCCGTGTCGAGGAACATCGGCGGCTTCGCGATCATCTTCCTCGACGCTCAAGAAGTCGCACGTTGGACAATCATTTTCAACGACACTCACGTCGTACGCGGCGTGACCGATGCAAGCGGCTCACTCGTGGTGCCAGATCTACCGACGACCGGCTTTGATATACGCGCGCGCTACGAGGGCGACGCGACGCATCGGTCAGCTGCGCCGGCTTTCAGGCGCGACTGAGCTCGGTCCCGCGCTATTCGTTCTCCAAGTGGTGCTGGCGATGCCATGTCGAGTGGCCAGCGAGGTCGTACGGCCAGAGCGATGAGAAGCGCTTCGCGTAGTACGCCGTTGGGAGCGCGCGCATCGCCTTGCGCAATTCGCGATGCACCGAGCGGTGATACGCGATGACGGCGCGCGCGGGTCGTCGCCGCCACCGCCGGTAGACGATGCGGTTCTGCGCATCCACGGTCTTCCCACGCATCTCTTCGTCGAATGGCTCCTTGTGACCGAGCGCGCGCCGGAGCGTCCGCATTGAGTGCTCCTTCCACGCGACGATGTGCGCCAGCGAATCCTTGCGCCGCCACCGCTCGCGTTTCGTGCGCGCTCGCGTCCCGAAGCCGGGGATCGGCTCCCCGAGACCCTTCGCGCCGAGCCGCCGCACCGTCCGATCGAGCGCGCGGTACTCCGCCTCGACGCGCGCGACCGTCTCCGCCTTGTTGTGCATGACCTTCTTCTGAGCTATCGCAAGAACTCCGCGAGCAGGCGATGGAAGTGATGCACGCCCGTCTCACGCGTCGGCGAGTAGCGCCCGCGCTCGTACAGGCGGCTTCGCGTCCCGCGCTGCACTGATTCGACGATCGCCTCGTCCTCGCGCTCAACGCGATCGAGTCCCGCGCCGGCGCCCTGCTCGCGCGCGCTCTCGTCCCACACGAATGGGAGGAACGAGACCCGCGTTCGATCGACGGCGAGCGGCGTCACCACGTTCACCGACACACCCCAGGGATACACGTTGAACATCGTCGTCGGGAAGAGCCAGTAGTAGTACGCCGCGATGCGCCGCTTCGTATCAGGGTGCGCTGCCGGGAGCGTGATCGTGCGCTCGCCCTGCTTCGCGACGCCGAGCTGCAGCACTGAGTAGCGGTCGAGCTCGACCGCGTACTCGCCGTAGTCGAGGACGCCCGCGAGCCCCGAGTGCACGTACGGGATGTGGAACCCCTCGAGGTAGTTGTCGATGTATAGCGCCCAGTTCGCGTTCACGAAGTAGTCGCGCGCACCCGCGGCATCGAAGGCCAGTCGGCCGAAGGGCAGACCCGTGAGGCGCTCGCGCATCGGCGCGCTCATATCGTCGAACGGCATCGCCGGCCGCAGCGACACCAGCAGAAAGCGCTCCCAGCGCGCGAGCGCGACCGAGGGGAGGTCGTCGGCCTTCGACGGGAACCCTTTGGCACCCTGGAATTCGGGCATCGAATCGAAGCGCCCGTCGAGCGTGAACCGGCGCCCGTGGTAGCGGCAGCGGAGCTGCGTGTCGTGGCCGGCACCCTCGACGACGAGGGTGCCGCGATGCGTGCACACGTTGGACAGGCAATGGACCTGGTCGTTCGCGTCGCGCGTGAGGAGCAGGGGCTCGTCCAGCGCGCCCGGCAGCAGCGTGAACGGGTAGACCTGGCCTGCCACCTTGACGACCTCGTCGTGAGCGGCCCACTGCCACGTGCGCGCGAAGATGCGCTCGCGTTGGGCGCTGAAGATCTCCGGATCGGAGTACACGCGCGCGGGCAACGTGCGAGCGACGCTGATGTCCGCGTCGATGGTGAAGTCCAAAACGCGGCGATGGTAGCGGCGGTCGTACAGTCGAGAGATGAGCGACGCGTTCGCGATCGTCCTCCACTCCCATTTGCCCTACGCGCGCGGCGCGGGCCGCTGGCCGCATGGCGAGGAGTGGGTGCACGAGGCCATCCTCGGCACATACCTCCCGCTGCTCGGACTGCTGCACGACATGCGCGACCAGGGCATTGCCTACCGGATGACCATCGGCCTCACGCCGACGCTGCTCGAGCAACTTGCCGACGCCGATATTGATCACCGCTTCGTCGAGTACTGCGACGACCAGATCAGGCGCGCGGAACAGGACGTGCGGCGGTTCGGCGGTGACGGCGATACCGGACGCGGCGCGCTCGCGATGTTCTACCTGTCACTGTTCCGCGCGCATCGCGATGCCTACATCAAGCGCTTCGCCCGCGACGTCGTCGGCGCCTTCGCCGATCTCGCGCGCACCGGGTACGTCGAGATCCTCACGTCGGGCGCGACGCACGGTTACCTGCCATTGCTCGACACGCCTTCCGTCCACGCGCAGCTCGCGGTCGGCACGCGCACGACGCGCCGGCGCATCGGCGTCGAACCGCGCGGCATCTGGCTACCCGAGTGCGCGTACGCGCCGGGGCTCGAAGAGATCCTCGAGCTCTTCGGCCTCACGCATTTCTTCATCGATCCGGCGCTGCTCGGGTCGGAGCGCCTCGTCGGTCAGACGCACCGCTTCGAAGCGCGGCGTTCCGGGCCGGGCATCGCCGCACCGATCGTCGATCACGACAAGGTCGACGTGCTGCGTCCGTACCTCGTGCGCGACTCGAGCGTCGCGGCGGTCGCGCGCCACGACAAGGTCTCGGGTCAGGTGTGGTCCGCGATGATGGGCTACCCCGGGGACGCGGCGTACCGCGAGTTCCACCGCAAGGACGACACGACCGGCCTGCGCTACTGGCGCGTCACCGACGTGAACGTCGGCCTCGGCGGGAAGGCGCTCTACTCGCCCGGCGAGGCGGCGGAGCGAGTGCGCTCGCACGCCGACCACTTCGTGCAGCTCATCCGCGAGACACTCGCCGCGCGTAAGGACCGATCTCGCTCCGCGCTGCTCACGGTGACGTTCGACGCGGAGCTCTTTGGCCACTGGTGGTTCGAGGGCGTCGATTGGCTCGGGCGGATCCTGCGTGAGCTCGCGGCGAACGGCCCGCGCCCCGTCACCGTCGACGAGTGGCTGCGCGAGCAGCCGCCGCGCGAGCGCGCCGAGCTTCAGGAAGGCTCATGGGGGAAGAACAACGACCACTCGACATGGGTCAATGACCGCACGGAGTGGATGTGGCGGGAGCTCGCGAAGATGTCGGTCGAGATGTCCGCGCTGCGCGCGGTGAACGTCGGCGACGCGTTGCGAGAACGCGCGGCGCGCCAGGCCGCGCGCGAGCTCTTGCTGGCGCAGTCGTCGGACTGGCCGTTCCTCGTCACCACCGGACAGGCCGCGGACTACGCGGTCGAGCGCTTCCGGGTGCACGCGATGCGGTTCCGCCGCGCGCTCGACATCGCGCTGCGCGGCAAGGCGGACGACGAGGTCGAGCTGATCAGCCTCGAGCGCGCGGATAACCCATTCCCCGACGCTTCGCCTTCGGACTTCGCCATCGGAGCGGCCGTTACCGTCTAACGCATCGTTCGCAACAGAACGCGACATTCCGGTCGTGAAGCTACGGCCGCTCGGGGTAGTGAAGGGCTAGCGTTCGGCCGACGGTGGGCGCCGCCGCACCAGAAAAAGTGCGGCGGCCGATCCACTGACGGTGAGGATCGCGAGAGCCACGAGCGCCACTAACAGGCCGATTGGTGATCGAGCGATCCCATTGATCGCCCCGGTGACCGCGAGGACGACGACGATGGCAAGGGCTACGAGCGTCGCGATGATGGTCGTGCGCAGCGACTCGACTCTCGCCGACGGCGCGAGATCGCCGAGCGTGCGCCACGCTCCGCTGTAGCGCTCGGGGTGATGCGCGCGCAGATCGAAGGCGTGCACGAGGAGCGCACGGAACCCGACGTGGAGGACTGCGATCAGTCCGGCGCTGAAGAGCAGCGAGAGCGCAAGCGCATCCATCTCTGTCTCTCGATCCGCATCCTAGCAGCAGGAGCTACACACCCCGTAGCACGTCACCGCTGACATCACGGCGCAGAGCACGACGAAGATGATCGAGCAGATGATCCCGCAGGGCAGGCACTCGGCCATCGCGATACACACCCATTCCGTCGCGACCCAGCACTCCACAGAGATCGCCACGGTGCAGACGACGTTGCACTGCAGACAGTCCATTCCGCAGGTCGCAAGAGGGGCGGCAAGACCCGCCTTGCCACTGCTCGGCCGTGCAGGTATCTGGATGACCTTACGCGTGCCGTCGGCAAAGTCGATCGTGATGTCACGATCCGTCTTGCTGATCGTCGATTCCCGCTGCGCGTTGCCCCCGAGGCCGCGGTACACGTCGTACGCGCCAGTCCCGCGCTGCAGGCCGAGGCTTGCCTTGAACTGACCTTCGGCGCTCTGTCCGAAGATGATCCCGCCGGCGATCGCGCCGTCCGCTTTGCGCAGAGGCGCGATGACGACGTATCCAGACAGCTGCGGCGCCTGGCGCAGCGATGCGCGCGCGCCCGATGAGGACGCGATGTCGATGTGCAGACCCTCCTGCGCCGCGCGACCGCGCAGCGCGATGATCTCGCGGTCGCCCGCCACCGCGGCGTAGCGACGAGCGAGCTCCGCCTGGTCGAAGTCCACCTTCACGATGTCCGCGATCGTGGGCGGCGGATCGACCCGGACGCCCGCGACGCTCGCGGCCGGGCGCGCGGAGGGTATCTCCGGGAAGAGCCCGAAGAGACGGCCCCCGAGCGCGCCGCTCGCCGCCGCAAATGAGCCGATGACCTTACGTCGAGTGATCCGTGTGTTCACCGCACACCTCCAAGGATCGTCGCGTCGAGCGCGACCGCGCCCGGTCCAGCGAGCAGGACGAGGAACGCCGTCGCGGCGAGCGCGGCGTTGCGCTGCACGACTCGCCACGCGATCCGCGAGCGCTGCTGTCCGAAGCACCCGCAATCGTTCTCGCGCCCACGGACGAGATTCGCCGCGACCGCGAGCGCGAAGGCGACGAGGACAACGCACGCGGCAGCTGCCGCCGGGCGAGTCATAGCGCCCGCCAGGAGGAGAACGCCGAGCGCGACCTCGAACGGTGGAAGCGTCGTCGCGATCGGCGTGACGAGCCGCGCGGGGAGCAGGTCATAGCCGCGGACCGCCTGCGCGAACGCGGCCGGCCCCGCGCGCAGCTTCATCACGCCCGCGAGGCAAAGTGTCGCCGCGATGAAGAGTCGCGCTGCGAGGATCACCCACTCCACGCGCGGGAGTGTTCGCGGTCAGCCGACTGCTGTCGCGTCGGTCAGATGACCGACAGCGCTATCGGTAGCTGTCGCGCTGCAGGATCAGCCACCGCGCGACCGCTCCCGCGCGGCTGTGCACGCTGTGCGTGCGGTAGAAGCGCTCGAGGTGTGTTCGGACGGTGCGCCGAGAGATGCCCAGCGCGACCGCGATCTCCTTGTCGCTCCGATCGGCGGCGACGAGCATGAGGATGTCGGTCTGACGAGGGCTCACCAGCGTCCGCATCCTTCCAGCCGCCACGATCCGGCAGGCTGAGGCCGGTCGGCGCCGCCGGCATCCCGCGAATGCACCACGGGTGTTTGACCAATCGCGAGCGCCACGCCGGGGCGCTCGGCGCTACTTCTTCTGCGCTTCGGGCTTCGCGGGCGCGCCGGGCTTCGGCGCGGCTGGCGCCGTGGCGGCAGGCTTTGGAGCCGTACCGGCGGCGCCGGTAGGGGCGCCCGGTTTCGCTGGCGCCGCGGCCTCGCCCTCCGCGGGTGCAACACCCTCCACGACCTCGGCGCCCTCGGCGGGCACTTCCGCGGCAGCGGGCGTCGGCTCTGCCTCGACACGCACCGGCACCACACGGACGAGGAGCTCGTCCGCTTCGTCGAGGATCTCCACCTTCGCCGCATCGACCTTCAGGTCGCGCACGTAGATCGAGTCGTCCACCTCGAGCAGACCGGAGACGTCCACCTCGATGTTGTGGGGGATGTCCTGCGGGAACGCCTCGACGTTGACCTCGCTCTTCGCGTGGACGAGAACGGCGCCGGCCTTCTCCGCAGGCGACTCGCCGACGAAGTGCAGCGGCACTTCGGCGTGGACCTTCTCAGTGAGCGACACGCGGAGGAAGTCCACATGCAGCAGCCGACCCGTGAGCGTGCTGCGCGATACGTCGTGGATCAGCGCCGGCTGATCGCCATCCAGGCCCGTGAGGGTGAGGAGCGTCGTCGTGCCCCAGCGGCGGTAACCGCGCTCGAACGTCTTGAGGTCGGTCTGGACCGGGGTCGAGTCCTTGTGCCCGCCGAAGACGACGCCGGGCAGGATGCCGTCGCGGCGCAGCCGGCTCACTTTCTTACCGGTGATTGCGCGCGGGTGGATGCCGAGCTTCTGCGGGTCAGCCAAGCGGAACTCCCCTTAGTCCGAGTGCGGAGAGTCAATTATCACCGAATCAGGGCGGCGTCGGGTAGTCGATGACGACACGGACCGGATTGGCGAGCGTCAGCACTGTGGGGCAGACGAGTCTGTCCAGGCCGACCGCCCACCGCACCGTCGCCTCGAAGTCCTCGACGAGCTTCGCCTCGCGGATCAGCGGCGTCGTCGGCTTCAGATCGAACTTCGATTGCGGCAACACCACCTGACCGGTGTTCGGATTGTGCGCATCGGCCTGCTGGAAGTTGACGGCGAAATAGGCATTCCCATCCACCCGCACCGGTTGCCCGTTGATCGCGGTGAACGTGCTTGCCAGCTCGACGCGATACGGCGGCACGCCATAGGCGCCGGGTCCCGGACTCTGCGCGAACTCAAACACAAGGCGATCGAATCCGGGGTTGTGCGCGATGCGCACGTCTGTGAGGAGCGCGCGGTTCGCTGTGGATCCGCCCGCCAGCGGAGCGCACGCGGCGTTCGGCGTGCTGCCGGGGGCCGTCGTCGGCGTCGCTGTCGGTGAAGGCGCCGCGGTCGGCGAAGGGGCCGTCGTCGTACCTGCACCAATTGGTCGCGTGGAGGTTGGTGTTGGCGTCGCCGTCGTCGTCACGACGGTCGGCGCCGGCGAGAGCCGCACCGTCTCCTCCGGCGTGCAAGCGAGCAGCGTGACCGAGAACAGCACGGCGAGAAGGAAAACGGGAGCGGGCATCTGTAGCCAAGAACGCTCACGCGTGCCTTTTGTGTCGAGCCCAGTGACATACGAGCGAGCGTGGCGTACTCATTGCGTACGAAATTCGTCCTCGCACGCGATTCGCGGTAAAATGCGTAAAAGTGGCCGATCGCCTGCGATTGGCGCTGGTTTTCCACCAGCACCAGCCGGCCGGGAACTTCCCGCACGTGTTCTCAGAGGTAACAGAGCGCGCCTACGCGCCGCTGGTTGCCGCCCTTTACCGACACCCCGAGGTGAAGGCGAGCCTGCATTTCTCCGGACCGCTGCTCGACTGGCTCGAGCGGAACCGTCCCGACGTCATTGGCGACCTCTCGGACCTCGTGCGGCGCGGTCAGATCGAGCTTCTCACCGGCGGTTACTACGAGCCGGTCCTTGTCGGCATCCCGCGTCGTGACGCGGTCGCGCAGATCCGATCGCTGAGCGACCGCGTGCACGCCGTCTTCGGTCAGCGTCCGCTCGGCGCATGGCTCACCGAGCGCGTGTGGGAGCCGCATCTACCCGCGGTCATGGCCGAGGCGGGCGTCGCGTACACCGTGCTCGACGACGAGCACTTCCTCCGGGCGGGCCTGAAGAAGGACGAGCTCGGCGAGTCGTACATCACCGAGGACCAGGGCCTTCCGCTCGTGATCCTGCCCGGCAGCGTGAAGCTGCGCTACCTCATCCCGTTCCGGGACGTGAGCGCCTCGCTGAAGGAGCTGCGCGAGCGGCACGCGGCCGGCGCGAAGCTCGTCGTCTACGCCGATGACGGCGAGAAGTTCGGCGCGTGGCCGGGGACCTACCAGCGCGTGCACAAGGATGGGTGGCTCGAGCAGTTCTTCAGCGCGATCGCGCAGGCGGACTTCATCCAGACCGCGACGCTCGAAGACGCTTGGATCTTCCAGAAGCCAGCGCGCCGCGTGTACATCCCCGGCGGCGCGTATCCCGAGATGAGCGAGTGGGCGTTCGACGCCGCCGCGGCGCGACGCTACAGCCAGGCACGCAACAAGCTCGGCGAGGAGCTCGAGTCGCTCGTCACGGCGCCGCTCTGGCGCAACTTCTTCGCGAAGTATCCCGAGTCGAACGCGTTGCACAAGCGCATGCTCATCGTCTCCGAGGAGCTCGCGCGACGCAGCATCCTCGACGCGTCGCAAGAGGTCCGCCAGGCGCAGCAGAACCTCTGGCGCGCGCAGGGCAACGACGTGTACTGGCATGGCGTCTTCGGCGGGATCTACTTCCCGCACCTGCGCGCCGACGCGTATTCGTCGCTGCTGAAGGCCGAGCGCATCCTCTCCGAGCGCCGCGTCGCAGCCGGCGAGCAGCGCGACTACGACGTCGACGGGTACGACGAGTACATCTTCCGCGGCAACGTCGGCGCGGTGTTCGTGCACGTGCAGGGCGGCGCGGTGATCGAGTGGGATCTGTATCCGTCGGCGACGAATCTCATCGACACGCTCGCGCGCCGACCGGAGGCCGAGCACGATGCGCTGCGCCGCGCCGAGAAGACGGGCAAGGTCCTCGTCGGGAAGTCCGCGGACGCGGCGTCGAAGTCGATCCACGAGGCCGTGCGGGCCAAGGAGCGCGGCCTCTCCAAGCTGCTCGAATACGACCCCGCGCGGCGAGCGTTCTTCCAGGACTCGTTCAAGGCCGGCCGAGCCGACGCGGTGGACCTCGCTGCTGAGATCTACTCGCTCTCGCCGCAGCGCGAGGCGCGCACCGTCAGCCTCACGCTCGAGCCGCCGGCGAAGGCACTGGCTTCCGTGCCCGGGCTCGGCATCCGCAAGGACATCCGCATCGCCGACGAGGGCGTGGCTGCCGGCGTGCGCTATCGCCTGCGCAACGACGGCGAGGAGACGATCGAGCTCGCGTTCACGAGCACCTCGAACGTCGGCCTGCTCTCAGAGAACGATTCAGGCGACACGATCACGATCGGCACACGCAAGACGACCGCCGGCAAGCCGATCGAGGTGAAGAACGGTGGCGAGGTCGTCGTGCACAGCGGGACGCGCCACTACGACCTGACACTCGCGATCGAGCCACCGGCGCTGGTGAGCACGAAACCGGTGTACGCCGTGTCGAACTCGGAGAACGGCTTCGAGCGCATTTACGAGCAGCTCGAGATCGGCATGACCTGGAATGTGGAGATCGAACCGGACGGACACGTCGACCTCGAGATCCGCGGCACGGCGATCGGTCAGATGGTCGAGCCGGAGGTCATGCGGCAGACGGCTCGTCGCCGGAAGGCGCTCGCGACGCCGGGTCTCGAAACTGCGGGCCGACCGCGGAGGTAAAGCCTCCGTCGGATGAACACGCCTCCCGCGCCGACCCGCGCCTCCGGACCGAGCGCCGCCGCGCTCCTGCTCGTCGGCATCGTCCTCGGTGGCGTGGTCGGCGGCGCCACCGCGACCGTGATCACCGGTCGCGCGCCGAGCGAGCTCGTCGAGGTCACGCCCGCGCCGGCATCGATCCCCACCGCATCGGCCGTCGTCGTCCCCGCGGGCTCCGACACGACGGTGGATGTCGTGCGCGAGCTGCTTCCCGCGGTCGTCACGGTCGTGAACCGCGCGGCCAACGGCCAGCCGCAGTCGAGCGGATCGGGGTTCGTCATCGACGCGCAGCAGGGCTACATCGCGACGAACAACCACGTCGTCGAGAACGTGCGCGGCACCGGAACGGGCACATCGTTCGACGTGATCTTCTCCGACAACCGCACGGTGCGTGCGACGCTCGTGGGCCGTGATCCGCAGACGGACATCGCCGTGCTCAAGGTGAGCGCGAGCGGCCTGGTCGCGGCACCGCTCGCCGACTCGGACAAGGCGCCGGTGGGCGCGCACGTCATCGCCATCGGCAGCCCGCTCGGCGAGTTCCAGAACACCGTGACCGAGGGCGTCGTCTCCGCGAAGGGCCGCCGCGTGCAGGAGACCGCGAACGTGTTCCTCGAGGACATGATCCAGACCGACGCCGCGATCAATCCGGGCAACTCCGGCGGGCCGCTCATCTGGGTGGCCGCGAAGCAGGTCGTCGGCATGAACACGCTCGTGCAGGTGGATCCTCAGACGGACATCATCGCGCAAGGTCTTGGATTTGCGGTCTCGAGCAACACGATCCGCGACATCGCGAACGAGCTCATCACGAGCGGGCAGGTCGTGCGCGGCTTCATCGGGATCTCATACCTGCCGCTCACGCCTCGCCAGGCGATCTCGCTCGGTCTTCCCGCGACCGCGGGGATCACCATCGACAGCGTCGTGGCGGGATCGCCCGCGGCGCAGGCCGCGCTGCGACCGGGTGACATCATCACGAAAGTGAACGACCAGCAGATCGATCAGCAGCACCCGCTCACGTCGATCATGGCGAAGACGCGACCGGGCGATCGGGCCCGCCTCACCGTCATCCGCGGCGGTCAGACCCAGGTCATCGAGGTGACGCTGGGCCGCCAGCAATAGAACAACTCCAGTCACGCCTCGGCCGGCGCGACGCCTACCTCTACATCGCCGCGGCGACGCTCGGCTCGTTCGGTCTCGGCGTGACGGCCTTCTATCTGA
>VBJD01000032.1 GCA_005887995.1 Chloroflexota bacterium
GAACGTGAAGAGTGGACCGGGCACGAGCTGCGCGGCGCCGTAGCCGGCGACGAAGCGCTGATCGCTCACCACGGTCGCCGGGATCTCCGCCCGCAGCAGCGGGAGCACGACGTGTCCGCCGCCGAAGACGAGCGAGCCCGCGCGGTAGAAAGGATCGGCAAGCGCGAGGCCGCTATCCGGTAGAGCGGCGCGCGCGAGCGGCAATAAAACGAGCAGGCCGACGTAGAGCAGAAGGCAGGCCGTCGCGACGCCCCGACCGATCGGCACGCTAGTACTAACGAGCAGGGGCGCTCCGACGGCAGGCAGAGCGCGCCAACCAACGATCGCGGCGACGGCGATGACGCCGACCTGAACGGCCGGGTGCGGCGCGGCGAGCACAGCCGCGGCAGCGGCAAGCGCGATGAGCCGGCGAGGCAGATCGGGAGCGAGGGCGCGCGCGAGGCTCCACACGGCACGTGCCACGACGACGAGCGCGACGAGCTCGAGGATCGGGAAGACCCAGCCCGCCTCGAAGGGCAGCCGGTCGAACAGGATCGCAAAGGCGACCAGGAGAACGAACGACGGAAACGTGAATCCCAGCCATGCCGCCACAGCGCCGAGCGGTCCGGCGCGTAGCAATCCGATCGCGATGCCGAGCTCGCTGCTCGCGGGGCCGGGGAGGAACTGGCAGATCGCGACGAGCTCGGCGAACGTGCGTTCGTCGAGCCATCTGCGCCGCTCGACGTACTCGCGCCGGAAGTAGCCGATGTGCGCGGCGGGTCCGCCGAAGGAACTGATACCGAGTTTTGACGCCACAAGGAGCACCGCGAAGGCGGATGATTTTGTCGGTGGGGAAGGCGCAGTTCGTGAAGTCACATGGCCTCGGGAATGACTACATCGTCATCGATCCCGCGAACATCCCGTTCACGCTCACGCGGGACGCCGTGCGTCTCATCTGTGATCGGCACTTCGGCGTCGGATCCGACGGCATCCTGCTCGTGCAGCCCGCGCGTGAAGCGGACTTCGGCGTGCGCATCTTCAATCCCGACGGCAGTGACGCGGAGAAGAGCGGCAACGGCATCCGGATCTTCGCGAAGTACCTGCGCGAGCACGGGTACGCCAAGGATGACCGCTTCGCGATCGACACGGAAGGGGGACGCGTCTGCGTCGAGTGCACGAGGCGCGACGGTCGTGTGGCGGAAGTCACCGCCGATATGGGCAACGTCAGCTTTGACGACATCGAGACGATCGACGTCGGCGGACGGCCGCTGGCGGTGACGAGCCTCTCCATCGGAAACCCGCACTGCGTGGTCCTGGTCGACGACATCACCGCGGCCGACGTCAAACGGCTCGGTCCGAAGATCGAGGAGCATCGCGCATTCCCAGCGAAGACGAACGTCCAATTCGCCGAGGTCCTCTCGCGCGCGCATGTCGCGATCGAGATCTGGGAGCGCGGCGCCGGCTACACGCTCGCATCGGGAACATCCGCGTGCGCGGTCGCGGCGGCGTGCCACCGTAAGGGCCTCACCGACCGGCAGGTCACCGTGACGATGCCGGGCGGCGATCTCGAGGTCACCGTCGGCGATGGCTACGCGATGCGTCTGCGCGGACCGGTCGAGGAAGTGATGAGCGGCGACTTCAGCCCCGACCTCATCCGCGCGATCGCGCGGATCGCCTAGACCTCGTCCTCACTTGGCCAGCGGAATCGGCTAAGCGCCTTGCGCGTGACTCCGCCCGTCGCGTACCAGAGATGGTCGGCGTCTTCGGCGAGACCCGCGGGGCAGAACGCCCAGCGCCCATCGTCGTGGATGTTGAGCGGTCCGGACGGATCCGCGGGGTTCACCGTCCGGTGAGACTGGCGCAGGCAGATCCAGTCGATGAGCGACACGCGCTCGATCCGCTCGCCTGCCTTTTCCACGGGCTCATTGTCCGCCTAATGCAGGGGTCAGCATCTTCGCCATCGTGACGAGCGGCGTGCCGTGCAGATCGTGCGGCGCTTCGCCCGTCCGGCGAAAGCCCAGCGACTCGTAGAGGCGGATCGCGTCGAACAGGAACGGCGTGGTGCTGAGGTACATGCGCGTCGCGTGCTTGGCCAGCCCGAACAGGGTGACCTGGCGCATGAGGTGAAAGGCGACGCGCCGTCCACGAGCGACCGGCGTGACGGCCATGCTGCGCACGTACAGGCCGCCGTCGTGCAGGGCGGCCGAGACGGTCCCGAGGATCTCGCCCCGCTCTTCGGCGACCCAGGTCGGCCCTTCGGACAGCCGCGCTCGCAGGGCGTCCGTGTCCGGCGTCGTCGCGGCATAACCGGCGCGCGTGTACAGCCGCTCGAACTCGGCGAAGGATTCGCGGAGCACGCGCGCGAGCTCGTCGGCGTCGCGCTCCGTCGCGCGTCGGATCTGCACGCGCATATGTTCGCTAAAGTCCGCGGCATGGGTCGGTACCACGTCGTGACGAAGCTCGTCGGCGCCGATCGCGACACCGTCTACCGATTCCTCTCTGAGGACGCGTACTGGTCGGAGGGCATGCCGCGCGATGCGTTCGAGCGCGCCGTCGACAACAGCCTCTCGTTCGTCGCGTACGAGGGCGAGACGCTCGCCGGCTACGCGCGCGTCGTCACCGACAGGGCGACCTTCGCCTGGCTCTGCGACGTCTTCGTGCTGCCGGCGCATCGGGGTAGAGGCGTGTCGCGGATGCTGATGGACGCGGTGATGGGCGACGCGGAGCTCACGGGTCTACGCAACTTCCTCCTCGCGACGCGCGACGCGCACGGCCTCTACGCGAAGTACGGATTTGCGCCGCTCGCCGAGCCGCAGCGATGGATGGCCATCCGCAGACCGTACCGCTGAACGGTTAGCCTCGACGCGCATGGACTTCGACCTCACCCCCGAGCAGGAATCGATCCGCAAACTCGCGCGCGACTTCGCCGACCGCGAGATCGCGCCGGGCGCGCGCGAGCGCGATCGCGCCGAGAAATTCCCGGCCGACGTTCTGAGGAAGATGGCGCCGGTCGGATTCCTCGGCGGACCCATCCCTGAGCAATACGGCGGCATGGGCGTCGACTACATCAGCCACGCGATCATCACCGAGGAGATCGGTCGCGCGGATTCGTCGGTGCGCACGACGCTCAGCGTCCAGATCTCGCTCGTCGAGCTCACGATTCTGAAGTGGGGCAGCGAGGAGCAGAAGCGCACGTGGCTCCCCCGCCTCTGCAAAGGCGAGGTCATCGCGTGCTTCGGGCTCACCGAGCCGGCGGTCGGGAGCGACGCGACACGCCTGCAGGCCACCGCGCAGAACGACGGCGAAGGCTGGGTGCTCAACGGACGGAAGACGTGGATCTCCAACGGGTCGGTGGCGAAGCTCGCGCTTGTCTTCGCGAACGCCGACCCGAGCAAGGGCCACAAGGGCATCACCGCGTTCCTCATCGACCGCGAGAAGAGTCCGTACGGATCGCAAGCGATCCACGGGAAGCTCGGTCTTCGCTCGTCTGACTCGAGCGAGCTCATCCTCGATAACGTGCGCGTGCCCGACAGCGCACGGCTCGGCGAGATCGGCGAGGGATTCAAGATCGCGATGTCCGCGCTCGACTCGGGCCGCTACTCCGTGGCCTCTGGCGCCGTCGGCACGGCGCAGGCCGCGATCGACGCATCTGTCGCGTACGCGACCCAGCGCGAGGCGTTCGGCAAGCCGATCGCCGGGCACCAGCTGGTGCAGGAGATGATCTCGGACATGGTCGTCGACACCGAGGCCGCGCGGCTTCTCGTGTGGCGCGCGGGCGATCTGAAAAACAAGGGAAAGCCGAACACGCGCGAGACGAGCATCGCGAAGCTCTTCGCGACGGAGATGGCGCAGCGCGTCACGGACAACGCGATCCAGATCCACGGCGGGTACGGCTTCAGCGACGAGTTCCCCGTCGAGCGCTTCTGGCGTGACGCGCGGGTCAACCGCCTCTACGAGGGGACGACCCAGATCCAGAAGCTCATCATCGGCCGGTTCACCACGGGCATCGACGCGATCGGATGAGTCGCTGCTGATGGAGTGGACCGACGAGGCGGGCACGCTGCTCGACGCGCTCGCGCGCATGGTGCCCGAAACGCTGCGCGAGCTCGCGAAACTGTCCGCGAAGGACGAGGCTGAGTCCGTCGCGTCTGCATCCGGGGCCGAGGAGGTCGACGTCGACGACGTGATGCGCGCCTGGATCCGTACGACGCCGCCCGAGCAGCGCAACGGGCTCGTCGCCGTCATCGAGAGCCTCGGCCTCGAGCCGGAGCGCTACGCCGAGGACCTCGAGAGCGCCCAGGGCTGGGACGAGCAACAGGAGTACGAGGAGCCTCCGGACTCCGAGCGCTAGTCGGCGAAGCCCTCTTCGCGCCGGAGGAGCTCCGCTTGTTCGGCGATCCAGGCTGCTTCGCGGATCTCCTCGAGCTCGGTCGTCTCAGTGGTCTCCTCGGTGTCGATATCCATCGCCTTCTCCTAGACGGCCTTCTCGCCGAGCTTCTCGTCGAACTGCGTCCCGAGCCGCGACGCGCCCATCACTGAGCCCATCGTCTGGTGGTAGGGGACGCCGGTGAAGAGGTGGTGGCTGCGTGTCGGGATGTCGTCGCCGACCTGCCACTCCTTCCGCTGCAGGGCGATGTACGCGTGCTGCTGTTCCTCGCTGAGACCCTGGAGGAGCTTCGCGAAGCCGTAGCCGAACGCGTGCTGCGCCGCGAGGGTGATGAAGAGGAACTTGTAGCCGAGCTCGCCGAGCTCGCCGAACGTGATCGGGTCGGGATCGTTGAACCACTTGAACGACGACGACCAGTTGAACGCGAACTTCGCGTCCGGGAAGCGACGGCGCACTTCGTTCGCGAACTGCTCCGTCGGCTTGCGATCGCTCGTCGGGAACTCGCACCACACCATGTCCGGGACGCCGCTGTCGAGATAGCGCAGCGCGCGGTCGATCGCGAGATCCATCCCACGTAAGCTGTCCGGCGCGTCGACCGCGGACACGGCGTCGGTGCGCGCGATGATGACAAAGTCCTTGCGCCCCAGGTCGTCGGCGACCGCGCGCATCATGCGCAGCTTGCCGACCATCTCGTCGGCGCTGATGAGCGCCTTGCCGGCGATGTGCCCGCAGCGCTTCGGCAGGACCTGGTCCTCGATGTGCGCCGCGGCCACACCCGCGTTCACGTAGAGATCGGCGGTCCGCTGGACGTTGAACAGGTTGCCGTAGCCGCCGTCCATGTCGACGACGACCGGCGGGATCTCGAGGTGCTTGGGCGCGACGCCCTTCTCCGGATCGCCGAGGGCCATCGTGAGCTGGAACTTGCGCAGCGCGGCGACGGTGCGCCGCGCGCCATCGGCGATCTCCGGTCCGGTGTACAGATCCATGTCGGTCGTGCCGAGGTGGCCGATCGCGAAGCTGTAACCGCTGAAGTAGACGGCCCCAAAGCCGTAGTACATGCACAGCTCCGCGCCGTGCGGGTCGTAGACGCCGGGCCCGAACACGAACGGCTCCGTGTCGATGAGCCGGCGCAGCCGCGTCGCGGGGTCCTCCCACCGCGACGCGGGCACCTTGAATCCTTCAGGGAGGAGGGGTGTCTCGACGAGCCTCATGACTCGTGCGCCACCTGGCAGCTCGGGTCGGGGCACTCGCACTCCATCTGCATCTGCAAGATCTTCGTTTGCTCCTTCTGGAGCTCGATGCGCTCTTCTAGCTCTGTCACGTTCTCGGCCTCCGTGGTCGCTCTCTGCGTATCCATGGGCGAGCGATGTGGCACTCTCTGTGCCAGGGTGCCCATAAGACAAATCGTTTGTCCTGATTAGTGCTATAAACGACGCTGATAATGCCCCAAGACCCGATGCTGTTCGCCCATCTCGAGAGCTTCCTCGAGGTGGCGCGACGTGGGAACGTCAGCCGTGCGGCGGAAGCGCTCTTTCTCACGCAGCCCGCGATCACCGCGAGGCTTAAGTCCTTGGAGAGCGACCTGGGGGTCGAGCTCTTCGTGCGCACCGGCCGCGGGATGAAGCTGAGCGACGCCGGCCGCGCCTTCCTCCCCTACGCCGAGCGGACGATAGCGACCGTCGACGAGGGCCGCCAGCTCGTCACGAACCTGCGGCAGGGCAACGTCGGCGCGCTGCTCATCGCCGCCGCACCCGCGGTGAGCACGTACGTGCTGCCGCGGATACTGCGCGCGTTCCGCGCGACGTATCCGAACGTCCGCCTCGGTGTACGCACGGGCCACACCGAGGAGGTCCTCGAGATGGTCCTTCGCGCCGAGGCACACATCGGCATCGGTCGGCCGATCCGCCATCCCGACGTCGAGCTCATACCGCTGTTCGAGGACGAGATGCTCCTCGTCGTCGCGGCGCGCCACCCCTTCGCCTCGCGCGGCAAGGTGTCGATGGCCGAGCTCGCCGAGGAGCGGCTCATCCTCTTCGACCGCACCTCGAGTTATCACGAGCTCACATCGAGCCTCTTCCGCCAGGCGGGCGTCATTCCCGCATCGACGCTCGAGCTCGACAATGTCGAGGCCGCGAAGAAGATGGTCCAGCAGGGGCTCGGCGTCGCGCTGCTCCCGCGCATGGCGCTGTCATCCGAGCTGAAGGCGCGCTCGCTCCGTCCGGTGAAGCTCGTCGGCGCGCCGACAGTGCGTCGCCCGATCGTCGCGCTACGCCGGAAGGATGCGGGCGAACCGATCGGTCCGGTCGCGGGATTCCTCGAGACGCTGCACGAGGTGCTCGGCTAGCGACTCACTTCGCCAGGTCGACGAGCGTGTCGAACCAGGTCGGACGACCGTCGGGGCCGCAGCAGCCGTACATCCCGCCCTCGGCACCAGTCGCGCTGAACGCATGTGTCTCGTACTTGAACGTCTGTGGCGTCGCATTCGGATCGGGCGTCGTCACGCGCAACGGACCGCCGCGACCGCCCTGTGCCTTGATCTCTCCGTAGACGATGACGACCCACGTCAGTTCGTCCGGATCGTTCGTGTAGCTGCGGAACCCGCCGCGGGCCTTCTCGTAGTCCTTCCAGCGCACCAGCTTCGCCTCGACGCGGTCGACGCGCGTCGCCGAGAACGACGGCTTCGAGTACTTCGCGATGACCTCGGCGCGCGTGACCGTCAGCGCGGCGGGCGGCGCCGGCTTGAAGAAGCGCAGGCTCTGCACGATCGCGTCGACCTCCTGCATGCGCGTGTTCGTCGCCGTGACGGTGACGACCCGATCGACGAAATACGGCGATCGCAGGAACCAGATGCGCATTGGCGCGTTCCATGGCGGCGGCTGCGCGCTCACGAAGGTCGTCGTGTACGCGGGCTGCCCCGCGACCTGCGTGTCCGCACCGAGATCGTTCTTGCCCATCGGTCCAGCCGGATATGTCGACGCGAACGTCCTCAGGTCTGCTGCGCCATAGTCGTTCTCCATGCGTAAGACGACGCGTGTCTCGCCCGCCGGCGCGAGATTGCCGGAGCTATCCATTCCCTCAGGGTCGTACGAGAGGAACTCGCTGCCATGCTGCGGCGCATCGCGCCGATACCAGCTCTTCGGCATCACGGCGCTCCATCCGCCCTCGGGGCGCTCGACTCGGACGTAGCCCGCGGGCACCGCGCTCTGATCCTTCGACTGCGGGATCGGGCTCGGCGTCGGGTGCGCATCGACGTAGAACGCCCACCACGCGCTCATGTTGAGGATCGAGAGCGACCGGTCGCGCCACCACAGGAAACGTCCGCCGTTCAGCGGATACGCGCCCGCGGGTGAGTCGTTGAGCCCGACCCCCGTGTCGCGATCCTTCGCCAGATCGAGGATGTGCGCGACGTTCTTCGTCTCGTCGAGCCACATCACGTAGGGCAGTGACACGGCGATGATCCGGATCTTCTCGCTGCGCATCTTCGCGTTGAGAGTCGCGCGCGCGCCGCTGAGTGCGTCAACGGTGCCGGCGTGCTCATCCGATGCGCGCGTGAGCAGGGTGTGCGGTCCGACCCACACAGCGAAGGCGTCTCTCGGCATGTCGACGACACCGTCGGTGAGCAGCCGGTCGCACTCGCACACGCCCGCGCTCGTCGTCACGGTCGCGGAAACGATCGCGGCGCGACGGTCGGGAGACCAGCGCGTGATGCCGCCGATGTACCGCGCTCCGTTGACCGGCAGATCCCTCAGGGCGGCGCCGGCAGTTGGAATCCGGTGGATGGTCGCCCCGCGCTCGTCAAAGCGTAAGATCGCGCCGCTCCCGTCCCAGCCGAGAAGCGACGGCGCGCCGCCTTGATCGTTCGCGACGAGCTGCATGCCACCGCCGTCAGTGCGGATGACGACGAGGCGCATGTCGCCGTCGAATGCCGCAAGGAGTCTGGCGTCGGGCGATAACGAAGAGCTCACGAGCCACGCCTCGCCGAGCTTCGTCCTCTGACCGGCAAGGTCCACGCGGAAGACATCGTTCATCTTCATCTGCGCCTTGCCGGACGCGGTGTTGACGACCGTGTTGCCCCGCGCGATGAACGATTTGCCGTCGGGCATCCACGCCAGGAAGCCCGTGTCCGCGACGGCGGCGACGACCTCGCTCTTGAGGTTCAGCGCATCGCGATCCGCGATGAGGCGGATGACCGCAAGGCTCTTGTAGTCGGCGGTCTGTCCAACGAGGTAGGTCCCGTCGGCGTTCGGCACGGGCGCTCCGGCGTTCCGCGCGACATCAGGCGGAAGATCGATGGACTGCATCGGTGGCAGCGGCTGCGGAGCTGGCGATGCGCCCGCCTGTGCACCGGGCTCTTCCGAGGGCGCCGGCGGTGCGGCCGGCTCGCGGTAGGTGCGGAGGGATTGGCCAAGCCACAGCGCGCCGATGATCACCGCACAAGCGAGCGGTAGTGCGAGCGCGAGCCGCAACACCGACGACCGCGCGTCCGAGCGAGGCGCCTCCATCAACTCATTTGACGAACGAGGAGGCCGAACGTTCCGACGGTCATTCCGCGGGAAGGTGACTCCGCTCACGGCGCGCGAGCGCCGAGCCGATGGTGTCGGGCGCTGCGTCGATCGCGTGCGTCCAGGTCGCGCGCGCGTCACTGATCGCACCCATCTCGACGAGCGCGATGCCCCCGAGATAGCCGATGAAAGCGCGATCGTGCGCGGCGAGCTCCGCTCTCCGCGAGGCGGCACGGTCGAGCGCGAGCCGCGCGCGCGTCGTCTCGCCACCGCGCGCTGCCGCGATCGCCTCGAGCACGTCCGCCATCGCATCGCCCGCTGGCGTTGTCCGCAGGTCCCTGTCATGCGCGAGGTCGTCCGCGAGCGCCCGGCCCCTCTCGCGATCGCCGCCGACGGCGGCGAGCTCGCTCCATGCCAGCGCAAGACGAGTCATCGGATCGTCCGCCGCCATCGCCGCGACGCGGCGCGCATCGCCGGCGCGGTTGAGCGCGGCGTAGGCGGCGACGAGCTTCGGCGCGACTCGCGGGGCGCCCAGTTTCTTCATCGCGCGCTCGTACAGCGATGCGGCCGAGAGCGGATCCCCGTTCGCGTACAGCACGTCCGCGGCGACGTCCTGCACCACCGGAAGCTGCGGATACCTCGCGAGGACCGGCGCCACGAGCGCCCGCGCGCGCTCGACCTCTCCGCGATCGAGCGCCTCCTCGGCATCGATGAGGGTCTCGGTGACGCGCCCCAGTCGGAGCTGGTATCCAAGGAAGTAGACCAGCAGCGCGAGCGCCGCGACCGCTCCGATGACCGCAAGCAGCACACCGAGGTTGTCCACTTACGACCGACCCGTTCCCGCACGGCGGGCGCGGTTATCCACCGTGACAGGGCAGTTATCCACGGTCATCGACGTCCGGCGCGCGGCTAGGTGTTCTCCAAGAGTGCACCGGCGATGACCATGCGCTGGACCTCTGACGTCCCCTCGTAGATGCGGGTGATCCGCGCATCGCGGTAGGCGCGCTCGACCCACAGCTCCCGCATGTAGCCCATGCCGCCGTGCACCTGCACAGCGTTGTCGGCGACGCGGCCGAGCATCTCGGTCGCGAAGAGCTTCGCCATCGCCGCGCGCTGCGTGATGCGCTCGCCTTTGTCGGCGCGCGCCGCCGCGTCGTAGACCATGAGGCGCGCGGCGTGGATCTCCGTCGCCGCGTCCGCGAGCATCCACTGGATCGCCTGATTCGTCGCGATCGGCTTGCCGAATTGCACGCGAGACTTCGCATACTGCGCGCTCGCGTCGAGGAGCCGCTGCGCGATGCCGACCGAGTGCGCCGCGAGCCCGAGCCGTCCCATGTCGAGCGTGCCGAGCGCGATCTTGAAACCCTGTCCCTCGTCGCCGACGCGCTGTGATCCCGGCACGCGCATCGAGTGGAAGTAGAGCTGCGCCGTCGTCGAGCCGTGGAGGCCCATCTTCTCGTCGTTCTTCCCGATCTCGAGCCCCTTCGTGCCGCGCTCGACGACGAACGCCGTGATGCCCTTGTTGCCCTTGCTCGGATCGGTATTCGCGAAGATGACGAACACCTCCGCGATCGGTGCATTCGTGATGAACGTCTTCGCGCCGTCGATGACGTACGCATCGCCGTCACGCTTCGCCTGGGTCTTCAAACTTCCCGCGTCACTGCCGGCGCCCGGCTCGGAGAGCGCGTACGCGCCGACCTTCTTCCCGCTGAAGAGGTCGGGCAGGTAGCGCTCGCGGACGGCGTCAGGCCCGCCGAGCTCGATCGCGGTACCGCACAACCCGGAAGTCGCGCCGACGACGTTCCAGAACGAGGCGTTCACTCGGCCCGCCTGCTCGACGGCGACGCAGTAGCCGAGCTTGCCGAATCCCTGACCGCCCCACTTCTCGTCGTGGCCGATGCCGAAGAGGCCAGATTCGCCCATTGCGGCGATGAGTGAGCGCGAGATCTCGTCCTTCTCCTCGACCTCCTTCTCGTGCGGCGCGAGGGTCTCGTCGACGAACTTGCGCACCGACGACTGAAGCAGCCGCAGTTCCTCGGGAAGCTCGAGGTCCACCTACGCCCCCGCCTTCGCGTGCTCGAGCGTCGCCTTCAGCGCCTCGGGCATCCGCTCCGCGCGCTTGTCCTCGCGACCGATGACGACCTGGACCGTGGATGCGTCGGCGCAGTGCAGCCCGTCGGCGCGATCGATCGCGTACTCGAAGGACCACGACGAGTGGCGGATCTCGCCGACGCGCACCTTGATATCGAATTCCTCATCGAAACGCAGCGGCGCGCGGTACTTCACGTGTGCCTCACCGATCGTGAAATCGATGCCGCGCGCGATGAAGTCGCGCTCGTACTGGATGCCGAGCTGCCGCAGGTACGCGACGCGGCCGACCTCGGCGTAGAGCAGATAGTTCGCGTAATACACGACCTGTTGCAGATCCGTTTCGCCGTACCGCACGCGCTGTCGATACGCGAACGGGTATGCGTCCACGCTCGGCAGGTTACCGGCTTGGCACGGTCCCTGCTCGCTCGCGAAAGCATGGCTATACGACACGACGAACACCCCACTGAACGCGTCGAGCGAGTCGAACGGATCGAGCACCTGCATGAGAGGCCCGCGGCCACGGCGGCGCCGACGACATCCAACGTCAGCGTCACCGGCGGAGCGACACACACGCCGGTATGGACCGTGACGAGCGTCGTGACGCTGATCTTCACGGTCCTCGAGGTCCTGCTCCTCCTGCGCTTCATCTTCAAGATCACCGGTGCGAATTCGAACCAGGCGCTCGTGGCGGCGCTCTATCGGATCACCGAGCCGCTCACTCGGCCGTTCCAGGGCATCTTCCCCGAGCCGGCGGGACCACCGGTGCTCGACATCGCGGCACTCCTTGCGATCGTCTTCCTGTTCCTCATCGGTGCGCTCATCGTCGCGCTTGTGCGCGCGATCACCGCGCCGCGCTCCGTCTAACGACCTCGTAAAGACGGGCTCGTAGGGCACGCCGTCTGCGTCGGGCCACGTTGTGGCCCGGCGCCTGGCGCACCTCGCCGTCCTTCCCTTCATTCTCACCGCGTGCAATCCGTCCACGACAACGGCGTCGGCATCACCTTCGGCGACTGCCGTCGTCACAGCCTCCGCGCGAGCCAGCGTGGCCGCGACCGCGACCCCGCGCACATCCACAACGCAGATCGAACTCGAGGTGGTCGTTCCCGAGAGCGGCACGAAGGCCGGCATCAACGGCATCGGTTGGACGGTCGACGTCATCGCCAGGGGCGCTGGCCCCGCCCTCGACAAGGTGAAGCCCGGCATCCGCGGTGGTGGGACGACCGGGCGCCATCCGAATTTCCCCGGCCTCATCATCCTCTTGAAGTCGACCTCACAGGGTGGCCAGGCAGGGAACCCGAACGTGAACCTCGCCGGCCTCTTCCAGATCATTGGCCTGCCGAACACGTTCGGGCCGCTCGCAGGCATCTCGTCGGTGGGCGCGAGCCCAACGGCGACCGCGGCGTCGGTCGGCGCAAGCGGCGCATCTGTCGCGACGCGCTCGACGTCGAGCATCGACAGCCAGACCGCGGAGGCGACATGGTTCGTCGACCAGACGCTCTGGGGCACTGACATCGATGTCGAGCTCACCGCGTTCGTCGTCGATGGCGACGCGCCGGACACGGTAAGCGACCGGAATGCCCTGAAGATCGTCTCGAACGAGGTCACCGTGCGCTTTCACATCAACGGCGGAGGAATCATGCCCTTCGGCTCGCTGAAGCCAACTGGCTCGACCGTTCCGTCGGCGAGCCCCTCGGGAAGCGCCCGTCCCTCCGGCTTACCCACCTCGACGCCGTAGCGCGACCCACTCGATCGCGCGTCCCGCCTCCGGCAACAGACCACGACGGAATCCGAGGACGATGGCGATGAGGATCGCCCCAGTCACGACACCGGGCGCCTCGGTCACGCTCGACAGTGAATCTTCCAGCAGCAGGACGATCGCGGCACCCACCGCACCGCCCCAAAGCGTTCCCATGCCGCCGAGGACGGTCATGAGCACCGCGCTGCCCGAGGTCGTCCAGTGGAGAAGGTCGAGTGAGGCGAAGCTGTTGCCGATCGCGTACAGCGATCCGGCAAGACCGGCGATGCCGCCCGACAGGACGAAGGCGATGAGCTTGTAGCGCTGCGTGGGATACCCGAGCGCCTGGGCGCGGGCCTCGTTGTCGCGGATCGACACGAGCACGTGTCCGAACGGCGAGTGGACGATCCGGTACGCGACGAAGAGACCGACGAGGACGAGCGGCAGCGCGGCGTAATAGAAGTCCGCGGTGCGTCCGACCGAGAGCCCAGGCAGGATCTTCGGCACGCCCTGCACACCGTTCTCGCCACCGGTGAGGCCGCGCCATTCGTTCGCGACGTAGAAGAGCATCTGCGCGAACGCGAGCGTGACCATGGCAAGGTAGATACCGCGTCGTCGGATCGCGAGGTAGCCGATCGGCGCCGCGAGCAGCATCGCGCAGGCGATGCCGCCGAGCGCGGCGAGCGGGAACGGGAGTTCGAAGGTCTTCGCGAGGAGCGCGGCGGCGTACCCGCCGCCACCCCAGAATGCCGCGTGGCCGAACGACAGCATGCCCCCGTACCCCAAGAGGAGATCGACGGACACGGCGAAGAGCGCCCAGAGGAGGATGCGCAGCGCGAGCGCCGAGTAGAGGACGCGCGGGAGCGCGAGCGCGACGACGATGCCGAGTGCCAGGAACGCGAGATCGCGCCTCCTCACGTGGCTTCGCGTGCGCCGAATAGGCCCGCCGGGCGCACGAGCAGCACGACAGCCATGAGCGCGAAGACGATGACGTTCTCGAGCGCGGGACTCCACACCGCGCCTAGGGATGCGAGCGCGCCGATGAGGAAACCGGCCGCGACGGCGCCGACGATCGATCCCATCCCGCCGATCACCACGACCGCGAAGGTGAGGATGATGAGCTCGGATCCCATGAGCGGCGCGACGTTGCGCATCGGCGCCGCGAGGACACCCGCGAGCGCCGCGAGCGCGATGCCGAACGCGAAGACCGCGGTGACCCAGCGATCGACGTCGATGCCCAGCGCGCGCGTGAGCTCGCCTCGCTCGGTCGCGGCGCGGACCACCATGCCGAGGCGCGTGCGCTCGATCAGGAACCACACCGCGGCACACATGGCGATCGAGAACGCGATGACGAACAGGCGGTAGACCGGATAACCGACGACCCCCAGGGACACCGATGCGGAGAGCTCCGTGGGCGTGGGATACGGCTGTCCCTGGATGCCGAAGCGCAGCCGCATCGCGTCCTGGATGAATAGCGTGAGTCCGTACGTGAGGAGGAAGCCGTACAGCGGATCGAGCCCGTAGACGCGCCTCAGGAGCAAGCGTTCGACGATGACACCGAGCAGCGCGACCCCGAGCGGTGCGAGGAGGAGCGCCGGCCAGAAGCCGATGCCGACCTGCTGGAGAAGGAGATATGCGGCGAACGCGCCGAGCATGTACACCGCGCCGTGCGCGAAGTTGACGACGCCGAGGACGCCGAAGATGATCGCGAGACCGAGCGAGAGCAACGCGTAGAACGCGCCATTCACCAGTCCGTTGAAGAGCTGAACGGAGAGGTAGCCGAGATCCATCGTCGTCAGCGCGGTACGGCGCAGCCCGCAGGCCGCGCCGTACCGTGGGGACCTATTTCTTGCAGTTGGCGTCCGCGAGCGGACGCGATGCCGTCTCCGCGGGGATGGTCCCCAGGACCTTGGAGTAGTCGAACTTCTCCTTCGCCTCGGACGACGGCTTCACCTGCGCGAGAAGAGCGTCGTGCATCACCCAGTGGTCCTCGGCGCGGATCTGGCCGTTCCGGATGAAGAAATCGTTGAACTTGTAGCCCTCGAGCTGCTTGACCACGGCGTCGGCGTCATCGGTGCCGGCGCGGCGGATCGCCTCCATGTACTGCCAGGCCGCCGAGTAGTTCGCTGCGTGAGCGAAGGTCGGGCGGATGCCGGTGCGCTTCAGGAACTTGTCGGCGAACGACTTCGCCTGGTCATCCATGCTCCAGACCCAGGGGGTCGTGTACACGACGCCGGCCATGTTGTCCTGGCCGATCGCCGTGATGTCGGTATCGAAGAGCAGGCCGATCGCGAGCTTGATGCCCTGGTCCTTGAGCTTGAATTCGTTGTACTGCTTCACGACGTTCACCAGGTCGCCACCTGCCTGCATCGCGCCGAGCACCTGGGGTTTCAGCTGTCCGGCCTTGAGGAGCAGCTGCGAGAAGTCACCGGTCTGGTTCGGGAACGGCGAGCCGTCGCTCTGGATCACGTTGCCGCCGAACTTCGTGACCGCACTGCGGAAGGATTTCTCCATGTCCTGACCGAACGCGTAGTTCGGATAGATGATGTACCACTGCTTGCCGAGGTTCTCGGTCACCCATTTGCCCGTGCCGGCGGCGAGCATGTACGTGTCGTAGGCGTAGTGGAAGGTGTACTTGTTGCAGCTCGCGCCAGTGAGGTCGGTCGTGGCCGCGGTGATGTTGATGTACAGCCTCTTCTGGTCTCCGGCCACCTTTGCGATCGCGAGGGCAGCTGACGATGTCGGAACGTCGAAGATGACGCTCGCATTGTTGCGCTCGTAGAACTCCTGCGCCTTCGAGCTCGCGACATCGGGCTTGTTCTGGTGATCCGCGGTGATGACCTCGATCGGCCCGCCGAGGGCGTTGTCACCGTACTTCGCCTTGAAGTCCTCGACCGCCATCTTCACGGCTTCGACGGCGTTCTTCCCGGACAGGTCGGCATAGACGCCTGACTGGTCGTTGATCACACCCATCACGAGCTTGCCGCTCGTGAGCTTCACCGCCGTGGCCGGCGCTCCGCCGCCGCTCGGTGCGGCAGCGCCACAGGCCGCGGCCATGACCGCGGCCACCATTGCGAGCGCGATCACGCGTTTCATATCGAACCTCCCTTTTTCGTCGAACGCCTCAGACACCGAGGTGCCGTAGAAGCTCATGCTCGCGCGAAGCGATCTCGGCGTTGCCGAGCGTCTGCACGATTCTTCCGCCCGCGAGCAGATAGTGGCGGTCCGCGACTGCCATCGCGAAACGCAGATTCTGCTCGACGAGCAGCATCGTCAAGCCGTCGCGCTTCGCCTCGAGCAGCATGTCGCGGAGCTGCTGCACGAGCACCGGTGCGAGGCCCTCGGTCGGCTCGTCGAGCAAGACGGCCCGCGCGCCCATGCGCAGCGCGCGCGCGATCGCCAAGGCCTGTTGCTCGCCACCCGACAGCTTCGAGCCAGGGTGCCGACGGCGCTCCTTCAGCACGGGGAACGCCCTGTACACGCGATCGAGCGGCCAGTGAGTCGGACCGATCTGCGGCGGGAGCAGCAGATTCTCCTCGACCGTCAGCGTCGCGTAGATACCACGGTCGTCGGGGACATAGCCCAGCCCGGCCCGCGCACGCTCATGCGGCGCGAGCCCACCGAGGTCGCGGTCGCGAAGGCGGATCACACCGGTCATCTGGCGGTGCAGGCCCATGACGCAGCGCAGCGTCGTGGTCTTGCCGGCACCGTTCCGCCCGACGAGGGTGACGAGCTCGCCCTCATTCAGCGAGAACGACACGTCGTGGAGCGCCTGCGCCTGGCCGTAGCGGGCGGTGAGCCCTTGGACCTCAAGCATCGGTCTGCCCCAGATACGCGGTGATGACTGCCGGATCGCGGCGGACGGCCTCGTACGGTCCGTCGGCGATGACGCGGCCCTGCTGCATCACGATGACGCGCTCGGCGAGCTCGGCGACGACGCCCATGTTGTGCTCGACGAGCAGGACCGTGCGGCCGGCGCGGACCTGCCGGACGAGCGCGATCGTGCGTTGTACGTCTTCGAGGCTCATGCCGGACGTCGGCTCGTCGAGCAGGAGCACCTTCGGCTCGAGCGCGAGGGCGAGCGCGAGCTCCAGCGCGCGCTTCTGGCCGTACGGAAGGCTTCCGGCCGTTCGCGCGGCCACCGCCGCGAGCCCGACCTCCTCGAGGATCGCGCTGGCGCGGTCGCGGTACCGGGCGACCGCACGCTCGGATTCCCAGAACCGAAGGTTGACGGGGTCAGCCACGTGCAGCGCGAGGACGACGTTTTCCAGGACGGTGCGCCGGTCGAACAGGCTCGTGATCTGGAACGAGCGCGCGATGCCCATGCGGCTGATCCGGAACGGGGCAAGCCCGGTGACGTCGGCGCCGAATGCGACGATGCGCCCGGCCGACGGCCGGACGAACCCGGTCAGCATGTGGAAGAGCGTCGTCTTTCCGGCGCCGTTCGGGCCAACCAGCGCGTGGACCTTGCCATCGTCGAGCGCGATCGAGACGCGGTCGACGGCGCGAAAGCCCGCGAAGTCCTTCGAGAGCTCGCGCGTCTCGAGCACGCTCATCGCGCGGCTATCGTAGCCGCGCCGTGAGCTCCATCAGCGTCGACCTCAGCGGCAAGGCCGCGCTCGTCACCGGTGCGGCGAGCGGTATCGGTCGCGCGATCGCCGAGGATCTCGCGTCGCGCGGCGCGCGTGTCCTGCTCGCCGACATCGACGAACCCGCGCTGCGCAGCGTCGCCGCGCCGCTCAGGGATGCGGTCGCGCAGCGCGCCGACATGTCCTCGCGCGACGACTGCCGTGCGCTCGTCGAGCGCGCACGACGCGCGTGGGGCGGCGTCGACATCCTCGTGAACAACGCCGGCCTGCAGGAGGTCTCGCCGATCGAGGACTTCCCCGAAGACCGCTGGGAGCATCTCGTGCGCGTCATGCTGATCGGCGCGTTCCTGCTGACGAAGTACGCGATCCCGGACATGTACCGCAAACGCTGGGGACGCATCGTGAACATCTCGTCGCTGCATGGGCTCGTCGCGTCGCCATACAAGTCGGCGTACGTCTCCGCGAAGCACGGGCTCATGGGCCTGACGAAGACCGTCGCGCTCGAGGCGGCGGACAAGGGCGTCACGGTGAACGCGGTGTGCCCGTCGTACGTGCGCACGCCGCTCGTCGAGAAACAGATCGCCGATCAGGCGCGCGTGAACAAGATGAGCGAGGAGGAGGTGATCGAGAAGATCATGCTCGCCCCTGCCGCGATCAAACGACTACTCGAGCCATCCGAAGTGGCGGCGTACGTCGCGTTCCTCTGCTCCGACGAGGCGTCGGGCATCACCGGCTCGGCGCAGCTCATCGATATGGGGTGGACCGCGCGTTAGCGACGCCGCGCGATATCCGCCGCGACCGCGAGCCCGCCCCAGTACAGCGACGCGAGCAGTCCCACCCGCAGGACATACAACCCGGGAAGCGGTCCACGCCGGTGCCGGCCGATCGCCACGCCACGGTCGCTCGACGGCGCGTCGATCCACGAGTCGTCGACGCGAAAGCCCGTGGCCCAGATGACCGTGCGTGGGCGCAGCTCGCGACCGTCGGCAAAACGCACCGCGTCCCGCGCCGCGTCCACGGCGCGCGGCACGGTGCGCAGGAGTCCCTCGCGTTCGGCGCGAGACAGGTCGACCTCGATCCAGCGGCCCGCCGGTGGCTTGATCGGCCACGGCCACCGGCCCGGCGGCTCCCAGCCGTGGGACAGCGAATTGCGCAGCTGCGCGATGCGCCACCACGTCGGACTTCGCCAGCGTGCCGGCGCGTGGGTCGAACGAGATCCGATCGCGAGCGTGACCTCGTGCGTGCGCGCGAGCTCCGCCGCGATCTCGACGCCTGAATTACGCGCGCCGACGACGAGGACGGGGCCGGCCGGCAGCGACCCCGCGCGCCCGTAATCGCGGCTGTGCAGCTGGAGCACGCCAGCGTCGAGCCTCGACGCGAACGCCGGGATACGCGGGACCTGATGCGCGCCGGTGGCGACGACGGCGTAACGCGCACGCACGAGGTCGCGACCGATCTCGGCCGCGAAACCTTGGCCCTCGCGGCGGAGCCGCGTGACGCGGGTACTCATACGCACGTCGAGACCGCGCTCGCTCGCGTAGCGCTCCTGATAGTCCGCGACCTCCTCCTTGCCCGGGAACGGGTCGGCCCCGTCGGGGAAGCGCAGACCGGGGAGCGTGTTCATGAAACGCGGGGTGAAGAGCCGCAGGGACGACCAGCGCTCGCGCCACGTGTCGCCGATCCGCGGCTTTGCATCGACGACGAGTGCATGACGGCCACGCTCCTTGAGCCGCGCGGCAACGCCGAGGCCAGCGTGGCCCGCGCCGATGATGAGGACGTCGATGTCCGCGGACGCCACCGAGCTAGGGGGCGGCGAGCGCGCGTATGTCGTCCACGGCGGAGGGGTTCTCGAGCGAGGAGAGGTCGCCGAGGTCCTGCTTGCCCAGATACGCGCCTCGGATGACGCGGCGGAGGATCTTCGCGTTGCGCGTCTTCGGCAGCTGCGCGACGAAGCGGATCGCCTCGGGCCGCAGCGGCTTGCCGAGGAGCTCCGCGATCTTGTCCTTTATCTCGCCCTCGAGCGCGGACGAGCCCTCGCGCCCTGGACGGAGCACGCAGAAGACGACGATCCCCTCTCCTTTTATCTCGTGCGGCACGCCCACCGCGGCCGCCTCGCTCACCGCCGGATGCGCGACCGCGGCCGACTCGACCTCCGCGGGCCCGACGCGTTTGCCCGCGATCTTCAGCGTGTCGTCGCTGCGCCCCTCGATGTACCAGTAGCCGTCGTCATCGATGCGCGCCCAGTCGCCGTGCTGCCATACGCCACGCCAGCGACCCCAATACGTCGAGAAGTAGCGACCGCTCTCGTCCTTCGGGTCCTTCCAGAAGCCGCGCGTCATCCCCGGCCACGGCTTGCGAATGACGAGCTCGCCCACGGCGCCGCGCACCGAACGGCCGCTCTCGTCGACGACGTCGGCGTCCATGCCCGGCACCGGTCCGATGAACGAACCCGGCTGGATCGGCGTCCAGGTCGTGCAGCCCACGATGCCGCCCGAGACCTCGGTGCCGCCTGAGTAGTTGATGATCGGGCAGCGCGATTCACCGACGTTGCGGAAATACCACCACCACGGATCGGGATTCCACGGCTCGCCCGTCGACCCGAGCACGAAGAGGCTGCGGCGATCGTGCCTCCGCACCGGCTCCTCGCCGGAGCGCATGAGGCCGCGGATCGCGGTCGGCGAGATACCGAGATGCGTGATCTTGTGGCGTTCGACCATCGACCACACGCGCGATGCGTCGGGGAAGTCAGGCGTCCCGTCGTACGCGACGATCGTCGCGCCGAGCATCAGCCCGCCGGCGATGAGCCACGGGCCCATCATCCAACCGATGTCGGTCATCCAGAGGATGACGTCGCCGTCCTGCAGATCGAAGCAGTGGGCCATGTCCTGCGCGGCCTTGACCGGGAACCCGCCGTGCACGTGCACCGCGCCCTTCGGCTTACCTGTCGTGCCCGACGTGTAGATGACCATGAACGGATCCTCGGCCGAGGTGTCCTCGGGCGCCCACGCCGCCGCGTCGCGCGCGATGACGTCCGACCATCGCACTTCACGTGGTCGCGGCGTGTACGCGCGCGCCACGCGTTCGGAGACGATGACGTGCTTGATGCTCGGGACGGTCGCGACCGCGGCGTCGGCGGTCTCCTTCATCGGCACGACCTGGCCGCGGCGGAAAAATCCGTCCGAACAGATGAGCGCGACCGCGTCGCAGTCGCGCAGGCGTCCGGCGATCGCATCCGCTGCGTAGCCGGAAAAGATCGGGATGTACACGGCGCCGAGATACCCGACCGCGAGGACCGCAACGACGCAGTCGTACGTCATCGGCATGAAGATGCCGATGCGGTCGCCCTTCCCGAGACCGAGTCGCGCGAGCCCGCGCGCGAGGGCCTGCACGTCGGCGCGCAGCTGGCCGTACGACACGCGGCGAACCGTGCCTTCCTCGCCTTCGGCGATGACGGCGATGCGATCCGGGCCGAGACGCGTGCGCAGCGCGGTGTTCACGTAGTTGATGCGTCCGCCGGTCCACCACGTCGTCCACGGGATGCCGCGCGAGTCGTCGAGCACGCTGTCGTAGCGCTTCGTCCAGACGAGATCGAGGTCGCGATCCGCGGCGCGCCAGAAACCGTCGAGGTCGGTCTGCGACCAGCGCAGGAGGCTTGGGTAGTCGGCATATCCGTGCGCCTGCGCGAATGCGCGGAGGCGGCTGCGATTCAGATACGCGGGGCTCGGCGTCCAGGCTGGCATCGGAGAAACGCTAACGCGACGACCTGCGCGCGGTCACTTCCCGACGGGAGAGCCGCGATCGGGATCGATGAGCCAGTCGAGATGCAGCCAGATCGCGCGTGAGTAGCGGAAGATGAACGGCACGAGCACGAGATAGGCCGCGCCGCCGACGACGAGGGCGACGACGGCATCGACTCCCGCGACGATGAGCGCGACGACGATGAGGCCGAACGTCGGGACGGCGATGGCGTACGAGACGACCATCGCGCCGGCGAAGTAGCCCGGCTCGCGTTCGAAGACCAGACCACACACCGGGCACGCATCGTTCATCGAAAGGAATCGCCGCCAGATCTCGCCGCTCAGGCAGCGCGGGCAGCGGAGCGCGAGAAGCGCACCGAGGCGTCGCACCTAGAAGTACTCGAGCACGACCGCCGCGACGATGATCGCGACCGCGGCGCAAACGATCAGGACGAGCGGTACGAGGTAGAAGACGACGACCGCGACGATGAGGATGCGCGTCGCCCTATCGCGGTCGACCGAGTAGTGGACACGGATCGCGCGATGCGCGATGAAGAGCAGCCAGCCGAGGCAGACGAGCGAGACGACGGACGCGATCTGCGGACCGATGCCCCGGCCGACCCCGAGCACGAATGCCGCGAGGTTCGCCGGCACGACGGTCAGCGCGGTCGCATACGCGAAGAAAAGCAGCAGCGGCGCGTACGGGGGGCGCCGGCCAGCGAGTCGCGCCGACGCGTGGATCGCCGTCGATCCGAGCAGCCAGTAGAACAGCGGCGAGAGCGCGGTCGCGACGACGATCGCGTCGAACGATCTCTGGATGAGATACAGGACGACGGCAGTGCGCTGCGGCCCCAGCGAGTCGATCATCACCTGCACGAAGGGCTCACGCGTGCCGGCGAAGAAGATCTCGTTCGTGTCGACCTCGGCGCCGATACGCGCGGCGACGAGCGTCGACGTGACGCAGGCAAGAGCCATGAGGAAGAACGCGACGATGACGCTCGGTCGCGCGAGGATCCGCTCGACACCCAGACGCGGCGAGCGAATCAGCACGGCGAGCGGCTCGATGCTCGAGATCACGCCCTCACCATGCGGCAGCGAGCGCCTCGCTGATCGCCACGTCGACGAGGTCGTCCATCTGCCGCCGGCTCGCGCCGGGCCACACAGGCGGCTCACGATCGTGCAGCTCCTCAGGCACAGCAGCGCCCAGCATCACGAGGAACTCGAGCGACCACGTGCGCCGGACGGCGTCGAGGTCGTAGCCGCCGCCACCCATCGCCGCCCACGCATAGGGGCTCTGACTGAACCAGCGGACGATCTGCTCGCGGGCGCGTGTCGAGACCATGAGGTGCGTGAGCGGATCGCTGAAGTGCGGGTCAATCCCTTGTTGAGTCACGAGGAAGTCGGGGCGGTAACGCGTGACAAGCTCCGGCACGACGGCGTCGAACGCGCGCATGTAGGCCGCGTCGTCGGTGTACGGCGGCAGCGCCACATTGATGCTGTAGCCCGCGCCGGGGCCGCGCCCACGCTCGGAGGCGAATCCCGTACCGGGGAAGAGCGTTCGGCCAGTCTCATGCAGGCTGATCGTGAGGACGCGATCGCTGTCGTAGAAGGCGGCCTGCACCCCGTCACCGTGGTGCGCGTCGATGTCGACGTATGCGACGCGCATACCACGGTCGGCGAGGACGCCGCACACGATGGCCGGGTCGTTGTAGATGCAGAAGCCCGAGGCCTTGCGGTGCATGGCGTGATGGAGCCCACCGGAATAGTTCACCGCGACGCGCACACGGCCGGCGAGGGACTCTTCCATCGCGACGAGTGAACCACCTGTCGTGAGGAGCGAGACCTCGTGCATGCCGGAGAACGGCGGTGTGTCGCCGTACGGCGCCAGGCCGAACTCCGAGTAGTTGAGCCTCGGGTCCACCGACGCCCGCATCACCGCTTCGACGTACTCCGGCGCGTGGATGCGCTCGATCTCCTCGCGCGTCGCGGATCGCGGCGCGAGTACCTTGGCGCCGGCGCGATCGAACGCGCCAAGGTCGCGGAGCGTGTCGTACACGCCGATGAGTCGCCGCGGTTTCAGCGGATGGTCCTCGCGGTAAACGTGCGACGCGATCTTCGGATCCCACACGAACGCCGCGCCGGTCCGCGTCGCGGGGGACATCGCTACGTGCGGACGCGCTCGAGCGTCACGAAGTTGAACGAATAGGGATGACGGGCGTCCGCGGGATGCTCGACGTTGTCGAGCACGCGCCACTCGGTCGAACCGAAGTCGAAGTACGTGTCGCCGGCAACGTCGGCGTTCACCTGGGTGAGGTAGATGCGGTCGACCTCGAACATGAACTGCTTGAAGATCTCGGCGCCACCGAAGACGATGATCTCGGGCGCGTCGCCCGCGAGCGCGAGCGCCTCCTCCTTGGAACGAGCGACCTTCACGCCGTCCGGTCGGAACGTCATGTCCCGGGTCATCACGATGTTGGTGCGCTTTGGCAATGGGCGGCCGATCGAGTCGTAGGTTCGACGACCCATGATGAGCGGCTTGCCGGTGGTGAGCTCGCGCACGTGCGCCATGTCGTCCGGCAGATGCCAGGGCAGGCGTCCGTCCTTGCCGATGACCTTGTTGCGGTCGAACGCCAAGACGAACGCGATACGCCCCGTCGCGTTACACCGCCATCTTCGCTTCGATGGGCGGATGGAACTGGTACTGCTCGAGACGCGCGATCGAGTCGAGCAGCGGGCCGGGCTTCTCGCCAGCGCGCGCTCGATCGACGATCTCGTGGTAACGCGCGACGACATCGTCGAGTGTGCGCAAGGAGGGATCGAGCGCGAGACGCGGCGAGGGATAGGGCTCGCGCTCGAGCTGCTGCCGAGCCGCGTCGAAGTGATCGCGGTACACGTGCGCGTCCGCGAGGACGTGGATGAACTCGTGCGGCACCAGGCCCGTGAACTGCGCGACGAGGTGCAGCAGCAGCGCGTACTCGGCCATATTGAACGGGACGCCGAGGAAGAGATCGCAGGAGCGCTGGTACATCATCACCGAGAGCCGTCCATCAGCCACGAAGAACTGGAAGAGCGCGTGACATGAAGGGAGGCTTGTCTGATCGAGCTCGCCGGGGTTCCACGCGGTCACGACGTGGCGGCGGCTCTCGGGACGATCGCCGAGGTTGCGGATGACGTCGCGAAGCTGATCGACATGACGCCCGTCGGGCGCGATCCAGTCGCGCCACTGCTGACCGTAGTTGCGCCCGGCATCGCCCTCGAAGCGCGCCTTCGGCAGCCAGTACGGCGCGTACGCGTTGCCATCCCAGATGCGCACGCCGAGCGCGTGCAGCTCGTTCACGTCGCTCGAGCCGGCGAGGAACCAGAGAAGCTCGCCGAGCACCGAGCGGAACGCGAGCCGCTTCGTCGTCACCGCCGGAAAACCCTCAGCCATGTCGAAGCGCATGACCTCGCCGAAGATCGCGCGCGTGCCGACGCCGGTCCGGTCAGCGCGGTCGACGCCGTTGTCGATTGCCTTGCGCAGGATCGCGAGGTACTGGCGCACGACCCTAAGCCTTCGCTCGGCGGTAGACGCGTCCGCCGACGCGCATGTAGCGCACGTCGCCGTTGTCGTGCAGGAACTCGCCCCGCGTGTCCTTCATCGGCCCGTCGAGGAGGGTGAACTGGTCCGCCGACGTGAAGGCCACACGCGATGGCGGCGGGTCCTGCGGCGGCGGGTCGTTCTTCAACTTGTTGTGCGAGTGCGACTTGTAGATGAGCCCGGTGTCGGAGACCTCGAGACGCGCGTCTGAGAGCTCAGCGGTCCAGTGCCCGGCAAGGCTCGCGTACCGGTCGCGGCCCAGTTCGATGTAGATAGGCTCGGGCTGCTCGATCCCGAGGTAGCGCTTCTGCCACCACTTCGTGACCTCGGCATGCAGGAGCGCACCGCGCACGGAGTTCGTCTCCACGGCTATCGCGGCGTTGCGCTGCGGCGCGAGCATGAGCACGCCCTGCTGTCCGATGGCGACGCCGCCGTGGTACTGCAGGCGCACGCCATGGACGTCGCGCAGGAACCACGCGATACCCACCTTGCGATCGAGGTCCGCGTTCGCTTGCGGGGTGCGCATACGCTCGAGGTTCGCCTTCGACAGCAGACGCGCGCCGTCCGGCGCGGTCCCGTCGCCGAGATGGAAGCGCGCGTAGCTCATGAGGTCCCGCACCGTCGACACGACACCGCCCACCGGCGTCGTCGCGCGCGGGAAAGCCCATGGGCGTACGACGCGCGGCTGCTCGTCGGTGATCTGGTGGCCCACGGACACGCGGTGCACGATCGCCTCGCCGGCGTTGAAGACCGAGCGCGTCATTCCAAGGGGCCCCAGCAGCAGCTCGCGCGTCGCCTGCTCGTACGTCTTGCCGGTGACCACTTCGATGATCCGCCCAAGCACCGTGAACGAGGAGTTCGAGTAGTGCCAGATCTCGCCGAGCGGCGTGATCTGCTCGAGGTCGACCATCGCGTCGACGTACCGCGCCAGGGCGTCGTCGCCGTTCCCGAAGTCGGCAAAGCAGTCGCCGAGCCATCCGCCGGTATGCGTGACGAGGTGCTTCACCGTCGCGCGTGACGCTGCGTCGGCGTCCCTCAGCGTGAACGACGGGATATACGTACGCACCGGCGCGTCGAGATCGATCTTGCCCTGCTGGACCAGCCGCATGATCACCGTCGCGGTGATCGTCTTCGTCACCGACGCGATCTGGAACAGCGTGTCGGCGTCGACCGGCAGCGGGTTCTCGACGCTCGTCACACCCCAGCCGCCGAGCTCGAGCACCTCGTCGTGCCACATGCCAACGGCGATGCCGGGCACGTGATAGCGCTCCATGCCGTCACGGATGAGGGAGTCGAGCCGGGAGTCCAACGCGAAGGATGCTATGCCGCTGCTTAGCGCGTCGCTCCCAACACCGCGAAGCATCCATTGCGGAGCGCGACCTGACGGACCGTGAGGTTCACCGACCCCGTCACGCTCAGCACCGTCGACTCGATCTGCGAGCGGACCTGATCGAGCACGGCGGCGGGCACCGGACCCGCGGAGAGGTTGCGCACGCGCACCGTCAGCCGACCGCCCACCTGACCAAGGCTCGCGTCACCGCCTGCCGTGAAGCTGCCGAGCGGCGTCGAGACCTGCGCGCTGAAGTGCAGACCGCCCGGGTCGACCGTCACGATCGCACCCTGCACGGGAAGACCGGGGCTCGCCGCGAGCTGACGCGCGACCTCCGAGTTGAGCTCGGCCTGCGTCGCGATGAACGCGACGTCGGCGCTGTGGTTGGTGTTTCCGAACGCGCTCAACAGATCCGCGCGCTCCTGCAGCGTGCCGCCCGAGAAGATCCGCCCCGTGCCAAAGGCGCCGCAGACGCTCGTGACGAGCTCAGCCTGCTCGAACGCGCCGACGGAGAGCGGCGTCCCGGCGCCGTACGCGAACGCGCCGCGCACGAGATCGCCGGCCGCGAAGTTCCGCGTGAAGGTCTGCGTCGACTCGACAGCCGTGCCGCGCAGCGCTTCGACGCGTAGCGTCGCGTTCGGGAGCGCCCCCGCGGCCGTCGTGAGGAGGGCATACCGCCCGGCGACCGGTTCGCGGATCGTCACGACGTTGCCGTTCACCAGGCAGCCCCGGATCTCCGCGCGATTGCCGAAGGAGCCGCACGTCGCGCCGGTCGGGCTCATGACCGCGAAGCCGAGGCCTGCCGCGGCGGTGAGCCGTAGGCCCGGACCGGGCGGGGTGGGCGTCGAGGCGTTCGGGGCGGGTTGGTTCTGATCGATGGTCACCTGCGTGTTCGCGGTGACGCTCGTCTGTCCGCCGGCGTCGGCGGTCACGAGGACGTTGCCATCGTCGGTCTTGTACGTGACGGTCACGCCGCCGTCGGGGCGCCGTACGACGATCGTCTCGAACGCGGTGCCGCGTACTGTGGCCGTCGACGTCGGCGTCTTGATCTCGAACTTGGAGTCCGCCGTCTTCAGCTTCGAGACCGACGCCCAGCTGCGCCCGAGGGTCTGTTCGATCGTGAGCTGGATGCCGCCGGTGTCGAGACGGTTGAGCGTCGTGACCTTCACCATCGAGCCGGTCTCGACGGTGAGCGTCGAACCGTCGAAGAACGTGAGGACGGCACGTCCGTTCTCGGAGCTCTTCACCACGTCACCCGATGCGAACAGCTCGCCGTCGAGTGCTGTGGCGAAGTCGCCGGTCCCGCCGCGCTGCGCGGTGATGTCGGTGTTCAGGATCGCGAGCGTCGCCGCGACCGCGGACGAGAGGCTGGCACCGCGCGGGTAATACAGGAACGCGGCACCGCCGACGATCACGAGGAGAACGACCAGAAGCGCGAGCTTTTTCAACGTTTCTTTACCAACCCGCCCGCTGGTCAGGCTAGCAGAGGGGCGCTGTCCGACCGGGTCGCACTACGGTGTCAGCCTGCCGCGACGGTCACCGGTTGGGCCTTTTCCCAGTCCGCGCGGAGCACCTCGGCGATCCACTTGTCGTGCCAGCCACCCCCGCTGAAGAAGTGTTCCTTCTGTATCCCGACGGTGCGATAGCCGGCCTTCTCGAGCGCGCGGCGACTCGCGACGTTGTCGACGTAGACCTCCGTCGTGAGTTTGCGGAGGTTCAGCTCGCGGAACGCGTAACGCGTGCGCAGCTGCATCGCCTCCGAGGCGATGCCTTGACGCCAGTAGGACTTGTCGCCGATGAGGATCCCGGTCACGCCGTGGGCATCGAGCCAGTCGATCTCGTGTATGCCGATCCCGCCCACGGTCGCGCCGGCCACGTCGATGATCCACATGATGTCGTTCTTCGACTCGCCGACCTTCTTGAAGAAATCGAGCTCCTGATAGAGGGCCGCGGCGCTCCGGCGACCGAGCCAGCGCGTGACCTCCATGTCGGCGAACCATGGGACGAAGCGCGGTGGATCGCTGTCGTCCGCGGGACGCAGCGTGACACGCTCTCCCACGAGAAGTGGTCCGAACACGAGGCACGCAGAATAGCGAAAGATGGAATTGCGATTCCTCGGTGCCGCGACCACTGTGACTGGGTCGCAGTTCCTCCTCACGACGAAGCGGGCAAAGATCCTCATCGACTGCGGCATGTTCCAGGGCAACCCGAACGAGATCGAACACAACCGCGCACCGCTCGCGTATGACCCGCCGACGATCGACGCAGTCCTGCTGACGCACGCGCACCTCGACCATTGCGGACTCATCCCGCGCGTCGTGAAGCAGGGCATGCACGCGCCGATCTTCGCGACGGCAGGCACGGTGGAGCTCGCGGCCGTCGTGCTGCTCGACTCGGGGAAGCTGCAGGAGGAATTCGCGGAGCGCGGCGCGCGGCGAGGTGCGCAGCGAGCCGCACGCGCGGCGTCGGGCGATGAGGAGGAGGCCGTCGCCTCTCGCGACAACACGAACGAGGTACGCGATCCGGAGCGCGCGCTTCTCGCGCAGGGCGCGGCCGCGACGACGACGATCGATGAGCCGCTGTACACCGCCGCGGAAGCGCAGTCCTCGCTCCGCTTCTTCCACGCGATCGGCTACGGCGCCGAGATCGAGGTCGCCGCCGGAGTGAAGGCGACGTTCCTGGACGCGGGACACATCCTCGGGTCGGCGATGATCCGGGTCGTCGCGAATGACGGCGATGGGACGCCGGAGCGGATCATCCTGTTCTCGGGCGACATCGGACGCCCAGGCACGCCGATCGTTCGCGATCCCACGGTGCTCACCGACGCCGATTACGTCCTTATGGAGGCGACGTACGGCGGACGCGAGCACGATCCCCAGGAGGAGGCCGTGCGGATACTCGCCGAGACGGTGCGCGCCGTCGCGAGCGCGAAGGGCGTTCTCCTGGTGCCGTCGTTCGCGATCGGGCGCACGCAGGAGGTCGTCTTCGAGCTCGATCGGCTCCTCTCGCAGAAGCAGATCCCGAAGCTGCCGCTCTACCTCGATTCGCCGATGGCGTCGAAAGCGACCGATATCTACAAACGCCATCGCGAGTACTTCGACGCGGAGACGCGCGCGCTGCTCGCGCGGGACGACGATCCCCTCGATTACCCGGGCGCGCAGATCACGAACGATGCGGAGGACTCGAAGAAGATCAAGGTCGCGCCGCGGCCGTACATGATCGTCGCGTCGAACGGCATGCTCACCGGCGGGCGCGTGCTCCACCACCTGCGCAACATCGTCGGCGACCCAGCCGCGACGCTCCTCTTTGTCGGCTACCAAGGGCAGGGCACTCTCGGCGCGCACCTGCAGGCCGGCGCGACGGAGATCCGTCTCGACGGACAGACCCATGAGGTGCGGTGCCGCGTGATGTCGATCTCGGGCTTCTCGGCGCACGCCGACGAGACCGAGCTCCTCGACTGGGTCGGTAACTTCCGACGCGGGACGCGCCGGCCGAAGCGGGTCTTCATCGTCCACGGCGACCCTCCCGCCGAGGCCGCGCTCGAGCCGAAGGTCCGGGCGCTCGGCTTCGACACACACGTCCCCGCGTGGCGAGAGACAGTGACGCTCGATTAGGGCGCGACGAGACCCGGACGCCGGGAGAGCGCCGCCTCGAGCAGCACCTCGTCGCCTCGCTTCTCGACGACGTCGAGCTTCGCGCGGATCCGAGTGAGGTGCACGCGCAGCGTGTTTGGCGAGACCCCGAGCCGCTGCGCGAGCGAGTCGCGGTCAAGACGCTTACCGTCGCGGGAGAGCTGCTCCATCTCGCGCAGGATCCCGATCTCCCGCCAGGTGAGGCCCATCGCGCGCAGACCGAACGTGGCCTCGTCGAGCGCCGAGGCGCCCGCACCTTCGCCAGCGTCGGCCTTCGCGCGCTGCTGTGCGGCTTCGGCGCGCGCCCGGATCGCACGGCCGAGCGCCTTCGCCTGCGGGTCACGCTCCGCGGCGCGTCCGAGCCACGCCGCCACGTCGGGGAGGTAGTACGCGAATCCCTCGCCGCCGCGGGTGCCGATGTCGCGCACGAGCGCGGCCGCGCGCGATGTGCCGCCGCCGCGGACGATCGACTCTCGCCAGAACGCCGCGTGCACCGCGGCGCCGATCGCCCAGTGGTCCATGCCGCGTGCCTCGAACTCTCGCGTCGCCAGCTCCAGCATGCGGACGCCCCTCCGCGGATCGCCCTTCTTCGCGGTGACGATCGCGCGCACGAAGTCGCGGAACTGCTCGTCCTCGGGCAGCCCCTTCCCGGCGCGCGTCAGGATGAGGTCGGCGACCTCAGCCTCGTTGCGCAGCAGCGCGATGTGGCCGTGATCCTCCGCTGCTCCGGTCGCGCTCTGTTTCGCGAGGCGCTCACCTTCCGTGAGCTCGCCGCGCTCGAGCTTCGCGCGTGCGAGACAGAGCAGCGTGTGCCGCCAGACCGACGATCCGTATTGACGGAGCTCGGCCTCGGCCTTGGTGAACGCGTCGACGGCGCCGTCGAGTCGTCCGCCGAACCAGTCCACGAACCCGACCGTGTACGTTGCCCACGCGGCCTCGGCCGGATCCGAGAGGCGCGCGGCGTGTTTGACGGTCTGCTCGGCGGCGGCGCGGGCCCCGATGTAGTCGCCCGCGTGCGACAGCAGGTGCGCCAGCTGCCGCTGCACGCGCGTCGTCACGAGGTCGCGGCCGCGGCCTTTCGGCGCGACCTGCAGCGCGTCCTCGGACTGGCGCGCGTGCATCAGCGCCTGACTGATGAGATTCGACGCGGTGTCGACGATGGAACAGCCGAGGTGCCACTCGGCAAAGATCAGCGGATCGCCCGCGGCCGGCTGCTGCGCCATTGCCCGATACCGCTCGAAGTCCTCGCGCCGGACAAGGTAATAGGAGAGATGCATGAGGTCGACAGCGACGCGCGCCTGCATGAGCGCGTCCTTCACCAGCGGCAGGACCGCGGTGAGCTCGGCCCACGCGATGTCGAACGACTCGAGGTACTTGAGACATCGCGCCCGCAGGAGGCGACGCTCGAGCGTCTGTCGTCCAGCGGTCAGCTCCGGCAGGAGGCGTTCGGCGTCGGCGCGCGAGAGCGGCGCGAGGGCCTGCCCTCGGATGTCCTCCACAACTACGTATTACGGCATAGATACGAGTTGCGTTCTGCGCAGCGCGTGCTTAGTTGCTCGGCGGGAATCGCTTCGCGACGTCGGTCACATGCTCGTGCGCGTGCCTCGCTTGATACGCGGCGACGTGCGCGGCGTCGACCTCGCCCCAGTCGGCGTGCACGCCGGTCCGCGCGCGATTCGCCTTGTCTGTGAGAAGACGGACCATCTCGCCGTGCGCGGCCTGGATCCGCTTGGCGAACTCCATCGGATCTCTTTCGTTGTTGCGCCGCTGCGCGTGCACCGCGTCCTGATCGACGCTTGCCAGCGCCGGCTTCTGCTCGCGGACGATCCGCCGCACGCGCTCCGCGAAGACGTCGGCCATATCCGCGACGTGGCCGAGCACCTCGAGCGCGGTCCACTGATCGAACTTCATGGCTCGCAGCTTGTCGACGGTCGTCGTGCGGACGATGCGCGAGACGGTCGCCGCATCGTCAGCGAGCGTGAACGCCGTGTCGTCGTCGTATACCAAGCGCTCCATCGAGCCAACGGTAGCGCCGCAGCGAAGCGAAGACATAGCCCGCGGCGCCCGCAGCAAAGATCAGCGCGATCACGATCGGCATCTCGACGGCCGTCGCCGCGGTCGCGACGGATGGCGTGAGCGCCTTCGACGCGGCAGCCGCGATCGGCGCGGCAGGGACGTTCGCAACGGGTGGCGTCGTCAGTCCGCCATCGGCGTTCGGATTCAGGGCGACATCGCCGACGACGACGATGCCAGCCATGCCCGGATGCACGTAGCACATGTAGGGATAGATGCCGGGCTGGGAGAAGGTCTGTGAGACGTTGGTGCCGGGATTCGTCGGCATGCCGGGCACGCTCGCGTTCCAACCCAGGCCGTTGATCGCGTGGGGGAGGTAGTCGCCGTTGAACCATGTGACCTTCGCGCCGACCGGCGCGTGGATGATCGTCGGTATGAAGCTGCAGTTCGCAACCTTCACCTCGACGCCTTTGCCTTCGGTCGTCCCACTGGGGGGCATACAGCCACCACCCGCGGCCGCGAAACTCAGCGATCCGAGCGACAAGGCGACGAATGCGACAGCGAAGACGATCGATCGGCGCATGACACGCCCTCCTGTTCGGTCGGCCACGCCGACCCGGCGATCTCGCTCCTCTTTACAAGCGCGCCGCGCGACGGTTCCCGCTACGCGAGCGGCGAGCGAGGGACGAAGCGACCGTTACGCGTCGACGCACGGATCTTCCCGTCGTACGCGACCTGCCCGCGCAGCAACACGACGCGCGGCCAGCCCGTGACCTCCCAGCCCTCGTACGGGTCGTAGTCCGACGCCGAGTGCATCTCGGCCGCGCGGACGGGTCGCGTCCTCGCGGGATCGAGGAGCACGAGGTCCGCGTCCTTCCCTGGGGCGATGTCGCCCTTCGACCCAAGTCCCGCGATGCGCGCCGGCGTCGTCGCGAGGAGGTCGACGAGACGCTCGATGGTGAGCCGATCCTTGCGCACGCCCTCGGAGTAGAGCATCGGCAGCATCGTCTCGAGGTTCGAGACGCCGGGCGGGATCTTGTCGAAGGGCAGACCGGGCTCGAGCTTGCGCGCACGCGAGTACGGGACGTGATCGGTACCGACCGTGTCGATCGTGCCGTCGGCGAGCGCGCGCCACGCCGCATCGACATCGGCCTGCTCGCGCAGCGGTGGCTGTCCGACCCACAGCGCGCCATCCGCGCGATCGAAGCGCTCGCGCGTGAGGTAGAGGTAGAGCGGCCGCATCTCGCCGAACACACGTGCGCGGCTGCTCGCCTTCGCGCGCCGCACCTCCTCCAGCGCCGCGGCCGATGAGAGATGCACGAGGTACATCGGGGCGCCGGTATCGGTGGCGTGGCCGAGCGCGGCGCGGACCGCGGTGACCTCGGCCTCGACCGGCCGGCTCGCCGGGAAATAGCGGACGCTCGTCCGGCCCGCGAGATGGAGCCTTGAGACCGGCGTAGCCCGCGCGCACGAGCTCCGGCAGCTCAGCGACTGCCCGCGGCGGATCGTTCACGACGATGTGGAAGGCGTAGTCGGCGCGCGATCCCTCGGCGTCGCGCTGCCATCCCTCGATCGCGCCGAGGGGCGAGCTGCCCTCAGGCACGTGGACCATCGAGAGCACGGTCGTGACGCCGCCGGCGAGCGCGGCCGCGGTGCCGTGCTCCCAGTCGTCGATCGGCCGCCACGTCGCCGTCGGTGCGAGATGCGTATGCAGGTCGACGCATCCGGGCAGCACCAGGAGACCGGTCGCGTCGATCTCGCGGTCTTGCGTCGGAACGCGCCCGATACGCGCGATGCGCTCGCCCTCGACGAGCACGTCGGCGCGCTCGCTACCGCGCGCCGTGACGACGGTGCCGCCGCGGACCGCTAGGCCCGTACCGCCCTACCGGGCTCACGGAGGATGAGCGCAAGGCCGACGAGGAGACCGGTGAGCATCGCGACGTGGATCCAGAGATCGACGCCGAGCGCGCCGCGCAGCACGACGATGGTGAGTCCGAACAGCGTGCCCGCGAGCGTGATGAGGTAGGTCGCGAGTGCGGAGCGGATGAGACCGACAAGCCCCGCGACGAGGACGACCCCGAGGAGCGCCTCGGGGATCGTCGCCGCGTCGAGGACGTTGCCGCGAACGACGATGCCGCTGTGGAACAGCGAGGCGCCGAAATAGAGCAGCGCGAGGACAGCGGTGAGCCCGCCGAGCGGTCCGGTCATGATCTTCACTTCTGTTCCTCCTCGAGCCGCGTCAGACGCGCGACTTCATCTTCGGTCACGAGCGCATCAACGAGATCGCCGATGTCTCCATCCATACGCCGCTCGATACCCGAGAGATTTCCATCCAGCCGCTTGTCGGTGATGCGGTCCTGCGGATAGTTATAGGTGCGAATCTTCTCCGCGCGCTCGCCGCGTCCGATCTGCGCGCGGCGCGCGTCGCCCTCCTCGGTCGCACGCCGGTCCTCCTCGAGCGCGAGCAGGCGCGCGCGCAGTACGGCCATCGCCTTGGACTTGTTCTTCAGCTGCGAGCGCTCATCTTGGATCGCCACGACGAGGCCGGTCGGCAGGTGCGTGATGCGCACGGCGGAGTCCGTCGTGTTCACGCCCTGACCGCCCTTCCCGCCGGCGCGGTACACGTCGATCTTCAAGTCACGCTCCTCGTCGATCTGAATATCGACTTCCTCCGCTTCCGGCAGCACCGCGACCGTCGCGGTCGAGGTATGGATGCGGCCCTGCGCCTCGGTCGCCGGCACGCGCTGAACGCGATGCACACCCGATTCGAACTTGAGCTTGCTATACGCGGCGCGCCCCGCGACGCGGAAGATGATCTCCTTGAAGCCGCCCTTCTCGGACTCGCTCTGCGACAGGATCTCGACCTTCCAGCGGTTCCGCTCGGCGAAGCGCGTGTACATGCGGTACAGATCGTGCGCGAAGAGCGCCGCCTCCTCCCCACCCTCGCCCCCGCGGATCTCGACGATGACGTTCTTCTCGTCGTTCGGATCGCGCGGCACGAGCAGGGTCCGCAGCTTCCCGACGTTCGCATCGATCTGGTTCGACGCGGTCGCGAGCTCTTCGCGCGCCAGATCGCGAAGATCGCCGTCGTCGGACTCGATGAGCTCCTGCGCCTCCTTGGCTCGCGCCTCGGACGCGCGCAGCTCGCGTACGGTCTCGACGATGGGCGTCAGGCTCGCGAGCTCCTGTCCGAGCGCGCGAATACGCTTCGGGTCGCTCGTCACCTCAGGCGAGGCGAGCGATGTCCCGATCTCGTCGTATCGCACCTCGATCTGTTCGAGACGCCGGCGCAGTCCGGCGGTCAAGAGCTCAGGCACGCTGGCCCCCGACCCTCGCGTCAGCGCCAGCGCCGTCGCCGGCGATCGCCTCCTCGAGCGATGCGGCGGCGACCTCGATCATGCCGCGGTCGGGTCGTCGCGTCGTGATGCGCTGCAGGAGCAGGCCTGGCCAGACGATGACGCGGACAAGCCGGTTCGCCTCGTGGGCCGCGCCGAGCTTCAGGACTTCATAAGAGATCGACGCGACCGGCACCACGAGCAAAAGGCGCGCGATGAGATCGACGACGAGATTCGTGCGCGGCACGAAGGCGAAGAGGACGATCGTGACGACGACGACGAAAAGGAGGAATGCGGTGCCGCAGCGCGGGTGCGCGGTCGGATAGGGCTCGATGCGCTCGGCGGTAAGAGGGTCGCCGTGCTCGAAGGCGTGAATGGCCATGTGCTCCGCGCCGTGATACGCGAACACGCGGCGGATCTCCGGCATGAGCGAGATCAGCGCGAGATAGCCGAGGAAGAGCAGCAGACGGATCGCGCCTTCCGCCAAGTTCAGCAGCAGCGACGACGGGACGGCGGAGTGCACGAATTGGGTGATGACGTAGGGGATACCGATGAAGATCGCGAGGGCGCCGAGGAGCCCGAGCCCCATGGCGACTCCGTTCGTGGCGCCCGCCGATGCGCGGCTCTCTTCGTCGAGCTGGACTTCCGCGGAACGCATGAGCATGCGCACGCCGTACGAGACGCTCTCCCAGAGCACGACCAGGCCGCGAACGAACGGCGCGCGCGCGATGCGCGAGCGTTGCAGTAGCGAGTCAAGCGGCTCGCGGTAGCGGTAGATTCCGCCGTCCGGCTTGCGGCACGCCAGCGCCACCGTCCGTTTCCCTCGGATCATGACCCCTTCTATGACCGCCTGCCCACCGTAAGCCGCCGGCGGCGTCTTACTCCCAGTCTTCTCTCTCGTTGTCACTCGAGATCCAGGACTCGCTCGTCGCGGCGAAGCCGCTCCTCGCTCGACTTCAGTTCGGAAGGCGGCGTAGGCATACGCCTCGGGACTTCGTGGCAGGAGCGGCAGCGAGCTTCGTAGGCCTCTTTCGCGCCGACGACGATGATCGGCTCGTCGTAAAACGCGGGGATGCCGTCGACGATCCGCTGCGTGCGCGTCGCCGCTTCGCCGCAGACGACGCAGATCGCCTCCAGCTTCTCGACGCGCTCGGCGAGCGCGAGGAGCGTCGGCACGGGGCCGAACGGCTCGCCGCGGAAGTCCTGATCCAGGCCCGCGCAGATGACACGTCGTCCGTTCGCGACGAGCGAACGGATGACATGGACGATGCCCGGATCGAAGAACTGGACCTCGTCGATGCCCACGACGCTCGTGTCGAGTGCAACGAGCGCGGGGATCTCTTCGCTCGTGCGCACCGGCCGCGCGATGAACGAGTCGCCGTCGTGTGAACGCACGACCAGGGCGCCGTAACGGTCGTCGATGACCGGTTTGAACACCTGGACGCTGCGGCGCGCGATGACCGCGCGCTTCACGCGGCGGATGAGCTCCTCGCTCTTCCCGCTGAACATCGGGCCCACGATGACCTCGAGCCCGGGACGGGTCGAAGCCGCGATGGGCCTCAGCTAACGGCTCTTGGCGGCCTCCGCCGACGCGGCGGCCGTTTCTGCCTTCGCGTATCGCTTCTTGAAGCGGTCGACGCGACCCTGGATGTCGAGGATGTGCTGCTTTCCGGTGAAGAACGGGTGGCACTTGGCGCAGACCTCGACGTGTAATTCGGGCTTCGTCGATCCGGTCATGAATGTATTGCCGCAGGCGCACTGCACCTTCGCCTGCATGTACTTGGGGTGGATCTTTTCTTTCATCGTCTGCCTCTACTACCTAAACCTGCGGGACGACGGAAACCTTCCGTCGGTCATCGCGCGCCGGACCGTACTTCACCTCGCCCGCGACGAGCGCGAAGAGCGTGTGGTCCTTGCCGACGCCGACGTTCTGACCGGGGAGGACCCTGGTGCCGCGCTGGCGGACGAGCACCGTCCCGGCTTCGACAAGCGAGCCGGCGTACTCCTTCACGCCGAGACGCTGCCCGGCGGAATCGCGACCGTTGCGGGTCGAGCCCGCGCCTTTCTTGTGTGCCATTAGTGAAGCCCCTCGATCTTCAGGATCTTGATGGTCGTCTCGTCCTGGCGGTGACCCCGCGTCTTGCGCTGGCGCGTCTTGTTCTTGTAGCGCAGCACGTCGATCTTCGGACCCTTTGTGTGTCCGATGATCTCCGCCGTGATCCGCGCGCCCTTGAGTGCCGCCGGGCCCGCCTTGATGGCCTCGTTGTCCGCAACGAAGAGGATGTCCGACAACGTCACCTTGTCGCCCGCCTGCCCGGCGAGCTTGGCGACGGTCAGCTGCGTGCCCTCTTCGACGCGGTACTGCTTGCCGCCGCTGCGGACGACTGCGTACACGGAACGACCTGCTTCCTGACAAAAAGAATCGCCGCACCGCCCGTGCGACGTAGCAACAGTATAGAGCGGATGGGTAGCCGGCTCCCCTCTTTCGTGATCGCACTGGTCATCAGCGCGTGCGCCGGTGGCCCGATCACGCCGGTCGCGACGCCGGCAGATGGCGGCACCGCGCTGGTCGCGTGGCAGGAACCGGCGACCCTCGACCTCCTGTACGCGCCGGGCGTGCAGTCCGCGGCGACGATCGCGCGAGTCGCGGTCGAAGGTCTGCTGAGGGTGGGGCCGGACGGCGCGGAGATTCCCGCCCTCGCGCGCGAGGTGCCCACGCTCGCCAACGGCGGCATCGCGCTCGCGGGTGGCGGCATGACCGTGCGTTACCGCCTGCGGGAGGGCGTGAGGTGGTCTGACGGCGCGCCGCTCACGAGCGCGGACGTGCGCTTCACGTGGCAGTCCATCGTCGGCGACCCGAAGGTCTCGAGCCGTGACGGCTACGACCGCATCGCCGACGTCGAGACGCCCGACGATCTCACGGCGGTCGTCCACTACGCATCGCTGGACGCCGCGTACACGATGCGCTTCGACGTCGTCCTGCCGAGACACCTGCTCGAGGGCGCGTCCGACGCCGTGCGTGTCGCGTACGGCCGGTCGCCGCTCGGGACGGGGCCGTTCCGCATCACCGAGTTCGCGGCCGGAGATCACGTCACGGCGGAGCGGAATCCGCTGGCGCGCGTTCGTCCGCATCTCGATCGCGTGATCTTCCGCTTCACGCCCTCGCTCGACGTCGCCAAGGCACAGCTCAAAGCGGGCGAAGCCGACATCGCGCCGAGCATCTTCGAGAGCGACGTCCCCGACTTTGCGCACGAGCCACAGGTCGCGATCGCGCAGGCGCCGTCGCCGGTCGTCGAGACCGTGCATTTCAACCTCGCGCGAATATCGGAGGCAGGCGCCGAAACAGGCCCGCATCCGATCCTGTCCGACCGCGCGGTGCGGCACGCGCTTCTCCTCGCGACGCCGCGGCAGCGGATCGTCGACACGCTCCTCTTCGGCCGGGCGCGCGCCGGCACGGCGGAGATCCCCATCGGCTGGGCCGCGTACGGGCTCGTGCAGGACGGGTACGACCCGGTCGCCGCGGCGCGCGAGCTCGACGGCGCGGGCTGGACGGCCGGATCGGACGGGATCCGGGCGAAGGCAGGCACGCGCATGAGCCTGAAGCTCGTCGGCACGACGGGGAACGCGCTGCGCGAGCGCATCGAGCAGGTGCTCGTCGATGAATGGAGGGCGATCGGTGTCGAGATCCGCATCGCGAACGTGCCGTCGTCGGTGCTGACCGC
>VBJD01000102.1 GCA_005887995.1 Chloroflexota bacterium
CCACTACGCACCGGTGTGGGGTGGACCACTGCCCGCGCCCGCGACCCCGCCCGCTCCGTAGCGCTCTGACTCGGCGCGCGAGCCGCGACCCGCGAAGACCGCGATCGCCAGCGTGCATACGATGAGACCGGCAGCGCCCACGCTCTGCACCACATCGGCGAGGATGAAGCCAAGGATGCCGAACAGCGGCGCCGAAACGGCCAGCGTGATCCCGACCCAACGAGGTAGCCACACCGCGCGTGCCGTGGCGATGCCGAAGAGCACGAGACCGACCGTCAGCAGCACCACACCAGGCAGCGCTGTCGCGAACAGGGGAATGCCGTAGATGTCGTCCTGGAGTGCGACCGCCTGCGCGGTCGCTCCGGCGAGGTACATGCGACCGATGGCCGGCTGCGCGAACGCCGCGGCACCGAAAACGGACGTCACGAGCGTGTTTCCGATCACGAAGAGCGCGAACGCCCATGTCGTCAACGCACCGGCACCGCGCTGTACGAGGATCACGAACAGCGCCGCGAAGCCCAAGGTGCCGAACGCGGCACCGAGGATGCTCGCGACAAGATGACTCGCGAGGAACGTCGCCGTCGTGATGAATCTCGCGTACTCCGCGAACGCGGTCTGAGGCGGTGGCTGATGGTCGAGCGTGCCGATGAACAGAAGGACCGCCCAGATCGGTGCGGCCCACACGAGCACGCGCGCGTACCGCTCGAGTCGAACGTCGGTCACGGCGACACGCTACTGCGCGTCTGCATGAGGTTCCGCGCGCGGTCCGGTGGTTAGCCGACCTGATTCCAAATTTGGCACATAGACACCCCGTGACCTGAGTGGGGGATAACGGAGCGAACAGGCAAGCCGTTAGACGGCCGTGGTGGGGAGAAGCGGCCACAAAAACCTCGATCGTCTTATTGATGACGTTGCGCGCGGCGAGCGCCAACTGTCGTCCATCCACAACACGGAGCTGCGCGAATCCGTCCGCATCGCTCTCCACCTGCACGCCGATGCGCCATCGGTCCCGGATGCATACACGAAGGCCCGCATGCGCACCCGCGTCATGGCCCGGCTCGATCCGCGCTCGCGCCGTCTGCGGGATACGGCGTGGACGTTCCTTGAGCTCCTCGCACGTCCGGCGCCGTACATCGTGCGCGGTGTCGCTCTCGGCTCCCTCGTTCTGTGTTTCGCGCTCGCCGGTTTTGCCGCGAGCGCCGACGCGCTTCCCGACGACACGCTGTATCCGGTGAAGATCGCGGCCGAGCAAGTTCGTCTCGCGCTCGCCGCCGCTCCCGCCGATCGCGCGGCTGTCGAGATGTCGATCGCGGAGCATCGCCTCGGTGAGGCGGAGAAGCTCGCGGCGACAGGTCGCACCTCCGATGCGCTCGTCGCGTCAGCGTTCTACTCGGAGCACATCGCGGCGGCGGCGGCGGAGCTCGCGCCCGCTGACGAGATCGATCTCTCCGTGCAGCTCGAGTCGCGCTTCAGCGCGCAGCGTGAGCGAGCGCTCTCGCTCGCCGCGACGCTCGCGACCGACGTGAAGAGCGAGCGCGCGTCGACCGTGCTCGCGATGATCGCGACGTCCCCCCTCGCGCCTGGGAGGACCCAGGTGGAGCGCGTGGCGGAGTCGGCGGTGACCCTCGCCGCCGATCTCGCCGACGCGGCCGAGGAGGCCGCGCCTCGCGCCGAGACGAGGACCGCGACCGCCGCCGCGCGCGCGACGACTCGCGCGGTAGAGACGTTGCGCGCGACAGCAGGCGTATCGCGCGCCGAGCGTCAGTCGACCGCACACCCGACGCTGCAGCCCGCGGCGACGCAGGATCCGCGCGCTTCCGAGGCCGCGAAGACGACGCGTGAGGCCGCGGAGAAAGCGCGTGCCGCAGCGGACAAGGTGAAGAACGCGGTGAAGCAGAAGGGCAACGGCGCGAGCAAGTAGGCTTGCGGCGCGTGACTGCTGAGCGCCGCGCGGACGTCGCGTTCCTCATCGGAGTCTTCATCGGTGTCGCGTTCATCGTCATCGCCGGACCGCTCGATCGCCGCATCGAGCTCGTGCACGAGAACGACTTCTCCGGCTTCTGGGCCGGCGCTCGCGCGCTCGTGATCGGGGCGGACCCGTACGACGCCGCGACGTGGCGCGACACGGTCCGCGTGCTCGGCACGCAGGAGCCGAACACGAGCGTCTACGGCTACGTCCCCTGGGTCGCGGTAGCGCTCGTTCCGCTCGCGCTGCTGCCGCTCGAAACGGCGGCGTGGATCTGGATGGTCGGGGGCGTCGCGCTCGCCGCGATCGCGCTGCGCGCGCTGCTTCGCGCGCTCGTGCCGGCGGACGCGGTGCTGCACTTCGCGTTCGGCCTCGCGCTCCTCGTGTCGCAGCCGGGCTTTCACGCGCTCGTGCTCGGTCAGTGGAGCTTCGTGCTCCTCGCCGCGCTCTGCGCCGCCATCGTCGCGCTGCGCGCCGGGCGTGACCGGACTGCCGGGATCATCGCCGCGGCCTTCCTCGCGAAGCCGCAGCTCTTCGTGTGGACCAGCCTCGGCATGCTCGTGACCGCGCGCGACCGCATCCGCTTCGTGATCGCGGGAGGACTGACGGGCCTCGCGATCGTCGCCCTCGGCTGGTTCGTGTTGCCCGGCTGGCTCGCCGCGTGGAGCGCCGACGTCGCGCCCGAGCGGCTCTCACGCTCGGCGTCCATCACCGTCGCGCTGCGTGACGTGCTCGGCTCGCCGCTCGGTCTGGGTGTCGCGCTCGCGTTCATTGCCGCGGGCATCGCGATCGCACTACGCGCGCGCGGCCACGACGCGCGGCTCGCGCTCTGGAGCGCGCTCGGCGTCGCAGGTGCACCGTACCTGTGGTCATACGACCAGCTGCTGCTCCTCGTGTCGCTCGCGCTCGCGGGTGGTGCGCTCGCGGACCGCCGCACGGCGCGGATCGTCGCGCTCGCGGGGATCGCCGCACTGCTTGTCCTGGCGCCGCTCCTCTACGCGCTCGCCGTCGCGCGGCATCGCGAATCGTTCAGCGCGTTCCTGCCCGCAGCGATGTTCGTCGGGCTCGCAGTCGCCCTCTTACGCGAGCGCGCGACGGAGGAGGTCGAGCGCCGCGAGCCAGGCGCGTCGCCGGCCCTCGGCGACTGAGCCGAAGCGGATCGTCGCGCTGCGCGGACGGTCCGGCGTAACGACGCTGATCTCCGCACTCGCGTCGCCGTGCGGCACCAGCAGACGCACCTGCGCCTCGGAGTGCTCGATCGCGCGCGCGAGCGACGCCGCGTCCGCGTGCGGCACGACGACGCCCGTCGTGAACCACTCGTTCGCACGCGGCGCCTGCGCGAGCGTGCGCGACACGTCGCCCGCGGAGAGCGCCTCGGCCGTCGCGAGCCGCCAGCGTCGCGACTCGAGGCCGCGCGCGATCACATCACCGAGCTGCTCGTCGTCGGTGCCCCACACGTACTGACCGAGCCGCTCCCGGACCTTCGCCTCCATCGCCGCGATGCGCGCGTCCATCGTCGCAGGATCGGCGTCCTTGTCGGTGATGCGGATATGCAGGCCGTCGTCCTTCGCCTTGGTGACCACGGTCGGCGCCGTCGAACGCACTAGCTCCGCGAGCGTCTCCTCAGCCTGTGACTCGCCGACACCGAGGATCTTCAGCGTGCGCGAGCGCAGGCGCGCGTCTCGGATGAGCGTCGGTTCGATGTGGTGCTCCCACATGTGGGTCATCTCGCGTGGCACGCCGGGCATCGACACGATGCGCTTGCCTTCCCTGCGGACGTCCCATCCGGGCGCCGTGCCATTCGGGTTCGGGATCGCGCGCGCCGACGGGATCAGCCACGCCTGCTTGCGGTTGCGCTCGGGCATCGACACATTGCGCGCGGCGAACCACGCGCGCAGCTGCCGCTCGAGCTCGGGATCGATCTGCGGTGTCTCACCGAGCACCGCGGCGATCGTCTCGCGCGTGAGGTCGTCCTCGGTGGGGCCGAGCCCGCCGCTCGTGATAACGAGATCGCTCCGCTCGAGCGCGCGGCGCATGAGCTCGGTCGTGCGGCCGAGGTTGTCGCCCACCGTGCTGATGAAGAGGCAGTCGATGCCGAGATCGGCGAGCCGTCCGGCGAGGTAGTGGGCGTTCGTGTCGACGATCTGCCCGAGGAGCAGCTCCGTGCCGATGGACAAGATTTCGGCCCGCAATCACCGCTCCCTTGGCTGCTTTTTCGTCGTGGCACGCTGCTTGCTCGTCTAATCCGTCGACAACTTAAGAAATCCCAACCCTTCCCTTCCTCACCACGAGACCCCGCCGAAAGGCGGGGTTTTGTGGTTGTAGTGGGTCGGAGGGCCTAGGGTACGATGCCCGACATCCCCCGACTGGAGGCGACTTAAGTGGCGAGTGGCTATTGCGTCAAATGCAAGGCCTCCCGCGAGATCAAGGACGCGAAGCAGATCACGATGAAGAACGGCCGCCCCGCGACGCAGGGTTCGTGCCCTGTCTGCGGAACGAAGATCTTCAAGATCGGCGCGGCGTAAGACTTATCCACGTTGTTGATGCGTGCGCACGAGACGCGCGCGATGCTGGCTCGCTAAAATTGGGTGGGCCAGTAGCTCAGCGGTAGAGCAGGGGACTCTTAATCCCTTGGTCGTGGGTTCGAATCCCTCCTGGCTCACACTGTGATGTGTCGAGACATCGGAGACGATGTCTCAGGACATCGCAGACATCAGGCAGACTGCCCTGGTAGTCGCGCGCAGTGAGCCGGTCTACCGAACGATGAAGGTCGCGCGCGCTGACACGCCGCCGCAGCGCACGTCGATCGGCCAAGTGCCGGGCGTCGTGTTCGTGCCCACGGTCCACGTCCACGAAGCAGATCCGTTCCCGTCGGCGACCTTCGTACCCGCAAGTCCCGCAGCTCCGCTCGGCCCGCTCGCGTAGGTCACAGTGGTCGAGCACGAAAGCCCTGGCGTCGTAGCGATCGTCACCGCGCCGGTGCTCCCCCGTGACACGGGCGACCTCACGCTCGTGAAGGTCACCGTCGCCGGAGCTGCCGTCGGCGGCCGCGTCGTCGCCGCGCTCGCTGTTGTGATCTGACCTGTTCCGCCATCTGCCTGTGACGACGCTGGCGTTCCGCACGCGATCAGCGCGAACGCGAAACAGGTCGCCCCGACCCTTCCCACAACGGCGAAGCGTAGAGGGAGCCTGGTAACTCGCGCCTCACGTTTACGCATCCGTGAACAGAACGAAAGAGGCCGGGCGTGACGCCCGGCCTCTTGCGTTGTCCGAACCGGGCTAGTCGATGAAGATCCAGCCGTCCGACTTCGGTAGGGCCTGCAGCACCGTGTTGCCGACCGTCACCTGGACGCTGGTCACGCTGACGTTCGCAATGAGCGAGAGGCCACCTACTGGCGGAGCGCCGTCACCCATGTCGAGCGTGCACGTGCCCTGAAGGGTCACCGTGCCGTCCGTGTTGACCGTCCCGCTGTTGATCCAGCCGGTGATGGTGATCCATTGGCTGAGACCGATCGGGCTCGAGCCGTTGATCTGCATCTCGAAGTCGCCCTTGCCCGAGCCGTCCGTGTTCGTCTGGACGCCGAAGCCGAACGTCGAACCGGCGAGCTGGATGCCGTTGAAGGTCGCGCCAGCCGGGTAGATGCCCGCGCCTGCGCCCGTGATCACATTCTCGGTGATCACGGCCGCCGCGGGCTGCGCCGGCTGCGATAGCGCCAGCGCGATGACCAGGGCCATTGCCGCGCCGGTCGAGATCAGGACTTTGAACATCTTCGTTCGTTCTTTCATGGCAGCCGCCTCCCCGCGATCGGTGCGAGTGGCGCCGTGCCGCCACTTCCACCGCTGCTCGGTCGGATCTGCACGTTGCCCGTGCGGATGGTCCCGCCGCCGTCAGTCTCAGGGCACGCCGCTGGGAACGACGTCGTCCCTGGATCAGTGCAGTAGAGGATCTGGAAGGCGTCGGAGCCGGCGCCGGAGTCGCTGGTGTCCGTGACCAGGACCACGACCGACCTGAATGCCGGCGTGTGGCTCGGGCATTCGGCACCCTGGGCCTCGCAGTTGCCGACGATCTGTGCGTCGCCCCCCGTGCCGTTCGGTGTCGGCGTCTGGGTGACGGTGATCTTCATGAGCGTGACGGGCACGTTCACGTGACGCCCGCCCACCACGTTGCCGTGCCTGTCGAAGTTGATGCGACCTGTCGCAAAGCCTGGACCACCGGTCTGGAAATTCGGCGGCCGCTTCGCGTTGAATCCAAAACTTGCGATGAGTGGCGACACGATCTCGATCGTTCCGCCGCCGGTGGCGATGCCGATGGCGTCCGTATCGAGCACGCCATTCGGTGACGAGCTTGTGCCCGCTCGCGCGGGGGCGACGAGCGCGATCGACGCCATGAGCGCTATCGCGATGGGCAGAGTGAACGCTGCGCGTGGGTGAATGAATCGCTGCATCTGCTCCGCTCTGACCTCCTTTTCGCCGGACGTCGATGGGTGCCGACGCACGGCGAGACGGACGCTATGGAGGAGCGACAGCGCGCGACAGCGATGCGCGACGTATTTCGCGCACCGCGCGGGACCTACGCGATGGGACGGAGACGACCGCACGCTCGCCGGTCGGCCAACGATGGAGGGCACGCTTGGTCGTGGAGCGCCATGCTTGGTCTGATTCCGCTGTTCCTCCATCGAGCATGGTCATGCTCATCTGGACACCGAGCATGCTGGTCCTCATCTTGCTTCACAGCAGACACGCTGACGGAGGGATTAGTGCGTGAGTGAGCTGGTCGTCGTCGTCGATGACGATCCGAACGTCCGCGGTCTCATCGTGAATCTGCTGAGCGACTACGGGTTCGAGACCGCAGAGGCGAGCTGCGGCGAAGAGGCACTTCGCTTCGCGCGCGAGCGGCCACCGGACGTCGTCCTCCTCGATGTGCTCATGCCGGGGCTGAGCGGGTACGAGGTCCTTCGCAAGCTCAAGGATGACTTCGGCGACAGCGTCGGCGTGATCTTGATCTCTGGTGAGCGCCGCGAGTCGTACGACCGCGTCGCGGGCCTGCTCGTGGGTGCGGACGACTACCTTCCCAAGCCATTCGCGCTCGACGAGCTCCTCGCGCGCGTTCAGAAGCTCGTGCGCGGAAAGCGTCGCGGGCTGCCGGGGAAGCGTCGGCTCACGCGCCGCGAGCTCGAGGTGCTCGCACACCTCGTCGCGGGTCTTGACAACGCGCAGATCGCTCAGCGTCTCGTCTTGAGCCCGCGCACGGTGACCACCCACGTCGAACACATCCTCATGAAGCTCGGCGTTCACAGCCGCACGCAGGCCATCGCGATGGCGTACCGCGAAGGGTTCTTCGAAGGGCCTTCGCTAAGAGTGATCGAGGGAGAACTCGCGGCCGCGGAGTGAGCAGGCGCCCGCTCGCTTCGACCTGCGGGCATGCGTCTTGTAACCGCGGGCCCTGTGCTCACGCGAGCGATCGTCGTCGCGGCGTTCCTCTTCGTCACGCTCGATCCCGCACCCGCATACGCGGCAAGCGACGCGCGCACGCGTTTCGACGAAGCGATCCCGCTCAACGTCGTCGCGCTGCGCGAGGAAGCGCTCGCGCGTCTCGCGCCGCAGGTACGTGATCTCCTGCGTTCGGTCCGGATCGTCGTGGTGCCACGTCCCATCCCGCGCACCGCGCCGGGCGCTGCGGCGTGCTTCGACATTCAGAGCGGCGTCGTGATGCTCGGCTCGGACATCCAGGATCGCTATGGCCGCGACTTCGCACGGTCCGCGCTCATGCACGAGTACGGGCATGCGCTCGCCTGGCTTCGCTTCCACTGGGACCTGCGCGAGTTCCGCTCGCGGGTGCTGAGCGCGCTCTCGATGCCCGGCTCCGAGAAGTACCCGATGTTCAACGCGTTCGTCCAGTCGCATCGCCAGGACGTGTACACGAAGACCGACTACAGCGAGCTCTTCCCCGCGGTCCTGCTCGAGATCCGATCGGCGTCGGTGCTACCGCCGCCGCTTCGCACCTACCTCGCGCCGGTCATGTGGCCCTGACGCTTCGCCCCGACCTTTCGTTTCGGCCCGACGGCTTCGTACGACTCCGCGATCCAATCTTTCATCAGCGCCATGTCGATCGCGCCCTTCGGTCGCTTCACGCTGCACCACCCCGACTTGCCGAGCCCATAGCCCATCGCTTCCACGATCGGAAGGCTGCGCGCGTAGAGCAGGGACCGCGTGAGCTTCACACCCATGAGCCACTCGCTCTTGTCATCGTCGACCCCGAAGAACACGAAGACCTTGCCACGTACCTTCGTGACGTTCTCACCCCACGGATGAGCTTCTTCGGCGCCGTCGAAAGTCAATGCGTATTTACGGAGCTGTGCCTTCGCGGCCTTCGCCGAGACCACTGCGTGCACCTCCACGCGCGATTCTCACCCGCTCGGGGTAGTGCGAGCGTCGGCGGCGTGTCCGCAGCGCGGGGGAGGACGAGTTCCACCCTCGTCCTTCGCGTACAGCGTCGCTAGCCTCGACGTCGTGATACGACTTCAGCGCGCGATGCCGCGTCCGTCCGATCGCCAGTTGGCGCTGGGCGTCGCCGGGCTCGTCGCCATCGTCGTGATCGAGCTCGTCCTCCCAGCGGGCTACGTGCGCGCAGCCATCGCCGCGATCGGCTGGCTCGGCTACAGCCTCGGCGCGCTCCTCCGCGTCTCGCAGGCCCTTTCGGCCGCGCGCCGCGACGAGCGGCTGTCGTGGATCTTCCTGGGCGCCGGATGCGTGTCGTGGCTCGTCTCCACCGGCTATCGCTCGATGTTGCTCATCGCGGATGTCCCGTCGAGCCCGCCGAGCGTCGGCGACGCCGCCGCGCTCCTCGGCGCGATCTTCTTCATCCTCGGATTCATCGCGATGCTGCGAGGGCGCCGACTCGCGACCTACACGGTCCTGCTCGACCAGGCCGCCGTCGGCATCGGGCTCGTCGCGGTCATCGCCTTCGCGGTGCAAGACGTCTTCCTCGTCGAGATGCGCGACGACCCTGTCGCCACCGCGACGGTGCTCCTGTACACGATCCTCTACGCCGCTGCCACGGGCGCTGCGATCTCCGCGTTCTTCGCCGCGCCGCTCGACACGCCTCGGCGAGCGCACGTGTGGCTCATCGCGGGGGTCGGCCTCACCGCGGCCGCGTACCTCTTCTCGCTCCCGCAGTACCTCCACGGCACGTTCACCGCGGGCACCCTGAGCGATCCGATGTGGATGCTCGGAATGTTGGCGATCAGCATCGGCGCGTCGTCATCCCTCGAAGACCGTCAGCAGCTCGTCGTCTCGCAACCGTCTCCGCTGCGGCCGTTCGCGCGCATGGCGCTGCCCGGGGTCGTCGGTGTCGCGGTCGGCATCCTCATCGTCGTCTCCGAAGATCACCGCACCGAGGCGATCGTCCTCCGCGCTTCCGCATTGCTCACCGTTGTTCTCGCCGCGCGCGTCGGCCTGGCGATGTACTCCAACTGGCGTCAAGGGGAGGTGGAGGGCCGGCGCGCGCGGCAGTTCGAGGCGCTCTACGAGGTCGGTCTCGCCGCCGCCGGCGAGCGATCGTTCGACGATCTCCTGAAGCTCGTCGTCGAGCAGGCGACCGCGCTCACGCGCACCGACGGCGCGATGCTCGCCCTCGCCGACGACCCGGACGGGAAGTTCGTCATCCGCGCGCTGAATAAGGGGCCGATGTTCCGGTTGCGCGACTCGGTGGGCGAGCCGCTCGCGGGTCTTTCTCTCGCTGCGCTCGAATCGCGCGACCTCGTCGTCGCGGAGCAGTACGCCGACCACCCACAGAGCACGCCGCAGCTGCACGACCTCATCCGCTCGGCGATCGCGATCCCACTGGTGGCGCACGGCGAGGTCATCGGCACGCTCGCGGCGTACTCGACGCAGCCTCGGCGCTTCGCGAGCGAGACGCGCCGCCTGATCCGCCTCTACACGGCACAGGCCGCCATCGCGATCGCGAATGCGCGCCTCCTCGCCGAAACGCACCGCCTCGCGCGCGACGACGATCTCACCGGCGTGATGAACCGCCGCAGCCTCATGGAGCGCCTCGAGGCCGAGATCCACTCGGCGAATCGCCACGGCGACATCCTCGCGGTGGCCCTCTGCGACGTCGACGGCCTGAAGTCGGTGAACGACAGCGCCGGCCACCTCGCGGGCAATGAGGTCCTCATCAAGGTGGCGCGCGTCATGCGCGAGTCAGTGCGGGCGGAGGACATCGTCGCGCGCTTCGGCGGCGACGAGTTCGTCGTCATGCTCCCGCGGACGGGCCAGCTGCCGGCGCAGGCGCTCGTTTCACGCATGAGCACGCGTCTCCGTGAGGAGACGTACCACTGGGCCGGCGCCGAGCACTCGGTGCCGCGCGTGTCGTTCGGCATCGCGTGGTTCCCCGAGGACGGGCGCACCGCCGACGCGCTCCTCGCGGCGGCGGATGAGCGCATGTACGTCGACAAGTCGCGCGGCCGCGCGGCCGTGGACCGTGCGGCGGACGCGGACTAGCGGTTACGCTCCCTAGCGAATTCGCTGGGGGGAACGCAGCATTGCCGAAGTGTCCTGAATGCGACGCCGACGTGACCGTCGGCTCGGACGCGGTGAAGGGCGAGATCGTCTCGTGTCCCGACTGCGGTGCCGAGCTCGAGGTGACCGAGATCACACCTGTCGCGCTCGCGCTCGCGCCTGAAGCCGAAGAAGACTGGGGTGAATAAGAACCCCACCGTCGGCGTGCTCCTCTCGCGCGTACGCGTCGAAGAGAAGCTGCTCCTCCAAGAGCTCGCGTCGCGCGGTGTCGAGACGAAGGTCATCGATGACCGGACGCTCGTGCTTCCCACCGAACATCGTCCCGATCTCGGCGTCGACGTCGTGCTCGAGCGCTGCATCCAACACGGCACCGCGCTCTACGCGCTCTCGATCCTCGACGGCTGGTGCGTGCCCACCGTGAACACGTACGAGGTCGCCGAGGTCTGTGGCAACAAGCTCCTCACGACGATGCGCCTCGTGCGGCACAAGGTGCCCGCGCCGAAGACGCGTGTCGCGTTCACGCCCGAGGCCGCGCTCACCGCGGTCGAGGAGCTCGGCTACCCGGTCGTGATGAAGCCGCTCATCGGCTCATGGGGGCGGCTCGTGTCGAAGGTGAACGACCGCGAGAGCGCCGAGGCGATCGTCGAGCACAAGGACGTGCTCGGGAACTATCTGCACTCCATCTATTACGTGCAGGAATACGTCGCGAAGCCCGGGCGTGACATCCGCGGCTTCGTCGTCGGCGACGAGACGATCTGCGCGATCTACCGCTACTCGGAGCACTGGATCACGAACACGGCGCGCGGCGGCCGCGCCGAGAACTGCCCGGTCACGCCGGAGTTGAACGACATCTGCGTGCGCGCGGCGAAGGCCGTCGGCGGTGGCATCGTCGCGATCGACGTGCTCGAGCGCGACGGAGAGCTTCTCGTGAACGAGGTCAACTACACGATGGAGTTCCGCAATTCCATCGACACGACCGGCGTGAACATCCCGGCGAAGATGATCGACTTCGTCCTCGACGTCGCGAAGCGCGCAAAGAATTAGCTCCGTGAAGGTCGGCGTCATCGGCGCCGGCGGGTACGCCGGCGGCGAGCTCCTCCGCCTCCTGCTGTCGCATCCCGAGGTGCGCGAGGTCGTCGCGGGGAGCGAGTCGCTCGCTGGCAAGCCGGTCACCGCGGCGCACCCGAACCTGCGCAAGCGCACCGACCTGCAGTTCGTGCGCTACGAGGACGTGACCGGCTGCGACGTCCTCTTCCTCTCGCTCCCCAACGGTTCGCACCGAGCCGGCGAGTTCGAGGAGCGCGCGAAGCTCGTCATCGACCTCTCGTCCGACCATCGCCTGCGCGACCCCGAGGACTACGAGACCTGGTACGGCGCGGCGCATCCACGGCCGTGGGCGCTCGGCCAGTGGGTCTACGGCATCCCCGAGGTGCACCGCGGCCAGATCAAAGGAGCGGCGCGGGTCACCGGCGCCGGCTGCAACGCGACGGCGACGATCCTCGCCCTGCTCCCGCTCTTCGCCGCCGACGTCGTCGACCGCGCGCGCGACGTCGTCGTGGAATGCAAGGTCGGCTCGAGCGAGGGCGGCCGCCAGCCGTCGGAGGACTCGCACCACCCCGAGCGCGTCGGCGTCGTACGGTCGTTCCGTCCCGTCGGACATCGTCACACCGCCGAGGCCGAGCAGGAGCTCGCGCTCGGCGGCGAGCGGCCGCGCATCGACCTCTCGGTCACGTCGGTCGAGCTCGTGCGCGGCGTTCTCGCGACGGCGCACGTGTATGTGAAGCAGCCGCTCGAGGAGAAGGACCTCTGGAGGATCTACCGCGAGCGCTACGCGAGCGAGCCGTTCGTGCGCATCGTGAAGGAGCGCAGTGGGATCTTCCGCTATCCCGAGCCGAAGCTCCTCGCCGGGACGAACTTCGCCGACGTCGGCTTCGCCGTCGATCCGCGCGGCGATCGTATCGTCGCGCTCTGCGCCATCGACAATCTGGTCAAGGGCGCCGCGGGCAACGGCGTGCAGGCGATGAACGTCGCGCTCGGCATCGACGAGCGCGCCGGCCTCGAGTTCGTCGGCCTGCACCCTTAGCGCGGCGCTGCCGGGAGGACGACCTTGAGCGACCCGCTGCGGGAGGCGATGCGTTCAGCGACCGCACGCGCCGCCCCACGTCGGGTGAGCACGAGGACGCTGCCGCCGAACCCGCCGCCGACGAGCCGCGCGCCGTGAACGTCGCTCTCGCGTTGCGCCGCCGCAACGATGTCGTCGATCACGGGAAGCGAGACCTCGAAGTCATCCCGCAGGGACGCGTGCGACGCCTTGATCACGTCGCCCAACGTAGGCGCATCGGAGCGCTCGATCGCGTCGACCGCCGCGTCGACGCGCGCGTTCTCACTGAGGACGTGGCGCACGCGCCTCGCGAGCATGGGGGACAGCGCGCTGGTGTCGGTGCTGACCCCAACGTCGCGCAGCGTACGTACGCCGAGCGCGCGTGCCGCGTCCTCGCACTCGCGACGTCGGACGTTGTAAGAGCCGGGCGTTGCCCGGCCTGTACTCGAAGGGCCGCTGTCGCGGCCCTGCTGGTAGTCGCCGGTCGCATGTTGATGCCGTATGCCCGAATCGATCACCGCGATCTCCATGTCGATGCGATCGAGCGCGATGTGCCGCGTCGAGCGATCGCGCAGGTCGATGCGCAGCGCCTCGCCCTCGCGACCGAGACTGCACACGAGCTGATCCATGAGGCCGACGTGCGCGCCGACGAACTGATCCTCTGACTCGTGCGCGATGAGCGCGACGTCACGGTCATCGATGCGAAGCGCGAAGGCCTCGCGCAGCCCGCGAACGGTCCACGCGCCTCCGTCCGCAGTCTGATGAGTCGGTCGCTTTGTCGCTCCACGACCATCTCGGTTTGCTGCGGGATGACCGTGGGGAGGACGAGCCCACCGTTGTAGTCGGTGTGCTCTCCGACGAGGTTCACGCGACCGTGCGCGGAGCCCCGGGCGCTCATGAATTTGGCTCGCAACGTCGGAAGATGCCGTCAGCATCCCATTCCCGCGGACGACGGGCACGTTGCGTGCAGCACGGCCGAGCGGGCGATCGAGGATGGCTAACCAGGACCCTGAGGGCGATGCCGAGCGCGCCGCTCGCGAGGAGAGCGCCGTGGTGCGCGGCTGGCTTCGGCTGGCCGACGACGTCCTGAAGAAAACGCAGCCGGAAGAGAAAGCGGAGAGCGACCAGCCCGCTTAGACGGCTACGCTTCGCGCGTGCCACTTCGCGCTGTCATCAAGGCCGGTGGATCCAAAGGGGTCTCGCGCGATGCCGTCGCGGATCTCGTCGCGCAGGTCGCGCGCCAGGACGAGATCGTCCTCGTCCACGGCGCATCTGCCGAGACGGACCGCCTCGGTGAGGCGCTCGGCGTGGCCCAGGAGCAGATCACGTCGCCGTCGGGTCACGTGAGCCGGCGTACCGATCGGCGCACCCTCGAGGTGTTCGCACTCGCGGCCCTCGGGGTCGAGAACTTCCAATACGTCGAGAAGCTGCAGCAGCGCGGCATCGACGCGGTCGGGCTCTCGGGGCTCTCCGGACGTCTGCTCGTCGCGAAGAAGAAGGACGTGCGCGCGGTGCGCGACGGCAAGACGATGATCCTGCGCGATGACTACACGGGCACGGTCGAAGCGGTGAATCTCCCGCTCCTCACGCAGCTCATTGGCCCCGGTCGCGTGCCGGTCGTCGCGCCGCTCGCGCTCTCGACCGAGAACGAGGCACTCAACGTCGACGGCGACCGCGTCGCGGCGCGGATCGCGGCGGCGATCGACGCCGATGCCCTCCTCATCCTCACGAACGTCCCCGGTCTCTTGCGCGACGTGAACGATCCCGACTCGCTAGTCGCGGAGACGACGATCGCCGAGGCCGAAGGGCTCGCCCAGGGGCGGATGAAGAAGAAGATCCTCGCGGCGCGCGAGGCCCTCGACGCCGGCGTCGAAGAGGTCGTCATCCGCTCGGCGACCGGCGACCCTTCCGTCCGCACGGTGATCCGCGCTTAGCGCGTATCACGTCCGCGTGCGTCTCTGGAGATGCGCGCGCTCACCTAGACTCGTCGTGATGGCCACCGCTCCTGCACTCCCCGGCGGTTTCGAGCTTCCGCTCGAACCGCGCTTACCGCGTCTCGGCTCCGTCGACGCCGTCGGCCTCGAGGAGCGCGCCGCGATGCTCGCGAGCCGCTCGATCAAGAAGGCGTCGAAGGTCTTCGCGCTCGAGCTCGCGATCCGCGCGATGGACCTCACGACGCTCGAGGGCGCGGACACTCCCGGGAAGGTCTCGGCGCTGGCGACAAAAGGCGTCCGTCCCGACCCGACCGACCCGAGCATCCCGTCGGTCGCGGCGATCTGCGTCTACCCGAACCTCGTGCCGACAGCTCTCGAGCGCACGAAGGGCACCGGAGTGAAAGTCGCCTCGGTCGCGACCGCCTTTCCGTCGGGACAGTCCTCGATCGAGGTGAAGCTCGAGGAGACGCGCGAGGTCGTCGCGATGGGCGCGCACGAGGTCGACATGGTCATCGACCGCGGCGCGTTCCTCTCCGGCCGGTACGCGCAGGTCTACGACGAGATCGTCCGCGCTGCCCATCGCACTGTGCATGCTCGAGGTGATCCGCGACGTGTACGAGGAGACGGGTCGTGTCGTCGGCATGAAGGTCGCGGGCGGCGTGCGCCAGGCGAAGCAGGCGGTGCAGTACCTCGTGCAGGTCCACGAGACTCTCGGCGTCGCGTGGCTCACGCCCGATCGCTACCGCATCGGCGCGTCGACGCTCCTCAACGACGTGCTCATGCAGATCCGCAAGGAGCGCACCGGGCGCTATCAGAACCCGGACTACTTCACTGTCGACTAGGGACTGCGGCTTGAAATGACCGATGTAAAGGACGCGCCGAGGGTCCCGGCGAAGCGGGCCGACAAGGCCCCGATCCCGGCGTCGTGGGATTACGCGCCCGCGCCCGAGGCGAAGGATCTCGTCAAGATCGAGGACCACTACGGCCTCTTCATCGGAGGCAAGTTCGTCGAGCCGATCTCCAAGCAGCGCTACACCACGATCGATCCCTCGCGCGAGGAGCCGCTCTCTGAGATCGCTCAGGCGGGCAAAGCCGATGTCGCGAAGGCGGTGCGCACCGCGCGCGAAGCGCAGCCACGTTGGGCGAAGCTCAAGCCGTCGGAGCGCGCGAAGTACCTCTTCCGCATCGCGCGCATCCTCCAGGAGCGCGCGCGCGAATTCGCGGTGCTCGAGTCGCGCAACGGCGGCAAGCCGATCCGCGAATCGCGCGACGTCGATCTCCCGCTCGCGGCCGCGCATTTCTTCTACTACGCGGGATGGGCCGACAAGCTCGAGTACGCGTTCCCCAACCGCAAGCCACGGCCGGTGGGCGTCGCGGGGCAGATCATCCCGTGGAACTTCCCGCTGCTCATGCTCGCGTGGAAGATCGCGCCCGCGCTCGCTGCGGGGAACACCGTCGTCCTCAAGCCCGCGGAGACGACGCCGCTGTCCGCGTTGCTCTTCTGCGACGTCGTCCGCCAGGCCGAGCTGCCGCCGGGCGTCGTGAACATCGTCACCGGCGACGGTCGCACCGGCGCGGAGATCGTCTCGCATCCCGACGTGGACAAGATCGCGTTCACCGGATCGACCGAGGTGGGCAAGGCGATCCAGCGCGCGCTCGCCGGCAGCGGCAAGCGCCTCACCCTGGAGCTCGGCGGGAAGGCCGCGAACATCGTGTTCGACGATGCGCCGCTCGATCAGGCCGTCGAGGGCATCGTGAACGGCATCTACTTCAATCAGGGGCATGTGTGCTGCGCGGGCTCGCGCCTCTTTGTCCAGGAGTCGATCTACGACACGATCATCAGCAAGCTGAAGCGGCGCATGTCGACACTGCGCGTCGGCGATCCGCTCGACAAGAACACCGACGTCGGCGCCATCAACTCCAAGATGCAGCTCGACAAGATCACCTCGCTCGTGCAGTCGGGTATCGAGGAGGGCGCCGAGATCTACCAGCCCCCGTGCAAGCTTCCCGAGCGCGGCTACTGGTTCGCGCCGACGGTCTTCACCAACGTCGCGCAGTCGTATCGCATCGCGCAGGAGGAGATCTTCGGGCCGGTGCTCTCCGTCCTCACCTTCCGCACCCCCGATGAGGCGGTGGAGAAGGCGAACAACACGCCGTACGGGCTGTCGGCCGGCGTGTGGACCGAGAAGGGCTCGCGCATTCTCTTGATGGCCTCGAAGCTGAAGGCCGGCGTCGTTTGGGCGAACACCTACAACCGCTTCGACCCCGCCTCGCCGTTCGGCGGCTACAAGGAATCCGGTTTCGGACGGGAGGGCGGGCGGCACGGCCTCGAGCCGTACCTCGCGTTCGACGAAGCATGACGCGGCTCGCCGTCCGCAAGACCTACAAGCTCTTCATCGGCGGTGCGTTCCCGCGCTCCGAATCGGGCCGCACGGTCGTCGTCGAGAACGCGAACATCGCGCGCGCGTCGAAGAAGGATCTGCGCGACGCGGTGCGCATCGCGCGCCAGGCGGGTGCGGGATGGGCGAACGCGACCGCCTACAACCGCGGC
>VBJD01000227.1 GCA_005887995.1 Chloroflexota bacterium
GTCGTGCGATGACACCGCCCTCGCCGTCGACGAGCTTTACGGCGCGCTCGACGATCGTCGTCATCACCGTCTCGAGGTCGAATGCGCTCCGGCTGATCGTGCTCAGGACGTCGCTGATCGCGGTTTGCTGCGCGAGGGACTCCGTGCGCTCCTCTAGCGCGGCTTTCGTCTCGTTGAACAGTCGGACGTTCTCGATCGCGATCGCGGCCTGATCCGCAAATGTCTCGAGGAGAGCTACCTCTCGCTCGCGGAACAGTCCAGGTGCGTAGCGGCGCGCGAGCAGTACGCCGATGATCTCGCTCTCGCGAAGGATGGGAACGCCGATCAATGCGTGGCTTACGTACTGCTCGGGACCGACGCGACGGGCGGTGTACTCGGGATCGATGGGAGCGTCGGGAATCTGGATGGTCCGGCGCTCGAGCAGCACCCGACCGACCGCGCTTTCCCGGCCAGGAGCGATGGCGATCCGCGTCGTGAATGCCTCGCGAAGCGCCGCCTCTTCGGTCTCGTCGCCCGACTTCGCCGCGATGGCGATGTGGCGATACATGTCGCCATCGCGCACGTAAAGGGAGGCATTGTCAGCTGTGCACAGACGCACGGAGTTCTGGACGACCGTGTCGAAGACGGCTTGTAGGTCGAGCGCGGATCGGCTGATGACCTTCAAGACCTCGGACGTCGCGGTCTGCTGTTCGAGGCCCTCCTTCGTCTCGTTGAAGAGGCGCGCGTTCTCCATAGCGACGACGGCCTGGTCGGCGAACGTCTCGACGAGCGCGACTTGCGTCGGCGTGAACGTCGACGCGCGTTTCCTGCGCAGCAGGATCACGCCGATGATCGCGTCGGCTCTTTTGAGAGGGACGCCGAGGATGGCGCGTTCCGTACTGATCCGATCCTTCGGCCCGTAGCCGGGATCGGCGTGCATGTCCTCGATCTGGATGCTGCGTCGCTCGACGAGAACGCGTCCGGTGGCCGTCGAGCGATCCTGCGTGAGCTGACGGTCGCCGTACGCCGTCCGGATCCGCTCGACATCCTCCGCCGGTCCCGCGGTCGCGAGGAAGTGGGGGATACCGAGGTCGTCCAGCCGGATGATCGAGCCGTTGTCGGCCTCGCATAGCCGCATCGCACTCTCGATGACCGCATCCAAGACGGCTTGGAGATCGAACGGCCGGCTGCTGATGACGTTTAGGACCTGTGCGACCGCCGTCTGCCGCTCGAGCGCCTCCTTCGTCTCGTTGAAGAGCCGCACGTTCTCGATCGCGAGCGCGCCCTGCTCGGCGAAGGTCTCGACGAGCGTTACCTGTTGAGGTGTGAAGGGCCGGACCTCACTGCGGCGCAGGTTGATCGCGCCCATCGCGACGCCATCGCGCAGGAGCGGGACTGCCATGACGCTGCGGGCGCCGGTGATGCCTCGCGTCCGCTGCATACGGACGGAGATCCCTTCGTCGAGACTCATGTCGTCCCACAGCAACGTGCGGCCCTCGAGCATCGCTCGGCCGCTACCGCTCGTGCGGTCGACTTTGAGGGGCTCGCGGGCGTACTCCTCCATGGCCGCAGGCGGGATGTTCCAGCCAGCCTTCGTGACAATGACGTCGCCTTCCAGCAGCGCGATGGTCGCGCGATCCGCGTCGCAGAGCCGTCCCGAGTGTTCGAGGATCGTTTGGAACACGGGCTGCACGTCAGATGTCGCGCGTCCGATCACCGCAAGCACGTCGGCGACCGCGGTCTGCTGCTCCAGTGCGTCTTTCGTCTCTTTCGCGAGGCGCACGTTCTCGAACGCGATGAGCGCCTGGTCCGCGAATGTTGTGACGAGCCCGATCTCCTCGTCGGAGAATGCACGCGGCTCCATGCGCCACATGGCGACGACTGCGACGGCGACACCATCTTTCATGAGCGGTACACAAAGGAGCGCGCGGAATTGCCCGCGCTGTTGCGCCTCTTTGAAGGTGTACTCAGGATCCTTCAGCACATCGGGAATATGCAGTGGCCTCCCGAGCAGCGCGGTCCGCGGTACCGCCTTTCCGCGATCGCCGACGGGCAATGGATGGTCGCGAGTGAACTGGATGTAGTCGCTGTTGGTGCCGACCGCGCTACGCAGGCGATAGACCTCGCCGTCAAGCACGAAGCAGAAGCCCTGCTCGGCGTCGCACAGGCGCGTCGCCGCACGGAGGATCGCGTCGAGGATGCCATCGAGGTCCGTCGGTGCGGCGCTCATCGTCCGCAGCACCGCGGCGACGGCGGCCTGCTGCTCGCGAGCGCGTGCCAGCTCGGTCTCGAGCTCCGCGCCGCTGCGCACGGTGTCGGTCATCGACCCTCCCCCAGGAGTCGCATCGTATTCGTTGGTCGGACCGCCGCGAAAGTCATCGAGATGGCGTGTTCGGTGTCATCCCGTAGGCAGTGCGGACCCGGGGATGGCGAGCGGCCGTTACACGTGCACCCGCGGGTCAGCCCGCAGGGGCGGCGCGATACTTCCCAGCCAGTGATTCCGCTCGAGACGCTGCGCGCCGCACCGAAGGTGCTCCTTCACGACCACCTCGACGGCGGGCTGCGGCCGGCGACGGTCGTCGAACTCGCGCGCGACCTCCGTTATACGGGTCTGCCGACGACCGATGCGCGCGAGCTCGCCCGTTGGTTCCACGCGAGCGCGG
>VBJD01000103.1 GCA_005887995.1 Chloroflexota bacterium
CCAAGTCCGCGACGACCTCGCGCGCCGTCGGGAGACGGTCACCGGCGCGCAGCATCCCGTACCGCACCGCGTGCCTGACCTGGTTGATGAGCTGTCGGTAGGTCGGGACGCCGGACGTCGGATCGAGGTAGAAGGCGATCGCGGCTATTTCACTACTCCCATAGTTGAGTAGTGCAATCGAGCGCCGCTGTCAAGTTGGCCCCTAGGCGTAATCCTTCGCGAGCGACAACTCGGCCTCAACAGGATGGCTCGACATGGGGTAACCGATCACGCCAGCACTCAGCGCCAGTCGACGCCGATCGAATGGTTTGACGGACGACGGCGCGCGAGGGACCGGTGGTCGAGGATTAGCCTGCCCCGAACGCCCGTCTGGGAACACTAATCTCTGCGGTCGGCTTCGCGCGAGTGATCTATATGGAAAAGGAGGTGTTGACCGTGGGCATGAATCCCGCCCTCGCGACGCTCGACCGTGCCGTTGGAATCTGGACCGTGACGGGCTCGCATCCGTACCTCCCGGGCCGCACGCTGCGCGGCCGTGTCGCGTTCGACCGTATCGAGGGCGGAGCGTTCGTCCGGATGCACTCGACGATGGACGACCCTGAGATCCCGGAGGGCGTCGCGATCTTCGGAACGGACGACGCCGACAACGCGTGCACGATGCTCTACTTCGACGTGCGAGGCGTCGCGCGCAAGTACGACGTCGTGCTCCACGCGGACGGCTTCACGTGGTCGCGCGATGCGCCGCAGTTCGCTCAGCGTTTCCGCGTCACGATTTCCAAGGACGGACACACGATGGAGGGCGAGGGCACGATGAAGAAGGACGGACCGACGTGGGAGCCGGACCTTCGGCTCTCGTACGTCCGCGCCTCGAAGTGAATTCGTAGCATTGGATAGACCCTGCGGCCTCGACAGCGCCGGTCGTAGACATGGTGTGATGGACCATGTCGAGAGGCGTCCGAGATGCGGACGCTCAGGGCTGGACTCCGACTCCTTTTGCAGCGCCGACGTTTGACGCCGCGCACGCTCATCCTGGGCCAGGTGGTGGCCCCGCTTGGACTTGTCACGCTCTTCGGCGTCTATTTCTGGCTCACCGGTCAGCGAGTGCTCGGCCTTCTCCTCATCGGAGCCCCGATGGCGGTCAATGGCGTTCTGCTCGAGCGGCTCGCGAACGCGCTGCCCCGACGGCCGCTCTTCCCGAAGGTGGGCTATCGCTTCGTGACGATTGCAGGATCAATCGCCGCGCTCACGGCCCTCGTTGAATTCGCGCTGCGGATCCCCGAATGACTTCGTAGGCCAAGTCACGTGTTTTCTCGGCGTAGTGTGGCCTGCAAGGATGAACGTGCCGATTGGCCGCGCGGCGCAACTCCGGCAGGCACTCGACGAGAAGTTCTCCGGGTTTCTGGCGACGATCGGCCCGCTCTCGGAAACGCAGTGGGCTTGGCCCTGCCCGCGCGAAGGTTGGCCTGTTGGCTACGTCGCCCATCACGTCGGTCAAGGGATTGTGCGACCCTCCGGATGGATAACCCAGGCGCTCGCCGGCGACGACCCGTTCAATTTTGAGTGGGATGTGACGCATGAGCTCAACGCGCGTCGAAGCCAGCGCCTCGGGCTTCCGGCACAGGACGAAACGATCCGCTACGTCCGTGTCGCGACCTCGAACTTCTGCGATCTGATTGGCTCGCTATCCGACGCTCAGCTCGATCTCATCGCGTTCACGCAGATGAGTCGGAAGCACGGCTTCGTGCGGCGCTCTGTCGAATGGGTCGCGGAGCTCGTTATGCGCCATGTCGACGAGCATCATCCGAGCATCCGTGAGGCGCTGGCGAGTCACTAAGGTTTGGCTCGGAGCAGTCTCGTGCGCTGGGAGGCTTCCCGCCCGCGAAACGAATGGTTTGAACAACCATTGCTTGTGCGCGATGTGCCACGAAGAGCTTCCGGCTCGCCGCGCGGTCACATGGTTTAGCCGCAGCCATGGCCTCCGTGGTCGGCGACCTCGAGTTGGCGCAATGGTTTCGGGCTAATCGCGGTCAAATCGCGGAGACCGCTACGGTCTCGTTCACTTAGTTGCTTAGACATGGGAGGGCGCGGGCTCTTCACGCGGTTCGGCGTGGATCGCGATCAGGTGCCGCTGTTCGTGTCCGAGGCCTCCGTCGGCCGACAAGCGGCGCGCGATCGCGTCGTCGAGTTACCGAACTACGTCTACGAGGAGATCTGGCGAGACGCGGGCCCGATGACCATCTACGGCCAGTCCCTCGGAGACCAAGATCACGACATCGCGGCCGCGCTCGACCGCGCGCGCGTACGCCTCGCGATCGGCGTTCGCACCGAGTCATTGATGAGTGGAAGTACATTCCGGCCGGCATCGTCCACTCCCGCCTAGCCAAGAGTTCCCGAACCAGCAGCCGTGAGATACGGCGCCAACAGCGCGAATCGACATCCGGCCGACCCAGCGTTCGCGTCGCACAAACGTATGTATCGCGCCGCGGCCGATTCGGGCCAAGAGTCTATGCGTGGGACGAGCGTGTAAACACCGTCACACGGGCCTGCTATCGGTGTGTCACATATACCCGAAGGGCAGTTCATCCGCGCAATGATGCCCTCGACCGCGCCGCGCGAGAATCGCCTCCGCGTCCTCATCGCTGATGACAATGAAATGGTACGCAACCATCTACGTGCGTCCCTCGACGCCGAAGGCGACCTGCGTGTCGCAGCAGTGGCGCAGGATGGCAGAGTCGCTCTCGCGCTCTGCCGCCAGCTGCAGCCAGACGTGCTCGTGCTCGACTATCACATGCGGCCAGGGCCGAACGGGCTCGATGTCCTGCGCGAGCTGCGCCACGATCGGGCCCGGATGCCACGCATCGTCCTGTTCACGGCCGACACGTCGATCTGCGACGCGGCGCGTGAGCTCGGTGCGAGCGCCTGCGTGGCGAAGGATATGCCGCTCAGCGTGCTACTCGACGCGGTGCGCGCCGCCGGCGCGTTCGGGCTCCAGTCTCGGTCGACCGCGCCTCGCGCGATCGCAGTGACATCGACACGCGAACACGTCCTCGTCGTCGACGATGATGAGAGGCTCCGCCGCGTCGTGATAACGGCACTCGAAGGCGCCGGCTTCAAGCCTGAGGCGGCCGCTAATGGCAGCGACGCGCTCGTCGCATGTGCCCGGAGCGATCCGGATGTAATCGTTCTGGACCTGCTTCTACCCGTGATGTCGGGGCGTGACTTCCTGCGCGCATACCGGGAACTTCCCTCGCATCGCGCTCGCATCGTCGTCCTCACCGCGCTGCCGGACGCGGGACACATCGCGGCCGAGCTCGGATGCGATCTTGGAGTGAATAAGCCTTTCAAGCTCGAGCGACTGCTCGCGGCGGTGCACACGCTCGTGGCCGGGGAATCCCGCAAGCACGGCTGATTTACGTTGCGCATTGGTCTTGACCAAGATCGGACACTTGTCTCGGAGTGTCGGACCGAGCGCGTGGCACCGGCACGCAGGCGCCGGTCGATGCTGCCGTCGCGAAGAGTCACCTTGCGCGGTTGCCGTTGCCGCTCCGGGTACGCCTTCTCGGGCGCAACGCGCTGGTTAGGCTCCCGTCACGCGCGTACTTCGTTCATGAGGGCGATCCGGCGCGCCTGGGTCTGGTTCTGAGTGGCTTGCTGCGATGCTTCCGGGCGACGGCTGACGGACGCGAGCTCACGCTGATCTGGGCGCACCAAGGAGCCATCGTCGGCGTCGCGTCGATGGTCCATCCGCCGTCCCCGTGGTCATTTCAGGCGATCGCCGATAGCGTGCTGCTCGATCTGCCTATCGACACCTGGGGCGAACTCCTCCGGACCGATGCGGCCGTCGCGGGGCTGGTCGCGACGCAGTACGACGAGTTGCTGCGACGCGCCGTCGACGAGATCCTCATCTATGCCCATGGCGATTTGCGCCGCCGTCTGATCGTTCGGCTCTTAGAGCTGGTCTCTCGATCGGCTGAAGGCGGACCGCTCATCGCAGCCGTCACACAGGACGACCTCGCCCGGTCCGTTGGCGCCACTCGACCGTCAGTAGCCCGAGTGCTGCAGCAGCTCCGGGCGGAGAAATCGATCCGTTCGATGTACGGCGGGATCCTCGTCGAGCGCCCGGAGTCCCTCGCGGCCCAGTTATAGCGATACTTCCGCCGCGCAATTGTCACAGCGGATACACGTGCCCCGACAGTGACAGACCGCGATCTTCCGCGTCGGCGAGTATGACGACGTGAACAAGAGGCAACCTTCCCCTGGGCGAACTGGAAGCGCCCGACCATGGAAAGCGCAGGAGGGTCGTCGCCGCGGACAAGCGCGCGCCGCTGAGCGGCGATTTGGCCTGACGACTCGGCAACAGCAGGTGCTTAGAGCCATCGTCCGTGGTCACGAGAACAAGCAGATCGCCGCCGATCTCGGGTTGGCCGAGCAGACCGTGAAGACCCTCGTGTCTCGACTATTCCGGAAGTTCAGTGTCTCGAATCGCGCGGCCCTCGCGCATGCCTTCGCCTTCCTCGAATTCACGGGCACGGTCGCGCTCGAAGGAAACTGGATTCCGCAGCTCTTCCGAGGAGTCGGCATCCAGATCGCAATCCTGCGTGGCCCGGAGCTCCGTTATGTCGCAGCCAACGAGGCGTTCCTGGAGGCTGTGGGCGATCGAACGATCATCGGGCGCACGCTACGGGAGGCGTGGCCCGAGTTCGCTGGCACGGGCCACATCGAGGCCACCGAACGCGTTTACGCCAGGGGCGAGGCCCTCATCGTGCACGAACTGCCGAGCACGTGGTCGCGTCGCGATGTGTCCGTTCGCACATTCGTTGACCTGCTGCTGCAGCCTCTTCATGACGCGGAAGGTGCGGTGAACGGGTTAGCGTTCTTCGCGCTCGATGTGACGCACCTTGTTGGGCGTCACCAGCAAGACGCGCCTTCGCTCACCCCGAGCGTCTAGGCGACACAGCCGGTGCGGCAGGTAATCCACGTCTACGAACTGCGGCGGACAGGTGGTCTTCAACGTCTCGCTTCAACCGCGGCAAACTCGGAGACTCGTCCACAGGGAGGACTGATTCGTTCTCAGTTGATCGTGGTCTGACGGACTGCGTCAGGCACATGGTCTAAGACGCGCCATAGTTTCGGACCGACGCGGAGCCCACGCGGAGACCAATCGTCTTATTCAATTCGTGCTCAGATCGCGGAGACCGCTACGGTCTCGTTCACCTAGTTGCTGAGAGCATGCTGATGCAGGCGTTCGATTCGCTCGCGAGTTTCCGAGTAAAATGAAGGTCCCCGCCGAGGTAGCTCAGTCGGTAGAGCAATGGTCTGAAGAATCGCGAGGACCGTAATTCGCAAAATTGCTGGGAACTCGCGACTGATACCGAAATTCAGTGACGAAGAACAATGGTCTCAGCAGTCAATAGTCTTGAGAGTGCGGCGGGCAGGCTGCGCTTGTTACAGCCTTCAAGCGAGCAGCTGGTCCAAAGTCACGGCACAGAAAGTCACTTGTGGATAACGAGTCCCTTCGGCCAGGGCGGCGTGGAGTGCCGCGACCCGAGAGTTCCGCCGCGTGTGGCAAAACCAAAGACGACGAATACGATCGACCCAGGCGGTCGCCTGTTGTCGACTGCTGCGCGCACGACCGCGAGTGCGATCACAGCGCCGCTTGAGACCCCGATTGGGGTCGCGGTCATGGCGTCTGCTGCACGGTCTGGGCCGCACCCCAGCGCTACCCTGTCGTGCCGACATGCGTTTGCAGATCTCGTTTCGGCCCGCGTCGCCGGAGCCGAAGATCGTGTCCGCGACGGTCGAGTACGAGGGGCTGTGGGCCGCACACGGAGACGAGATCGTCGCGCGACTTGAGGCCCACACGGGTCTGCAGTTCGCCGAGCGCGAGCTTCGAGCGCAGATTCGCGAGGGACCGAGCCGCTCTCACCCGCTGCAGTTGCGAGCGAGCTATGACCCTGAGACCAAGCTAGGGACGCTCATCCACGAACTGGCCCACCGCCTCATCATCGATGCAGCGCCGCCTGCGGCGCGCAGACTCGAGAGTCACGCCGTTATTTGCCTCTTTCTCTTTGACGTCTGGACGGATCTCTTCGGGGAATCATTTGCGCAGCGTCAGGTCGAGATCGAATCCCAGCGGCGCCCGCTCTACGCCGAGGCCTGGCGCACGGCGCACGGGATGGATCGAACGGCTCGCTCCGCGAGGTTGCGTGCCGTCTTAGGGGCTCCGCCGGATCATCGCTGATAGCGGACCGCAATGCCTGCTGCACTGATTCCATTGACGAATCTGCAACTGAGCAGATTTCCTAGACACTCGTATTGGTCTGACGGACCATGTCGCGCTGCGGTCGGGTCGGCGATTAAAAGTCAGGATTACGCGTGCTCCTCTGCAGTCGGATCACGAGAATTCCTTCTCGCGGACACGACGCGTGTCGCCTTCGACGTGGTCGCCGACGCGACCACAGCCGCGCTCGAGCAGCGGGGCGACAGGCACGTCCTGACACGCAAGGCATCTGCTGAGGCAACTGTCTGACTGCCAATCAGATGGTCAACTCGAGAACGACAAACTCCTGATCGGGGTCGTGAGGCTCGGTCGGAGCGCCATCGACCAGCACATCTGCCGCGGCTCGAGTCCCCTCCCGTGCAAACAGCGCGTCCTCGCGGAGACGCCAGCGCTCCCATTCGTGGAGCCGATGCGTCCCGTCGCGCGCCAAACCCCTCTCCAGTCGAAGGACGCTCGGAGATTCAACCCAAATCAGTTGGCTGACGAACGGCCGAACGATCCGCGATCCCGCTCCGACACCCTCGACCAGCAAGAACGGATCGGGCGGCACATCGCGCCACTCGGTGTATCGCTCCTTGACCCAGTCGAAGAAATGAAACTGAGCGGCCATGCCCCGCGAAAGCGGGACAAGGACCTGCTGGACGAGTAGGTCCGCCTCCTTGTCCGGCCCTGTCCAGGAGGGAGTGAGGTCGTCCAAACAAATCACCTTCGCGGATAGGACTGTGCTCAACCGCTCCGCGAAGAGCGACTTGCCGGATCCCGCTGGACCATCGACAGCAACGACGCGGCTGGCACCGGTGCATGGCTGCGATACACGAATCCGATCTGCCAGATCGCGGTAGCTCATCACGGGCACGCGGCGACGTTAGCCAATCGCGCGCTGGCAGGTGAGACTCTGCGGAACCATCGTTTTGCAGAGGGGTGCGCCCAGAGGGACCTGACCCCGTAGTCAGGGCCCGCGACGGTGGTCTGACGGACCACCTATGTCGGCCGCGCTAGGCAGCGAGAAGAGTGATGAGGTCGCTGATTTCTCGCTCGAGCATCTGAAGGCGTGGACCGACCGGCCAGAGTCTGTTGGCGGGACCCGCATGACGGAAGTAGATCGATAACTCCCACACGGCGCGATATAGCCGCATCAGCGTTGTCCCCGGATCCTCGCCCCACATCGCGCGGATGCGCGAGGCACGGGGCGACAGCGGAATCGCGAGTGACATCCGCTCGAGCACCTCGCCGACGCGTCCTGTGAGAGCTGGCGGAGCGATTCGCCTGGCTACCTCAGCGCGGACCTCCCCGTAGAACTCAACGAGCACGGCGAGTCCTGGCGCGGAGAGGATCCAACCCGAGCCGTGCGCGGTCGCGAATCCTGCTGCGATGAGCGGCTGCCAATGCCCAGGCCCAAGTCGGGAGTTCTCTGTGCCGGGGATCGCGTCGCGCAGCGTTTGTTCAGTAAAGTGGTCGCGCCCCGCCGCGAGGTACGCGCTGTTCATCAAACCCAGCTGGTACGGCGCGAGCCCGCACCTTGCGGCGACGCGTTCGACGACCGCGTGCGCACGCGTGCACGTCGCAAGAAAGCGTGGGAACGACCCGATAACGCGGAGGCGCAGCGACTCGTCGCGGTCTGGATCCGATGCCGGGGCGCTGCGCGCGAGCCGCTCGAGAATCGGCGTGAAGTGCTGTTCCACACTCTGGACGACTTGGTCGAGTGATGCGGAGCCATCGATCTCAATCACCCGCAGCGCTGAGGCCTGGGCGGCACGGCGAGCGTGCTCCGTGAGCAGGGCGTCTCTTTCAAGCTTGTTCGCGCGTGCCCTCGCTGGGTCCCTCGTTCCAACTGGAGCTGCCCACCCTCGAAGTTTCAGCGACTGCTCCCGGAACTCTGGCGTCGGAAGCAGCCACACCGCGCTGCGCGGTGAGGCGAGCAATGGTGCGATCAGCTCGGGATAGAAGCCGTAGCCTTCGGCCACAATCGCTTGCTCCTCGGGCCGTGCCACGAGGTCCTCGATCACCATCTCCATTCGCTCGCGGGATGAGTCAAGCGCGGCCTGCGCCATGTCCGCAGGTCGGGCCAGCCATCGCTGGTCGGCGGACATCGCTTCCCACTTGTGCATTGCCGGATGGCGGATCGGGTTGACCCGTTCGCTGTGGTCGCGGGCGTCGTGCCAGTCGTAGTAGTAAGACTGGAGCCCGTGACGCTCGACAAGGGCGGTCGCAACCGAGGTCTTGCCCGCGCCGGTTCCTCCGCCGATCCAGAGAACGTGACGAAATCGGTCTATGACTGTCCCCGCTCGCGCACGCGGCGTCATCTTCGCTAGAAGCGCCGAGAAAGAACAGTCTGTTCGCGCGATGTCAGCGCGCCTAGAATCGATATCGACAGTTCGCTGCGGGTACGTGCCTGTGAACTCGCCGACTCAGGTTCGCGGTACGACCCGAACAGCCTAAGTCTCATCAGTTCACTACACACCAACCACGTGATGCCGTTAGTTCAGCTCTCGAAAGCCATGGTCTCAGCGACCGATGCTCTGCGCGATGCGTCACGAACCGCGTTTCCTTTTGCGCGCGGCGGGAGCACATAGTTTTACCTACCGCCATGGTCTCGATGGTCTGCAACATCGAACGAGAGCAATGGTTTAGAGCCGATCGTGATTGGTCGCGTAGACCATGCCGTCGGGGCCGCCACATGGTGGGCTAAACCATGAGGCCATTTCGCGCTGTTCCGGCACAGCGAAACTCCAGTAAAATAAGGGTCCCGCCGAGGTAGCTCAGTCGGTAGAGCAATGGTCTGAAGAATCGCGAGGACCGCGATTCGCGAATTCGTTAGCGAACTCGCGACTGATACCGATATTTCGACCCAAGACACCATGGTGTAAGCCGTCAATAGTCTTAAGAGTGCGGCGGGCAGGTCGCACGTCTTCGTGGCGGCGCTGGATAGGCAGAGCGGCACACTCGAGGCTGGAGACTGAGCGCAGGCACAGACCCGTGTCCGCGGCCGAGGCTAGAGTCGGATCACCGACCGAATCACGGTGCCGCTGGTCATCGCGGCGAAGGCGTCTTCTACGTCGTCAAGTCCGATCTCGCGCGTGACCATTTCGTCAAGCCGCAGCGTGCCGTCCAGATACCAACGCATGAGCCGCGGGAAGAATTCGGACGGGACCATGTCGCCGCCGCTGCACGATGTCAGAGTGACCTTCTTGTTGAAGAGGCCGCCGCGCGCGAGCGGCAGCGTGACCGTCGAATCCGTCGGTGGGACGCCGACGATCACCACAGTTCCGCCGTACCCGACCATGCCAACGGCCTGTGCGACCGTCGCGGGAAGGCCCACAACCTCGAACGCGTAATCGAGCGGCCCGCCGGCAGCCGCACGAGCGGCTGCGACAGGATCGCCGCTGCGCGCGTCGACCGCGTCCGTCGCGCCGAACTGGCGAGCCCACTCGAGCTTCTCCGGTCTGAGGTCGACGGCGACGATCCGATCGGCGCCGGCGATACGCGCGCCCTGCACGACGGACAGGCCTACAGCGCCACAGCCGATGACCGCGACACGTGACCCTCTGCGAATCTTCGCCGTGTTGAGTGCCGCGCCCACTCCCGTCACGACGCCGCAGGCGATGAGACAGGCCTTGTCGAGCGGAATCGCGGGCGGCACGGGGATGGCCTGGGCCGCATGGACGACCGTGCGGGTAGCGAAGGTACCGGTCGACAGGACGCGCGCGAGCTGCTGGCCATCGCGCGCACGGCGGACGCGAGGCTGGGCGACCCTCTG
>VBJD01000104.1 GCA_005887995.1 Chloroflexota bacterium
AAGGTGCTCGCTCCTCGCGACACGCTCGCTTCGCTCGCTGACACGCTCCCTCCGGTCGCTGAAGAGGGGCCCCTGCCCCTCGGGCCCCTCCCCCTGATCGCTCGTCGGTCGCGCCAGCGCTCGGAATGCCCGCCTTTGCGCCCCGTGGTCGCTCATGTCGGCACCAGACGCGCGACCTCGTCGCGCAGCGCCTTCGTCGAGAACGGCTTCGCGAGGTAGCCACTCGCGCCGTGCGCCATGTAGCGCGCGATCTGATCCTTCTGCACGGACGCGGTGATGAACACGATGCGCGTTGCCGCGAGCTCGGGTCGAGCGCGGATCGCGTCCGCCAGTTGTATGCCGTCCAGCTCAGGCATCGAGACGTCGGTGAACACGACGTCCGGCCGAACGCGCTGGATGAGCTCGAGCCCCTCGCGGCCGTTCGTCGCCACATGCAGCTCGTGAGTGGTCGAACGCAGTGCGGCCTGCACGAGCTTGCGAATCGCGGGGTCGTCCTCGACGAACACGACCCTTCCCATCCCGCTCAAGCCTCTACTGGTCGGCCGTTCGCTGCAAGCGGCAGCACGACGTGGAAGGTCGAACCGCGTCCGACGACGCTCTCCGCCCACACGCGGCCGCCGTGCATCGTCACGATCTGTTGCACGATCGCGAGGCCGAGGCCGGTGCCCTGGATGCCGCGCGTCTTGTCCGACTCGACGCGCGAGTAGCGCTCCCAGATCGTCTCGAGCATGTCGTCCGGGATACCGATGCCGTGGTCACGGACCGAGAGGTGCACGCCGTCGCCCTCGCGCGCGGTCGTGACGACGATCTCACCGCCGGTCGGCGAGTACTTCACCGCGTTCGAGAGCAGGTTCGCGACGATCTGCGTGATCCGGTCGCGGTCGGCGGAGATCGGCGGCATCGCCGGGTCGAGCACGAGCGTGATCGGATGCCCCGGCGCGTTCGGCCGAACACGCGCGGCAGCCTCGCTGACGATCGCGCCCAGGTCGAGCTGCTCGCGATTGAGCGTCATGCGCCCGGCCTCCATACGGTCGAGGTCGAGCATCTCGTTGATCATCCGGTTGAGGCGCAGCGCGTCCTTGTTGATGTCCGACGCGTACTCCTTCATCTCGGACAGCGAGAGATCTTCGTCGCGCATCATCTCGCTGAATCCCTGGATGCCGGTGAGTGGCGTGCGGAACTCGTGGCTCACGATCGACACGAACTCGCTCTTCGCGCGGTTCACACGCTCGAGCTGTTCGACCGCTCGCCGTTGGCGCTCGAACGCCTCCGCGTTCAGAAGCGCGGCGGCGGCCTGGTCGCCGAACAGCGTCAAGAGGCGCGCGTCGTCGATCGTGAAGCGCGTGCGCTCGTCGTACGAGCGCATCACGATCGCGCCGATCAGCGATCCACCGCGCACGAGCGGCACGGCGATGACCGCGCGCAGTCCGTGCTGGAGGCCTCCTGGCGATGCGCCTGACCACGCCGGATAGTCGTTGACGACGACGGGCTCGAGTTTCATCAGCTGGTCTCCAAGCTTCCCATCACCCCGTCCGAGGAAGAGGCCGACGGCGCGGTCCGAGCGATCCGCGTTCTGCGCAAGGCGTAGACCGTTTTCCTGTTCGTCCCACAGGTACAGCGACGCGCTCGCCTCACCGAAGAGCGCCGAGGCGGTCCTCAGGATCTCGTCGATCACGTCGCGTGTCGTCGAGCGCGCGGCGACGACGGCCGACGCGCGTTGCAGCGCGAGGAGACGCTCGTTCTCGTGCTGCCGCGACTGCAGTAGTCGCGCCGCCTCCATCGCGGAGCGCAGCTCGCGCGCGACGGCCTCGACCAAACGAACGTCGTCGATGCTCCACTCGCGCGACGGCTCGTCGCTGATCGCAAGCACTCCGGCGAGCTCGCCACCGACGATGATCGGCGTCGCGAGCCGGCTCGCGGTCTCGTCGGTGACCTGCGTCGTGCGGCCCGTCGTGGCCGCTTGGCGGCTCGCGACGAGCGTGGCCGGGGGAGTCGCGGCGTCGCGCGTCCAGCTGTGCGCGATACGCAGCTCGTCCGGCGTCGAACCCACCGCGACGCCGACGCGACGAACGCCGAGCGCGCGTGCGAGCTCGTCGACCGTGGCCTTGAGCACGGCGTCTGGGTCGTGTGCAGCGCGCGCGCGCTGCGCGACGCGATTGGCGATCACCTCGCGGTTCGCGCGTGCCTCGGCCTCCTTCAGGGTGAGCGCCGTGCGGATCGCCGCCGACACGAACTGCGTCGCGAGCGCGACGACCTGCACCTTGTCGTGCGTGATCGCGCCGGCCCGCTCCGATGTCAGCAGCGCGAGGCCGACGAGCCGGTCGTGCGAGACGAGCGGCAGCGCAGCGAATGACGCGCCGTACGCGGTCATCGGCACGGTCGTCCCGAAGCGCGCCCATTCGTCGCTGACGGCGGTGTTCGGGATGACGAGCGGCTGACGATGGTCGACGACTCGCGTGCGGATAGGACCCGGCAGGTCGACCGCCGACGTGCGCCGCGGCCACGCGTGATCTCCCGACGGTGCCCGCGCGCCGGCAAGCCAGAACGTACCCGCGTCGGCCTGGTCCTGGACGTACACGTATGTCTTCATGCCGTCGCCCAGGGAGCCGACCGCCACGTCGATGAAGCGGTCGGCGATCGCGTCGAGCTCGAGCGATCCCGAGAGCGCCTGTCCGAGCGCGAATATCGACGCGACCTCGTCGTGTCTTTGCGCGCCTTCGCCACGGGCGCCCTCGAGGGCTCGGGCGAGTACCCACACAACGGTCGACGCGATCACCGAGAGCCCGATCCAGAACGCGAAGCTCACCGCATCGATCGAGGTGAGCAGCGCCTCAGGGTCCGGTAAGCGCACGGTGGCACGGCCGAGCTCGATGCCGTAGGTCGCGTGGACGGCGAGGAACACCAGCGCCGCGTACACACTCGACGCCGCGATGAAGACCACCAGCGACCGCGGCACTCGACCCAAAATTGATGCCTTTCCTCGGGCCGAATCGTACCCGCTGGTGGGTACACTGATTTGGCACTTCTTCGCGAGGAGGGCGACGTGCCGGCGACGAACTACGTACCGATGGTCATCGAGCAGTCCGGCCGAGGCGAGCGCGCCTACGACATCTTCTCGCGGCTGCTCAAGGAACGGATCATCTTCATCGGGGACACCATCGAGGACACGATGGCGAACCTCATCATCGCGCAGCTCCTCTTCCTCGAGTCCGAGGACCCCGAGCGCGACATCTACCTGTACATCAACTCGCCAGGCGGAGTCGTAACGGCCGGGCTGGCGATCTACGACACGATGCAGTACCTCAAGGCCCCGGTCTCGACGATCTGCGTCGGCCAGGCCGCGTCGATGGGCGCGGTGCTTCTCGCGGCCGGCGCGAAGGGCAAGCGCTACGCGCTGCCGAACTCGCGGATCATGATCCACCAGGGGTCCGGCGGGTTCCGCGGCAACACACCCGACGTGATGATCCAGGTGAAGGAGCTCGAGACGCTCGTCGACAAGCTCCTCAAGATCATCGCCCACCACAGCGGGCAGGAGGTCGAGAAGGTCAAGCGCGACGTCGACCGCGACCGCTTCATGAGCGCGGAAGAGGCGAAGACCTACGGCCTCATCGATGACATCTTCGTGGGCAAGGACTCGCTCATCTCGCTCGCCAAGGAAGACGCGAAGGTCCGCGAGCCCGTGGCGGTCCGCTGATGACGACGACAGCAAAGGGCGGCAAGCCGTACCGCTGTTCGTTCTGTGGCAAGAGCCAGGACCAGGTCCGCAAGCTGATCGCGGGGCAGGGCGTCTACATCTGCGACGAGTGCATCACGCTCTGCCGCGAGATCGTGGACGAGGAGTTCATGGAGGCGCCGAAGGCGCGCACCCTCGGGCAGAAGATCCCGAGCCCACGGCGCATCAACGAGATCCTCGACCAGTACGTCATCGGGCAGGATCAGGCGAAGAAGACGCTGTCGGTGGCGGTCTACAACCATTACAAGCGCGTCTCGGCCGGCCACCGCGTCGACGACGTCGAGCTCGGCAAGTCGAACGTCCTGCTCATCGGCCCGACCGGCTGCGGCAAGACGCTTCTCGCGCAGACGCTCGCGCGCATCCTCGACGTGCCGTTCTCGATCGCCGACGCGACCAGCCTCACCGAGGCCGGCTACGTCGGCGAGGACGTCGAGAACATCCTCCTCCGTCTCATCCAGGCCGCCGACTTCGACCTCAACCGGGCGCAGCGCGGGATCATCTACATCGACGAGATCGACAAGATCGCCCGCAAGGGCGACAACCCGTCGATCACGCGAGACGTCTCAGGCGAGGGCGTCCAGCAGGCCCTGCTGAAGATCCTCGAGGGCACGGTCGCGAACGTCCCGCCGCAGGGCGGCCGCAAGCACCCGCACCAGGACTTTATCCAGATCGACACGACGAACATCCTGTTCATCTGCGGCGGCGCGTTCGAGGGCCTCGAGAAGATCGTCGAGGCGCGCGTCGGCAAGAAGACGATGGGTTTCGGCGCGACGCTCCGCGACAACACCAAAGAGACGAGCGCCGTCCTCCAGCAGGTCATGCCCGACGACCTGCTCAAGTACGGCCTCATCCCGGAGTTCGTCGGCCGTCTTCCCGTGGTCGTGCCGCTCATGGCGCTCGACGAGACCGATCTGTTCCGCATCCTCACCGAGCCCAAGAACGCGATCGTGAAGCAGTACCAGAAGTTCCTGGCACTCGATAAGGTCGAGCTCCAGCTCACCGACGACGCGCTCCACGCCGCCGCGGCCGGCGCCGCGAAGCGCAAGACCGGCGCCCGCGGCTTGCGGACCATCATCGAAGAGGTGCTTCTCGACGTGATGTACGAGATCCCGTCGCGCACCGACGTGCGGAAGGTCGTCGTGACGCCCGAGGCGATCGAGGGGAAGGCCAAGCCCTTGCTGTTGAGCAAGAGCGAGCAGCTTGTGCTCGAAGGGGACGAGGCGACCGCCTAGCCTCGTGCCGGCGGAACCGCTCCTCGCTCGTGCCTAAGCTCTATTACGCGTCCCCACGTGATTTGCCGACCATCACGCCCTACAGCGGCGCGAAGGGCCGCGTCCTTCAGACGGACAACGCGACGGTGGTCGTGTTCGACCTCGAGCCAAAGATGATCATCGAGACGCACAAGCACGAGGTCGAGCAGTTCGGCGTCGTCGTGAAGGGATCGCTGGCGATGATCATCGCCGGCGAGCAGCGCATCCTCACGCCCGGCGACACCTATCGGATCCCGCCGGGCTCCGCGCACGCGCTCCGCGTCTTCGAAGAGCCGACGCAGATCATCGACATCTACTCGCCAGCGCGAGGCGACCTCTTCCCCAGCAGCGCATAGATCGAGAGCGCGGCGCCGACGAGCACGAACGTCAGCGCGGGGACGGCATTCCGTTCGCATCGACCACCTGACACGAGCCGGTCGCGCTGTTCCGCGCGGCGCAGTCGGCGAGCATCTTGAAGTGCCAGTAGGTGAAGCAGGCCGTAGGGCAAGAACCACAGGAAGAACCACGTCCCGACCGCACCGATCGCCATGCCGAGCACCCACGCCCGAAGGGGTGGGAGCAGCCGCGACCGCGCGACTCCCGGCGCTTTCATCGCGGCTACATCGTCTCGCACGCGAAGATGCACGCGTTCTGATACGGCGCGAAGACGAGCGCTTCCTAGGCTTGCCTGTCTGGTGTGGCGGTTCCTTCCGCATGACGTTCTGCTCGTCGCGCGCCTGATCGCGGCGGCCGGCGCGCTCGCGTTCCTCGCGATGGGTGGGCCGACCGTCCTTCCGCTCGTCGCCGCTGCCCTCCTCTTCCTCTTCATCACTGCAGCGCTGATCTGGCGCGACGACCTGCGTCGCGGACGTCCCGCGCCACTATCTCTGGCGCCGCCGTTCGTCGTCATCGGCGATCTCGCGGCGGCCGGCGTCTGGATGGCCGCGAGCGCTCCCAACGAGCGCAGCATCGCGTTCGTCGTCGTGCTCGCCGTCGGCACGTTCGCGATGTTCCGCTTCGGAGCGCGTGGCGTCGCGGCGACCGGCGGCGTCTACCTCGTCGCGCGCCTCGCGCAGGAATTCATCCGCGTCTCGCTCGGCATCCCCACGCCGCAGCCGCAGATGATCGCCGAGGGGATCGTCGTCGGACTCGTCCTCATCATCCTCAGCGCGACGGTCGGTCACTACCGCGATGAGCAGGAGCGCGGCGAGCGAGCGCTCGCGCTCGCCCGTAGCCTCGAGCACTTCGGGAAGGAGCTCGCCGAGGTCACCGATCCGGAGCCACTCTTCAGGTCGATCGCGCAGAGTGCGCTCGCCCTCGTCAAGGCCGATCACGCGACGATCAAACGGCGCAAGGGCGACGAGTTCTGGGTCGTCGCTGGCGCCGGCACGGGCGAGCGGCTCGCAGGCACGCACTCGTCGAGCTCGCGCGGCCTCGTGGCGGCGGTGATCCGCAGCCGACGGACCGCCGCGCGCGACGACTATCAGAAGGAGCCGACCGGACTCGAGGAAGTGAAGGCCCTCGGCGTCCGCTCGATGGCCGGCGTCCCGATCGTCGTGCAGGGCGAGATCGTCGCGACGCTGATGATCGGGCGTCTCGCAGTGAGGCCATTCGATGCCGACGACCTGCGCGCGCTCGAGGGGCTCGCCGGCCACGCGGCCGTGGCGCTTCGCAACGCCCGACTGCTCGAGCTGTCCCGAAGGCTTGAGTCACTCTCGCGCGAGGTCGCGACCGAGACGCGCTCCCTTGAAGACGTGATGAGCCACGTCGCGAGTGACATCGCGACCGCCTATGACACCGAGATCGTGATGGTCTCGCGGGTGAAGGGCGACATGTCTCGCGTCCTCGCGCACGTCGGCTTCGAGATCGCCGAGCCCGCCAAGTTCATCAAGCCGGGACCACTCGCACGCGCTGTGATCGCGAGACGCGAGGCGATCGTCGTTCGCGATTACCTCTCGGACGCGAAGAATGAAGAGCATCCGGGGATCACGCTCGCCGAGAAGTCCGGCTTGCATGCGGCGATGGGCGCGCCCGTGATCGTCGCCGGCGACGTCGTCGGCGTCGTCATGGTCGGCACGACCGACCCGCACCGCTCCTTCGACGCGATCGATCGTCAGGGCCTCGCCGGCTTCGCGCAGATCGCGGCTGCTGCGCTGCGTTCGGCGCAGCTGCGCGAGGACCGCGATCGCCGGATCCGTCGGCTGTCGGCGCTCAACGTGCTCGCGTGGCAGCTCGCCGCGGTCCACGAGCCGTATGAGATCGCGCGCCTCGCATACAACGCGGCGGGGACGCTCGTCCCGCGCGAGGCTTTCTACGTCGCGCGGTTCGATCCCGACAAGCGCGAGTTCGACTTCGTGCTGCAGGCCGACGGTGAGGACGTCTGGCGCGGCGAGCGCCAACCGCTCGGGACCGGCGCGACGAGCCAGGTCGTCATGAGCGGCGAGACGCAGGTCGCGCATAACGGCACGCGCGCGACCGCGCACGTGCCGCTCAAGAGCCGCGGTCGTCTCGTGGGCGTCCTCGCGAGTCAGGCCGAGACGTTCGATGCGTTCGACGACGAGGACCTCATGGTCCTGCAATCGCTCGGCAACCTCGTCGCGACGGCGTTCGAGAACGCCGAGCACATGCAGCAGTCGCGCGAGCTCTACCTCGCGTCGGTGAAAGCGCTCGCGGCAGCGGTCGACGCGCGCGATCCGTACACCCGCAGCCACTCGGCGCGCGTCGCCGTCCTCGCGCGCACGGTCGCTGAGGAGATGCGCCTTGGCCCCGACGAGCTGCGCCGCGTGCAGCTCGGCGCGCTGCTGCACGACATCGGCAAGATCGGCATCCCCGACGCGATCCTCAACAAACCGGGCCCCCTCACCGATGACGAGTGGGTGCTCATGCGGACCCATCCTGCCGTCGGCGCGTCGATCCTCGGCGCTGTCGAGCCGCTGCGCGACCTCGTGCCGATCGTGCGCACGCACCACGAGCGCTACGACGGCAAGGGGTATCCCGACGGGCTGAACGCCGCACAGATCCCCATCGAATCGCAGATCGTCGCCGCGGCCGACGCATTCGAGGTCATCGTGAGCCGACGCGCGTACAAGCAGGCGCAGACGGTCGAATGGGCCTGCGCTGAGATGGAGCGCTGCAAAGGGACGCAGTTCGATCCCTCGGTCGTCGACGCGTTCATCCGCGTCATCGAGCGCGACCGTCAGCAGGGTCAGGGATACCTGCGCCGGGTCGCGGGCATCGAGCACGAGGAGATCGAGAACATCCCCGGCCCTGGCTCAGCGCTCGAGCAGTTCGCGGTCAGCGCGCACGCGCACGGACGGCAGCTCGCGATCCTCCAGCGACTCGCGTCGGAGATCAGTGCGGTCCTCGACATCGACGAGCTCGCAGGCCGGCTGCTGCGCATCGTCTGCGAGGCGATGGGTTACGAGAACGGTTTTCTCCTTACGCTCGCCGACAGAGGACAGGGACTGCTCGTGCGCGCAGCGGTCGGACCGTCGGAGCCCTACACCGGTCAGATCCTCCCGCCGGGCACGGGCATCAGCTGGTGGGTCGTCGAGCACGGTGTGCCACAGCACGTCGTCGACGCGAAGAAGGACCCGCGCTACTACGGTCCGCCGGACATCAACTGCGTCCTCGTCGTGCCGCTGCAGCTCGGCGACGAGCGCGTCGGAGTGCTCGGCATCGAGAGCCCCCGCACCCAGGCGTTCGGACGCGAGGACGAGGAGCTCCTCACCGCGGTGTCGCACCAGGTCGCGGCCGCGCTGCGCGTCGCGAAGCTTCACCAGGCGGCGAAGCACGCCGCCGCGACAGATCCGCTCACCGCGCTCCCGAACCGCCGCACGTTCTTCGATCGCCTCCGCGCCGAGCTCGCGAAGGACGGAGATGCTCCGGTGAGCGTTGCGGTGCTTGACGTGAACGGGCTGAAGCAGCGCAACGACGAGTTCGGCCACGCCGCCGGCGACGAGGCGCTCGTACGCATCGGCCAGCTGCTCACCGCGGGTGTGCGCGACGGCGATCTTGTCGCGCGCATCGGCGGCGACGAGTTCGCGGTCCTCTTCCCAGGCGCGCCGCTCCTCGTGGCCGAGCGCGCGATGCGCCGCCTTGCCGAATCGATCGCCGACGGCCGGGTCGCCGACGGCAAGGGTCTGCCGACGATCGCGTGGGGCGTCGCCGATGCGGCCACGCGGACGTTCACGGTCGATGAGCTCGTCGACGCCGCCGATCGCGCGATGTACCGCCAAAAACAGAAAATGCGCGCCCGCTTACCCGCCTAGTCGTAGCGTTACCGCGTGCTTCTCAGAGTGACGGGTCTGCTGACCGTCGCGGTCATGATCGCGGCGTGCGCGCAGCCCGCCGCATCGCCGACGCCGACCGTGAAGCCACTGGCCGTCATCACGATCACGTCACCGAAGAACGGCGACACCGTTCCGGCGGGCAACGTGATCGTGAACTGGGAGGTGAGTGACGTCACGCTCGTGCCGGCCGCGAGCGCGCAGAAGCCCGAGGACTATCACGTCCACCTCGCGCTAGACGTCGACGCCACGCAGTGGGTGGGGAAGGACACGGTCGTGCCGGCGGGCGACGCGAATCCGAATCCGACTCGTCTCATCCACAGCGCCGCGAAGACGTTCACGTTCGCCAACGTCGCCGCGGGAGAGCACACGCTGGTGATCTGGTTGAGCCTGGCAAGTCACGTGTCGGTGAAGCCGCCGGTCTCGGCGACGGTGAAGTTCACCGCCCGATAGGTCGGCGCGAGAGGTCCGCGAACAACGTCACGTAGTTGCCGTCTGGATCAGCCACGCGCGCCATGCGTTCGCCCCACGACTGATCTGCCGGCTCGATGAGCACCGGCGCGCCGGCCGTACGCAGCCGCGCCAGGGTCTCGTCGACGTCCTTCGTGTAGGCGCAGAGCTGGAACCGTTCGCTCGCGACGCCGGGGGAATCGCTCTGACC
>VBJD01000105.1 GCA_005887995.1 Chloroflexota bacterium
TGGGAACGCGGTCGCGGCCCATGAAGTGGATCGGGATCTGCGTCGCCCAGTCCATCGGCATCACCGAGCCGGCCGGGTCGTTCGCGCCGTACGAGACGCCGATGACGGGCACGCCCGCCTCGCCGATCGCGGCCTTCACCGCGTTCGCGAGCTCGCGGTCGACACTTGTCTTGAGCTCGACGCGCGCGGCGCCTCCCTCGAGCGCGCCGGACATCGCGCCCGAGGTGACGACGGCCATGTGACCTTCGAGATGCACGTGGTGCGGCGTGATGAGGACCGTGACGTCCGGCTTCGCGGCGTCGAAACGACGTCCGAGCTCCTCGAACGCGCCCCGAGTCTTCGCCGCGAGCGAGCGCTTCTCCGGCGCGCACCACTCCGCGATCGCGATGCTGCCGTGCGGCGCGATGGACGCGAAGACGAGGCCCAATTACGAGAAGCGCGCGATGACCATCGCGAGGATGATGAGCCCGCCGAGGGCGATCTGCGCCTGACCGACGCGGCGCAGGCGTTCCAGGATCGCCGGCACCTCCATGCTCGCTGCCGGGTCGCCCTGCGCGGCCTTCGGTCCGACCTCGAGGAGCCGCATCGCCGCGGGCTTGATGACCGTGTGGCTGAGGATGAGGAGCGCGATCGCCATCGCGGCACCCAGCACGATCGCGATGCCCCAGCGCGAGGAGAAGACGTTCTCGAGCAGCCGCGCCTTGCCGCTTGCGAAGAGATTGATCAATCCGGTCGCGATCGTGATCTCGCCGAGCCGCAGGAGGTAGTTCACCTGTCGCGGGATGAGCTGGCCCAGGACCGGGCCGCGTGACTGCGCTGGCGCCGACATGAGCGATGGCGTCTGAACGAACAGCGTGTAGAGGCCGCCGCCGATCCACAGGACACCCGTGAGCACGTGCAGGTACTGAACGGTGACGCGAATGAGGTCATCCATCAGCCCGGATAATGACACTGATGGCGACCGCGACGGATTACTACGCGCTGCTGGGCCTTCCGCGCAACGCGACGGAGGAGCAGATCCGCAGTGCCTACCGCAAGCTCGCGCGTCAGTACCACCCCGACGTCAATAAGGACGCGGGCTCCGCCGACAAGTTCAAGCAGATCACCGAGGCCTACGAGGTCCTCTCGGACGCGGAGCGCCGCCAGCGCTACGACATGTTCGGCTCGGCGCAGGGCGGGCTAGGCGACTTCGGCATCGGCGACCTGTTCGAGACGTTCTTCGGCAGCGAGTTCCGCCGCCGCGAGCCGCGCGGTCCCATGCGCGGGGCGGACCTGCGGATGGAGATCGAGATCGAGCTCATCGACGCCGTCCGCGGTGGCGAGCGCAAGATCCGCGTCCCCCGCCTCGAGATGTGCTCGCACTGTCAGGGCAGCGGCGCGGAGCCGGGCTCGAACGTCTCCACGTGCACGACCTGTAACGGCCGCGGCGAGGTCCGGCAGGTGCAGCAGTCGGTCTTCGGACGCTTCGTGAACGTCTCGACGTGCCCGCGCTGCGGCGGGGCGGGGAAGACGGTGGACAAGGTCTGCACGAAGTGCCGCGGCGAGGGCCGCGAGCGCAAGGACAAGGACCTCGAGCTCACGCTGCCGCCGGGCATCGACGATGGCCAGCAGCTGCGCGTCGCGGGCGAGGGTGAGGCGGGGCTGCGCGGCGGTCCCTCGGGCGACCTGTACGTGCTCATCCGCATCAAGGAGCACGAGCTCTTCCGACGCGAGGGCGACGATCTCATCCACGTGCTCCGCATCTCGCCGGCGCAGGCGACGCTGGGCGACGAGCTCAGCGTCCCCACGATCGAAGGCGACGAGGCCACGGTGCGCGTGCCCGCGGGCTCACAGCACGGGCAGATGGTCCGCCTCCGTGGGAAGGGCGCCCCGCATCTCGGCAGCACGGGCCGCGGCGATCAGCTCGTGTACCTCGACGTCGCGGTCGCGCGCACGCTCACGAAGGAGCAGCGCGACCTGTACAAGCGCCTTCGCGACATCGAGGGGACGCCGGAGCAGCAGACCGACGACGCGCGCAACGTGTTCGACCGCCTCAGGGACGCGATGGGCGGCGAATAGCCGCTCGGAGTTGACTCGCGCATGACGACTCGCCGGTGGATCGAGCTGCGCGTTCCCGCGGGCGTCGAGGGCGTCGAGGCGGTTTCCGAGATCCTCACGCGGGTGGGACATCAGGGCATCGCCGTCGATCTGCCCGTCGAGCCGCGTGGCGGGACCGATCACACCGTGAAGGCGTACCTCCTCGTGGACGGCGAGACGGTCGCGAAAGTGAACGACGTGCGCGAGGCGCTCGGCCATCTCCAGGCCTTCGACCTTGGACCCATCGGCGAACTGGAAGCGCGCGAGATCGAGGAAGAGGACTGGCTCGAGGCCTGGAAGGCGCAATTCACGCCGATCCGCATCGGGCGTTTCCTCGTGCGTCCGTCATGGTCGGAGGCGATGCCCGCGGGTGATGCGATCGAGCTCGTCCTCGATCCGGGCATGGCGTTCGGCACCGGGCTCCATCCGACGACGCAGCAGGCGCTCGAGGCGCTCTCGACGCTCGCGCTCGAGGCGAGGAGCGTGCTCGATGTCGGCACCGGCTCGGGCATCCTCGCGATCGCAGCCGCGAAGCGCGGCGCATCGCCGGTCGTCGCCGTCGACGTGGATCCGCTCGCGGTCGAAGCGGCGCGCGAGAACGCGGACCGCAACGGCGTCGCGATCCCGGTCGGTAGCGGCAGCGCGGCCGACGTGCCCGGCCGATTCGACTTCGTGATCGCGAACATCGTCTCCGCGGTGCTGCAGCAGATCGCGTCGGATCTCGTCGCGCGACTCGCGCCGCGCGGCACGCTCGTCCTCGCTGGGATCGCGGAGCCATCGGAGGCGCCGACCCGCGACGCGTTCGTGCGCGCCGGCCTGAAGGTCCTCGATCGCAACAAGCGCGACGATTGGGTGGCGCTCGCTCTCACTCGCTGACACGTGTGCGCTCGCGCGTCAGGGTCCTAGTACTCGCGGCCCATTCTCTGCGGGGCCCGAACGACGTCCCTCACGAATCAGTTGCAGAGCCGTTAAAGCGTGCAGCCCGCGTTCAGTCGCGGTGAGGGAGGACAGGAGTGCTCTACCAGCGCATCGCGATCCTCACGATGCTGTTCACGATGGTGCTGCTCGGTCTCGAAGGTGGGCAGACGCTCGCCGCGAAGTCTGGAGGCGGCGGTCACACAACTGCGAGCGGGACGTTCGGCCTTGTCCTCCTCGACTCGACAGACGGCTGGGCCCACTGGGGCCAGCACGTGACGTTCAACGTCACGACAGACGTGAGCGAGCCTCACGTGAACGTCGAATGCACGCAAGGCGGCGTTGTCGTGTACGGCGCGACGACCGGGTTCTACGCGAGCTACCCCTGGCCATGGACGCAGGTCATGACGCTCTCATCGCAGATGTGGAGCGCCGGCGACGCTGATTGCACCGCGACGCTCTGGTACGCGAACGGCCGCAAGCTGCCGACGCTCGCGACCCTCGCGTTCCACGCCGCTCCGTAGCGCCACCTCGGTCCCAAAATGCGAGAGGCCCCGGGCATCGACGCCCGGGGCCTCTTCGCGTCGCGATGCGTGTTCGGTCAGTTGTTGATCGACAGGGTCGTCGTCTCGCAGTTGCTCGTCGAGCCGCCCACGTTCGGTACGGTGCTCGTGTAGACCGCCTTCCACGACACGGTCGTCGAGGTCGAGACCTTGACGGCGTTGTTGGTCGTGGTCACGGTCGCGGTCGAACCGCCGCTGATCGTGAAGGATTGGGTGTAGATGGCGGTGCCGTTGCAGGTGCCGTTGTCGTACAGCGTCAGCGTGAGGTTGCCGCCGAGCGCGCTACCACCGCCTGAGGTGATGGTGGCGGAGTCGTTCGGCAGCCAGTTCTGCGCTGTGGTCACGCCGGTCGTGTCGGAAACCAGGACCGTCTCGGTGCCGGTCGTGTCAGGGCACGCGGTCGGGCCGGTGCCATTCGTGTTCGGCGAGTCGCCGTTGTATGAGGCGACAAAGGTGTAGACGCCGACGGCCTGCGGCTGGAACGCGCCGGAGCCGTATGTGCCGTCACCGGTGACATCCACGGAGCGCGTCCCCGCGACCGTGGTGCAGTTGTTCGGACCGTAGACGGTGAACGTGATCGAGCCGCCCGCGGGTCCGCCCGCCGTCGTCGGATTGATCACGGGCGTGCCCGGCTTGTTCGCCGTGCCCGTGAGCGTCGCGTTGTCACTGATCGTCCCGCCGAGCTGGATCGGGCCGCTCGCTTGCGTCGTCAGCGTCGGCGTGACCGGGTTGACGGCGAAGCATTCGGGGTTCGGATTGCCGCTGCCCGCGTCACTCGCGTTCGGAACGCCGGTCGTGCCCGAGGTGAACTCGGCACGCCAGCAGTACGTCCCGACGGAGGTGACCGTCGCGGTGTCCGACAGGATGGGTTGAGTCGTGCTCTGGTTCACGGTCTGCCCGGTGCCGATCTGCGTTCCGCCGGTCGTGCATGCGGTGGAGGCGGGACCGCAGAGGAAGAATGAGACGCTACCGGTCCACGTCGACGCACCGTCGACTGTGATGGTCGCGGCGTCCTTGACCGAAACCGAGCCGGTGCCAATGGAGAGTCCGCCGGGCGGGATCGTCCCACCATTGCCGTCCTTCGCGGTCGTGGTGATCTTGGAGCTGCAGCTCCCGAAGCCCGCGAGGACGAAGTCCTTCAGGACCGCAGTGGTTGAGGTCGAGGAACGCGTCTCGGCGCTGACGCTCGAGAAGCATTCATTGCCGAGGCCGAGGAGCGAGAGGTTGATCCCGCCCTCATACAGCTCGCCCTGCAGGTACGTGCTGTTGCCGCTCTTGTCGGTGAACGGCCACGGCGCTGTGGTGCCGTTGGTCGGGTTCACGATGCCGCAGAACGCATCGTTCGCGCCCACCGTCGCGCAGTTCGCCGCGTTCGAGGTCGCCTGGAGGTGCAGGTTGGAGTCGCCGCAGTACGGGAATGGCTTGCCCGCCGCGGTGCAGGCGGAGTCCCAGGTGTAGACGGTGATCGTCGAAGTGCTACCGCCGTTGCTGAAGTCGCTGATCACGAGGATGTCACCGTTCCGGTGCACCCCGTTGAATCCTTCGGCGCCGCCGACCTTTTGCGAGCCCAGGCTGATCGGGTTCTGGAAGAACCAGAAGCCCTGCTGCGCGTCTCCGCTGTTGTCGAATCGGTCGGAACCGAAGAAGAGGAGCTCGCAGGTTGACGCCGTGCCCGCTGGGCAGGTCGCGCTCGGCGGCCGCGTGTAACGCGCCGCGAACGCGTGCATGAGGTTGTCCTTGTCCGGGAGTCCGCCGGCGCCGTCCTTCCAGGCCCACTGATCGATGTCGATCGGATCCTTGGAGCCGCCGCCGGTGAAGATCGTGGAGTTCGGGTTCGGCTCCGCCGCCCACGCCACGGCTTTCGCGCCAGTCGTGTTCGAGGACGTGGAGCAGTCTGTCCCGGTTACCTCGTGGCACACCTTGTCCCAGTCGTCGGATGTCGACGAGGTCGCATTGCCATCGAGCTCGAACGCCCCGGTGTCGTGGACCGCGAGCACGCCGCTGGGCATCAGGAGTGCGACGAGGAGCGCTGCAACGACAGGGGCCACGACGAAGCGACTCGTGCGGAGTCGTTCGAGTGGCCAGAAAGTCCCGCTCATGGGCCTGCCTCACTTCAATTTGTGTTTTTTGCCGGAGTGCGGCGGCCAGCCGGCGCGACTGCGCCTGCCTCCTTCAAGCAGCGCGGAGCGGCGGATTCCCACCCGGATCCGGAGGCGTCATTTGTCGCTTGCGAGCCGTACCGCGTAAATCGCGAAGAGCAGGTGTAGTCGTCGCTTAAGGCGTACCTGGAATAAGGAGTTGGCCTACTCCGCGGACCTGCCGCATTGAGACGCTGTTACGTGCGCTGACCCACCTCTGTTCTTTAGGCGACCCCACCTGAGTTATGCCGACTACACAGCATGTGGCGCGAGCGCTTGCGTACTTGCTCGCAGGTAGGAACTGCGATACGTTCCGCGCGCGCAGCCGAGTCGTCGGCGCGCACGCGTGGGGTAATTGGGTGGGAAACGGGGAGCGCTCGGCGCACGCCGCTGTTTTGGTCATCGATCCCATCGGTACTGTGTCGGCCACGGTCGCTGCGCTCGCGCTCGGCGTTCCCATCGTCCATGTTCGCAACCGTCGCGATCTCGCAGACCTGTCGACCATCTCGATCGCGATCGTCGCCTCGTACGAGAAGCCGGTGTGGTCCGATGTCGCGGCGCTCGCCGGGAGCGTGCCCACGATCGTCATCGGCTCCCCAGGCCGGAGCGAGGACGTGCGCGCGGCGATCGCCGCGGCCGCGTTCGGCTACCTCACCACGGCGCTCGCGCCGGACGCGCTGAAGCGCGCGATCAAGGGCGCGCTGCGTGGCCAACCCGCGTATGCGCGCGACGCGCTCGGTCGCTGGATCCGTGACCAGCTCGCGCTCATCGCCCCCGAGATGCGCCGTGCCATCGAGCTCACGCCGCGGCAGCGCGCCGTGATCCGGCTCGTCGCTAGCGGCGCGTCGGACAAGGAGATCGGGCGCACGCTCGGCATCGCGACCGCGACCGCGCAGAAGCACGTGACGAATCTGCTGCGGCGCCTCGGTGCGCCGAATCGCGCGGCCGCCGTCGCACAGATCGCCGTCGTCGACTTTTGGAGCGGACGCGTGGAGGCAGCTGACGCGGTCGGCGTAGCGCACTCTTAGCGGCGCGTCGCCGCCTCTCAGAGGGCGCCCGGCCCTTGGCGCCTCAGACTCTCGGCTAATGCACCGCTTCATCGTGCGCGCAGCGGCGCTCGCTCAGGATTCGGTCACGCTCGAAGCGGCGCACGCGCGTCAGATCGCGGTCGTGCTCAGGATGCAGCCGGGCGACGAGATCACGCTCGTGGCGGGAGGGAGCGAGGCACGTGCGTCGATCGAGAGTGTTTCGCCGGAGCGCGTCGTCGCGCGCATCCGCGATCGAATCGCGTCGGCGACGGAGCCCACGGTCGAGCTGACGCTCGCGCTGCCGCTCCTGCGCGGCGATCGCAGCGAGGAAGTCGTGGAGGCGGTGACGCAGCTCGGTGTCGCGCGCATCCTCCCGTACGTCTCGACGCGCTCGGTCGTGCGCGCGCTCGGCGACGCGAAGCGCGAACGCTGGGAGCGCATCGCGCGCGAGTCGGCGGAGACCGCGAGGCGCGGCAGGGCACCGGCGGTCGGCACGCTGCGAACCTGGGATGAGCTCTTCGACGTCCTGCCACGTCCGATCGTCATCGCGTGGGAGGGCGAGCGCGATCAGCGGCTGCGTGACGCGTTGCCGAAGGATCTCGTGGCGTTCTCGCTGGTGATCGGACCGGAGGGCGGCTTGGCGGAGGAGGAGATCGCGCTCGCTCGGGCTAACGGCGCGATCGTCGTCAGCCTAGGCCGCCGGAACCTCCGCGCGGAAACCGCTGCGATCGCTGCGGTCGCGATCGCCATGGACGTCGTCGACTAGCCGGGGCCTCGCTGAACGGGTGTGGACGCGCCACGAGTAGTAGAAGCCGAAGCAACCGCCAGAGAGGAACGCGAGGAAGCTCACCACCGGGTAGAACCCGTCCACGCGCGGACATAGAGCACGACCGGTGCCGCGTCGGTCCTAGATCGCGATCTCGCCCCGCTGCTGGAGCTCGCTGCGGTCGAACAGTGCGCGGTTGGCGATGACACGAGCGGGCGAAGCGCCGGTCGATAGGTCCGCGCGCACGCCCGCGGTAAGTCGCCGCACCACGATGAGCGCGAACACGAGCAAGCCGGCGACGACCGTGGGCGTCGTGCGTTCCTGCTCCCAGATCACGGCAGGAAAGATCACGAATGAGAGAAGGCTGGCGAGCGGGAGCACCCGTGTCGGGCGCGGGCGCACGAGCACGACCGCGGCGAGCGAGAGGTAGAGCGGGGTGCCCATGATGAGCGCGGCGATCGGATCGGCCGCGAGGCTGAATCCCCAGCCCGTCGCGTTCGCCCGTCCGCCGTCGAAGGAGTGGAAGACCGGCCACATCTGACCGATGAGCGCGGCGATGCCACACGCGAGCTGCACCTCGATCGGAAGGCCAAATCCGCGGGCGATGAGCACCGCGAGGAACCCCTTGGCGCCGTCGAGCACGCCGGCAGCGATCCCCGGGCCGAGACCGACGTGGCGCATGAGGTTGCTCCCGCCGAGCTTGCGCGAGCCGGTCTTGCGAAGGTCGATGCCGTGCCAGCGAGCCACGAGCCAGGGGAACGACACGCTGCCGACGAGATAGGACAGCACGATGAGCGCGATCGCCAACGCGGACGCGTTTGCCATCGTCGCTATTCTCTGGCGCGATGGCTGATTGCTTGTTCTGCATGATCGTGCAGGGCAAGATCCCGGCGACCGTCGTCTATCAAGATGCGGACGTCATCGCGATCAACGACGCGTACCCGCGGGCGCCCTTTCACGTGCTGGTCATGCCGAAGAAGCACGTGCCGAAGCTGTCGGAGCTAGAGGACCCCGTGCTGTCGGGGACGCTCCTCCAGGCCGCGCGGAAGGTCGCGCGCGACGTCGGCAAGACCCAGAGCTACCGGCTCGTGATCAACACCGGCGAAGGGTCTGGCCAGTCGGTCCAGCACCTGCACCTGCATGTCCTCGCGGGCCGTTCCTTCGAGTGGCCGCCGGGCTAGACCTTGGTAAAGAGTGCGCATCTTTATCGCACTCAACGTCGCAGCCCGCGACTATGCTTTCGCAGCCGGTGGAGAACTACCGGCGCGTCTTCTAAGACGAAAAGGCGGGTGATACCTGTAGTTGTCTGAGGTGATCGTCGGCGATGGGGAGTCCTTCGAGGCCGCCCTGCGCCGCTTCAACAAGAAGATCCAGCAGGCAGGGATCCTCGCGGAAGCCCGCCGCCGCGAGTTCTATGAGCGCCCTGCCGCGCGCCGCAAGCGCAAGGAAGCCAAGCGGCGCAAGCGGTAGACCGAGGAGCGAACGCCACGACCTCGGCTTTGAAGACGCGGCTCGAAGAGGACCTGAAGGCCGCGATGCGTTCCGGGGACACGACCCGTCGTGACACCCTGCGTTTCGCGCTGGCCGCGATCCAGCGCGAGGCCGTCGACCGCCGTCAGGCCGCCGTCGACACGCTGATCGCGGCGGGGAAGAGCGAAGGCGAGCGCGCGACCGCGCTGGCGGAGAAGGATCCGAGCGTGCTCGATGACGCGGCGGTCCAGGACGTCCTACAGAAGCAGGCAAAGATGCGTCGCGACTCGATCGAGGCGTTCCGCAAGGGCGGACGCAACGAGCTCGCGGCGAAGGAAGAGAAAGAGCTCGAGATCATCAGGGGGTACCTCCCGACGCAGATGGGTGAGTCCGAGATCCGCGCAATCGTCACGCGCGTCGTCGCGGAGACGGGCGCGACAGGCCCGCGCGACATGGGCAAGGTAATGCCAAAAGTGCTCGCCGAGACGAAGGACAAGGCCGACGGCAAGCAGGTCGCGGCGATCGTGCAATCAGTGCTGCGAGAGAAGACGACGTCGTGACAGGACGTACCCGGGGTGGCAGGGGCGACCCTTCGGGCCTAGGGGCCCCCACCCCCTCCCCTGCGAAAACCAGTCTCATACGAATCGGCGCGAAGCGACGATGAGTGCGCCCGCGCAGGTCACCATCCTCATCCCCGATCCCGAAGAGATGATGTTCGTCACCGGCACGAACGATCAGAACATCGATCGCATCGAGCGCGAGTTCGCGGTGAAGATCATCTCGCGCGGCGCGGAGCTGCGCATCAGCGGCGATCCGTCGCAGGTCGCGCGCGTCGGCGAACTCGTGGGCGCGATGCGCACCATCTCGGAGCGCGACGAAGCGCTACGCAAGCCCGCGCTCGAACGGCTCATCGGCGACGCGAAGGAGTCGCCCGTCGGTACGCCGGAGCAGATGCGCGACGCCGTCGCGACGACGGTGCG
>VBJD01000106.1 GCA_005887995.1 Chloroflexota bacterium
CACGCGGTGCGGCGGTCGTAGAAGGCGATCGCGACGGCGCCATTCGGTCCCGCGGCCACGCTCGGCTGGAACTGATCGGTGTAACCCGATGTCGCGGACTCAGCGTTGTCGTTCACCGGAACTGCTGTTCGCGACGAGCGCGACGATGAAGATCGACGCGGGGATCAGGAGCCGTGAAGCGTGCATTGAGGTCCCTCCCCTGTTGTTTGCCGCGTGCGGCCGAGGAGTATAGGCGGGCTCTACGCCTCGCCGAAGAGCCGATCCACGCGCTCGATGGAGCGAGCGAGGCCGCTCTTCTCGTCGACGTCGATGAGGACGCTGTTGAACTGCACGGGACCGCTCGCGACCTCGAAGCGGTGGGGCATGCCGTCGACATAACGCCGGACGATGATCGCCGCGTCGACGCCGAGCACCGAGTCACGTGGCCCGACCATGCCCGTGTCCGTGACGTGCGCCGTACCCCTCGGCAGCACGCGCGCGTCGGCGGTGGGCACGTGCGTATGCGAGCCGACCACCGCGGAGACGCGGCCGTCGAGGTGCCAGCCGATCGCGATCTTCTCGCTCGTCGCCTCGGCGTGCCAGTCGACGATCTTCACCTGTGGCGCGCGGTCGGCGAGCGACTCGAGAATGCCGTCGACGGCGCGGAACGGATCGTCCACGTTCGGCGCCATGAAGACGCGGCCGATCGCGTTGATGACCAGCACGTCGTTCGAGATCACCCACCCGCGGCCCGGGTTAGCCGGTGCGAGATTGATCGGGCGGATGCAGTACTCGAGCGCGTCGATGTCCTTCATGAACTGGCGCTGGTCCCAGACGTGATTACCGTTCGTGATGACGTCGGCGCCCGCGTCGTGGATCTCGCGCGCGATGTCCGCGGTCAGTCCCGCGCCGCCCGCCGCGTTCTCGCCATTGACGATGGTCATGTCCAGGCGAAGTTCGTTCCGCAGCTGAGGGAGGAGCGCCGCGACCGCGTTGCGGCCAGGGCGTCCCACCACATCACCGACGAAGAGGATGCGCAAGAGCTACAAGCAAGCGAGGACGGATCATTTGGCGTATTCCACGGCGCGCGTCTCGCGGATCACCGTCACCTTGACCTGACCGGGGTACTGCATCGTCTCCTGGATCTTCTGCGCGATGTCGCGTGAGAGACGTGCCGTCGTCAGGTCATCGACCTGGTCGGGCTTGACGATGACGCGGATCTCGCGGCCCGCCTGTATGGCGAACGACTTCTCAACACCGTCGAAGGAGTTCGCGACGCCCTCGAGCTCCTGGAGCCGCTGCAGGTAATTCGAGACGATCTCGCTTCGTGCGCCCGGGCGCGCAGCGCTGATCGCGTCCGCGGCCGAAATGAGCGTGCCGGTCATCGTCACCGGCTCGACGTCACCATGGTGACCGACGACGCCGTCGATGACGGTTTGCGGGAACCCATACCGCTTCAGGAGCTCGCCACCGATGACGGTGTGCGCGCCCTCGACCTCGTGGTCGATCGCCTTGCCGATGTCGTGCAGCAGACCCGATCGCTTCATGGTCTGCACGTCGTAGCCGCTCTCGCTCGCGAGCATGCCTGCGACATGCGCGACCTCGATGGAGTGACGCAGAACGTTCTGGCCGTAGGACGTGCGGAAGTGCAGCCGGCCGAGGTACTTCACGAGATCGGGGTGGAGGCCGGGGATCCCGACCTCGTAGATGGCCGCCTCGGCGGCCTCCTTCATGATCTGGTCGATCTCCGTCTTCGCCTTCGCGACCATCTCCTCGATGCGCGCTGGGTGGATGCGCCCGTCGACGAGAAGACGCTCGAGGGCGCGCTTCGCGACCTCACGGCGGATCGGGTCGAATCCGGACACCACGACCGCCTCGGGTGTGTCGTCGATGATCAGATCGACCCCGGTGAGTGTCTCGAGGGTCCGGATGTTGCGGCCCTCGCGGCCGATGATCCGGCCCTTCATGTCGTCGCTCGGAAGCGCCACGACCGTCACCGTGTGCTCGGCCGTGTGCTCCGCCGCAAAGCGTTGGATGGCCATGGTGATGATGTCGCGCGCCTTCGCGTCGGCGCGCTCGCGCGCCTCGGCCTCGAGCTCACGGACGCGACGATTCGTCAAGTCCTTCATCTCCTCTTCGACGCGTTCGAGGAGTAGGTTGCGCGCTTCCTCCATGGTCAGGGAAGCGACGCGCGCGAGCTCCGTCCGCTGCTCCTCCTGGAGCGCCGCGATCTTCTCGCGCTCTTCGTCTAGATCCTTCTCCTTCAGGCCGAGGCGGCGGTCACGCTCGTCGACCTGTGCGATCTTCTGATCGAGCTGCTCGTCCTTCTTGTCCAGCCGGGTTTCGTAGCGCTGGAGCTCGGAGCGCCGCTCGCGGTTCTCCACTTCGGCGGTCTTCGCGACCTTGAGGGCTTCGTCCTTGGCCTCGAGGATGATCTCCTTCTGCTTGGCGCGGGCCTCTGCGAGGAGCCGGTCGCCGTTGGCGCGCGCGGCTGTCTCGCTTGAGAGCGCGAACGAGCGGCGAAGGAAAAGGGCGATCCCGAAGCCGACCAAGCCTCCGACGAGGGCGACAACGCCCACGACAAGGAAGTCGGGCATCTTGCGTATTCCTTTCCGTGTACGCGCGAACGAGGACGCCGCCGTGTCGGGGCAGACGCCCCCGAGTCGCTAACCCGGCCAGTTGAACGGCGCGTCCCACCAGCCGGAGGGTTCACAAAGTCTTAGTGCGAGCAGGATAGCGCCGCGTTGGTGACGTACGCAATGCGGACAAGAATCCGCGTGTGTCTGTGGCCTTCGCCGTGCTCGATGATCGTGCGGGTGAAGACCCTCTACCAGACGCCGAAGGTGCGCACCTCGTCGTCTGGGATGGGCGACGGCAAGACGTATCCCGTTGAAGCATGGTTCCACTTGGACCTGCACGAGGGACCACCCGATCCAACGACCTGGGAGGGATGCGGTCAGACACTCGCGTACTGGCGTGACCAGTTCAAACGATTGAAGGATCCGAGTCGGGTCACGTTCGGGTGCCACGACTTTGGCGGCAAGCCGCTGCCCGACGTACCGGAGGCACTTCTTCCGAACGACGTCCTGGATTCGCTGCCGGAGGACGCGCGTATTTCGTTCGGCTGGACCGTGTGCCGGGTCAAGGAATAACACCGGCCGAGTCACAGCTCGACGAAGACGCCGCGATCGCACTCGTCCGAGACGCCGGGTGGACGCGTGACGGCGAAGCCCTCACGAAAAGCTTCCGCTGCAAGGGCTGGAAGGCGGCCATCGCCTTCGTCGGCCGGATCGGAACAGCTGCGGATGAGCTGAACCATCACCCCGACGTCCACATCGAGTCGTATCGCAACGTCCGGATCGTCACGACGACGCACGCGACGAAGAAGCTCAGTGATGCCGACGTTCAGCTCGCGCGCCGCATCGACGAGGTCTTTCAACCCTCCTAAGCGATGGCTTTCGCCTCACCGCGCGCCTGCGCCTCCAGTGTTTCGATAAGCGTCTCGAGATCCCCCACCGAGGCACGGAGCCTCCGGCGCGATTCGGCCGGCATTACACGCAGGGCAGCCGCGATGCGGCGCACGCGGTCGTCGCGCCCTTTGGCCACGGTCTGCGCGCCTTTGCGCGACGCCGATACCAGAACGGCGCGCTCGTCGTGCGGATCCCGGCCACGGCGCGCGAGACCTGCCGCCTCGAGGATCAGGACCGTGCGGGTCATCGCTGGTGCGCCGACGCGCTCGGCGGCGGCGAGCGCCCCCATGCGTATGGGGCCTGCGAAATAGATGACGGAGAGCGCTGACCGCTGCTCCGCCGCGAGTCCGTGCGTATCCGCGCTGGCGCGGAGCGCCCGGCCAACATGCACCGTCGCAGAGTTGAGCCGGCTCGCGAGACTGCGTTTCATGGCATCATGCTAGACGATACTTCAGCCGCTGAAGTAAATGGGGAGGCGTGACGTGACGCGCATCGGTGTCATCGCGGACAACCACAGCCGGGCGACCGACGGGAGCGACGTCCCGCAGGCGGTCCTGGACGCGTTCGCGGGCGTCGACCTCATCGTGCACTGTGGCGACGCGGGCTCGTGGGGCACGCTGGACCGGCTCGCCACGGTCGCCCCGGTGGTGGCCGTCAAGGGCGGCCACAACGGCTCGTCCGAGGACGACCGCGTTCAGGGTCAGAAACGCGTCGTCGACATCGGCGGGCTGCGCGCCGGGATCGTCCACGACCTCGTCTCGCAGGGCGTGACGACGGAGTCGAACCCGCGTCTCGTCCCGAAGTCTGATCTTCGCGAGTCGCTGACATCGTTCTTCGGCGAGCCGATCGATGTCCTGCTCTACGCCGGCACCCACGTGCCGCGCATCGCGTACGCGAAGGGGATGCTCATGGTGAACCCCGGCAGCCCCACCCTACCGGCCGACCGGCCGCGCCCGTCGCTCGGCTCCGTCGCCGTCGTAGACATCGACGGCGAGGTCGCGACCGCGAAGATCGTCGAGCTCTGGCGCTAGTCTCGCGGCGCTAGATCCGCCGCGCGGCGAGCGCCCCGCTCGTCAGCGGCGCAGCCTCGTGCCCTGACGCGAGCAGCCGCTGCTCCTCCGCCTTCAGGTAGCGAAGGATCGCGAGCAAGAGAAGATCGAACAGGACGTCGAACGCCTGACCGAAGCCCTGGTCGAGGAAGGCGAATGGCTGGTTGAGCAGGAGATCGACCATGATCGCGAGCTCGAACGAGTGATACGCCGCGAGCCGCGAGTGGCGTACCGCGACCAGGCCCCGAATGATGAGAACGCCGGCGACGAAAGTGGCGGCGAACTGGACCGCGATCGCGAAGGGCCCGCCGCCTCCGACGTCCACCGTCGCGTCGCCCACGTCGATGCCGAGCGCGGTCGCGGCGATGAGGGCGGTCACCGCGATCAAGCCGAGAACGATGACCAACCCCTCGATCGCGAAGAGCGTGAAAAGAACGCGTCGGAACGCGGTCGTCGTGACGACGCGCCGATACATGGCGCTTCCGCGACCACGGAGTCGGTGGAGTCCGGATACCGGCGCTGCCGCGATCCGCACGCCGACAAATCGCTGCCGCAGGATCGACACCAGCGGTTCGCTCTGATCTGCATGCGTGAGCAGGTCAAGCGCACGTGAGCGCTCGTACTCGTCAAGGTCGCCTGCTACGAGGTCCTCAGCGAGACCGATGGCGTTGACCAGGCTCTCACGTGGGCTCAGCTGACGGAAACGCCACAGCTGCCGAACCACGAGGAAGAGCAGGACGAACAGCACGTACACCACGGCGGCGGTCGGCCGGTAGAAGTAATTGTTGTCGGACGTGACGAATTTCCCAAACTCATCGATGAAGGCGCCGAAGCCGGCACCGCCGACGAGCGCCGCGATGTGCCGCGTCGCGGACGACACGAAGCCAAGAAGCAGTACGAAGGCGACGAGCATTCCCAGGCCGCCCCAGAGCACGTGCGCGATGTGCAGCTCGCCGCCACCCAGACGCGGGTATCCGGTGGCCTCGAGGAAGAGCCGGATGACGAGGACGGTGCCCACCGCGGCGACCAGGAAGGTATCGAGCAGCCCGGGCTCGGCAGAGCGGACCGCGCTACGCAAGCCGAAGAGGCTCACGTGTGACTAATCGTCCGGTTCGTCCTCGATCGACGCGCGGATGACCTCTTCGATCGTGTCGTAATTGAACCCGCGCGCTGCGAGGTAGGTGTGGATCTTGCGCTTGCGCTCGGGTGCCGCAAGCGTGACCCACCGTGTCATCGGCCGCGATAGCGCCTTCTTCGCCTGCTCGACGTCGGCGTCGGGCGCGCGCTCGCCGAGCACGACGTCGACGACGTCCCTCGACACACCCTTGCCGAGGAGCTCGCTCTTCAGCGCGCGGTCGCCGCGGGGTTTGAAACGCTCGCGCTGCTCGACCCACCAGCGCGCGAAGGCTTCGTCATCGACGTAGCGCTGGGCGCGTAGGCGGTCGACGGCCTGGTCGATCGTCGCCGCGTCGAAGCGTTTCGCGCGTAGGTGCCGATGGATCTCCGCGACGGTGTGTGGACGGCCGCCGAGATAGCGCACGGCGACGTCGTACGCGTCGCCCGCGGGTAGGGTGACCGGGCTAGTCCTCTTCGCCATCCGGGCTCGCGGGCAGCGCCGCGGCGCCGGAACGTTCGCGGACCTTCGTCTCGATCTCCGTGGCGACGCTCGCGTTGTCGCGCAGATACTGCTTTGCGGCCTCGCGTCCTTGCCCAATGCGCTGCTTGCCGTAGTTGATCCACGCCCCCGACTTCTCGAGCACGCCGGTGGTCACGCCCATATCGATCAGCCCACCCTCGCGAGAGATGCCTTCCGCGGCGAGGATCTCGAGCTCGGCGATGCGGAACGGCGGGGAGACCTTGTTCTTCACGACCTTGACCTTCACGCGGCGCCCGATGATCTCCGTCCCGTTCTTGATCGGCTCGATCGGACGGATGTCGAGGCGGATCGACGCGTAGAACTTCAGCGCTTTGCCACCAGAAGTAGTTTCGGGGTTCCCAAAAATCACGCCTACCTTCTCACGGAGCTGGTTGATGAAGATCACCGTGGTCTTCGTCTTCGAGATGCTGCCGGTGAGCTTGCGCAGCGCCTGGCTCATCAGGCGCGCCTGCAGGCCCATGTGCGCGTCGCCCATCTCGCCCTCGATCTCCGCTCGCGGCACCAGCGCCGCAACGGAGTCGACCACGACGAGATCGACGGCGCCCGACCGCACGAGGGTGTCGGTGATCTCGAGTGCCTGTTCACCGTTGTCCGGCTGCGAGATGAGGAGCTCGTCGATGTTCACGCCGCAGATCCGCGCCCACTGCGAGTCGAGCGCGTGCTCGGCATCGATGAACGCCGCGGTGCCGCCACTCTTCTGCACGGCGGAGACCGCGTGCAGCGTGAGCGTGGTCTTGCCAGATGCCTCGGGGCCATAGATCTCGACCACCCGGCCGCGCGGGTAGCCACCGATGCCGAGTGCGAGGTCGAGGGCGATGGAACCGCTCGGGATGGCGTCGACCTTCTCGCCGCCGGTGGCGCCGAGCTTCATGATCGAGCCCTTCCCGAACTGCTTCTCGATCTGCAGGATCGCCTGATCGATCGCCTTGGTCTTTTCGCTCACTGCCATCTCGTCCTCACAACGCGCATCCGAACACCAAACGGCGCCGGCTTGCTCACACCGGCGCCGTATTCAATTCGGGGCTGGATCAACGCTACCAGTCGACCTTTTCTTTGCGCTTTGGCTTGATGACTTCGAAGGTCATCGGCTGTACGGGCGCGGCAGTGCCCTTGCGCTTGAGTTCCCGCTCCAGCTCCTCTTTGGACTTCTTCTTCTTGTTCTTGTCTTTGGCCTCACCACGACCGCTCGGCACTGTCTTCCTCCCGTCCGGTGGAAGCGTCCGGACACGAACGAGCATACCGCCGCGCGGCCACCGGACTCGCTCCTCCCTCACGCTCGCTCCGCGGCTGAACCCCCGCCCCCGGAGCCGCTCGTCGCTCGCCTAATCTCTCCGCGTGAGTGCGGCCCGACGCACGTCCGCGCGCGTAACGACGCGCACCGGCGACGGCGGCGACACGAGCCTCTTCAGCAAGGATCGCGTGCGCAAGACCGATCCGCGCATCGACGCGCTCGGCGACCTCGACGAGGCGCAGTCCGCGATCGGCATGGCGCGAGCCATGGCGCCGCGTTCCTCGCTCGGGCGCGAGCTGCTCGAGCTGCAGCGCGGGCTCTACGTCGCGATGTCCGAGGTCGCGACGCCGCGCCTCGACCTCGCGCGGCTTCCGCAGCGCATCGACGCCGCGGCGCTGGAGCGACTGGACCGCGCGCTCGAAAAGGTGCGCGCGAGCGTCCGCGTCGAGGGCCGTTTTGTCATCCCGGGCGAGACGCGCATCGCGGCGGCCGTCGATTACGCCCGGACGGTCGCCCGTCGCGCCGAGCGCAGCGTCGTCGCGTGCGTCGACGCCGGCCTCGTCGACGCCGACCCTCTGCTGCCCTGGCTCAACCGCGCGTCCGACTTCCTCTTCGTCCTCGCGCGCGCCTCCGAACGAGCGCCGCGGCCCGCCAAAAGCGCGACCGCGAAGTCGCAAGCAAAGACCCGACGCGCCAAGCGGTGACCGCCGAGGGCGATTGGATCCAGCGCGAGGGCTACCTGCCGCGCCTCGAACGGATCGCGAGCGAGCTCGCGGCCGAATGGGGCCTCGAGCTCGGTCCGCGGATCGCGGCGGGACGCTACTCGTACGTCGCCCCCGCGGGACCCGACGCGATCCTCAAGATCGTGCCCGCCGAGGACACCGACGCCGACCACATCGCCGACGCGCTGCGCTTCTGGAACGGCGACGGCGCGGCGCGGCTGCTGCGGCACGACGCGGCTCGTCGCGCGCTGCTCCTCGAGCGGTTGCGGCCGGGCACCGAGTCAGCCGCTCTCGCAGAGGACGACGCCACGGCGATCGCTATCGACGTCGGGCGAAGGATCTGGCGCACACCGCAGCCCGGGCACCCGTTCCGACCGATCGCGAGGTGGGTCGAGCGATGGCTGCCACGCGACGACGCCCATCCGCTCGTCCCCACCGCGCGCCGCACGTATGAGTCGATGGCGCCGCGCACCGATCGGGTCGTCCATTGCGACTTCCACCACCACAACATCCTCAGTCGCGGCGAAGAGTGGGTCGTGATCGACCCGAAGCCGCACGTCGGCGAGCCCGAGTTCGACATTCCCGCGTTCCTCTGGAACCCGCTCGGTACCGTGCCGACGCGTGAGCGCACGGAGCGGCGCATCCGCGCGTTCGCCGATGCGGGCCTCGACGGCGACCGCATCCGACAGTGGGCGATCGTGCGTGGCATCTGCGATGGCTTGCCGATCCGGCCGGGCAGGACCGAGGCCGACCGGAAGCAGCTACAGGTGGCGCGTCTGCTGATCTAGAGTCGGGTGATGCCCGTGAAGATCGAGACGACGAAGCAGGGCACTGGCGAGGCCGCGAAGAACGGCGACACGCTCGTCGTCCACTACACGGGCACGCTCACCGATGGGAAGAAGTTCGATTCGAGCCGCGATCGCAACAAGCCATTTGAGGTGACCCTCGGGCAGCGACGCGTGATAGCCGGCTGGGAGCAAGGTCTTCAGGGTATGAAGGTCGGCGAATCGCGACGGCTCACGATCCCGCCGGAGCTCGGTTACGGCGAGCGTGGTGCGGGTGGCGCCATTCCGCCGAATGCGACGCTCATCTTCGATGTGGAGCTGCTCGAGATCCGCTAGTTAGCGGAGCGCCTTCTCCTCGAGCGCCTTCATCTCGACGGCCTCCTTGTGGAACGGACCGCGCGCGGTCCGCTGCGCGAGGACGAGGTCCGCGAGCTGGCGCTGGACGTCGCGCTGCGCATCATCGAGATCGGCGAGCAAGACGAGTCCATCGGCGAAGCCCCAGAGGATCAGCGCGAACACCACCGCGAGCGCGACGATGAAGACACCCGCGATGATGGTCGCGATCGGCGGGAGCGCGAGGTTCTCCGTGCCGGGGATCTGCGACAGATTTGCTAGACCGAACGTCCCGGCCGCTCCCGCCGCGATTGCGAGCACCGCAGCGATGCGCAGCGCGCTCGAGGCGAAGCGCACGGCGAAGTGGGCGCGATTACGCGGCTTCGGCGCTAGCGCAGCCACGGCGGCGCTTCCCAGCGGTCCGGCAGCACGGTGACTTTAACGGGCATCTCCACCGCTTGTTCCGCCACCGACTGGATCTGACCGATGAGCATTGGCCCGTACGGACAGAAGGGCGTCGTGAGCACCATGCGGATCTCGGCCTCTTCGGCGGTGAACTCGACTTCTCGGATGAGGTCGAGGTCGATCACCGACAGCCCGATCTCCGGATCGAGCACCGCCTGGAGCGCGTTCAGGATCTTCTCCTGCTTCTCGGCCTCCGCGACGATCGGCGTCGATGCTTTCTTGGCTACGTCACCTTCGGTCTTTTGTTCGTCTGCCACAGATCTTCCTTTCCGCTCAGCGCCGTGATAGCCATGCGCCGGCTGACAACGCGAGCGTCAGCGCGAGAGATAGAACGACGGACGTCGCGAGCGGCGCGTAGACGGTCCAGCCGTCGCCGCGGATGGTGAAGTCGCCGGGCAGCCTGCCGATGAGCGGGATGCGATCGCTCATCGAGATCGCGAGACCCGCGATCAGGATGACCGCGCCGACGAGCATGAGCGTGCGACCGAGGTCCATATGCACATCAATTGTCCCACGCGGTGTTCCATTCCCTAGCCCAGCGTGACGAGGAGGACGCGGTCATCCGTCGAGACGGGCCGGCCGCGATCGTCGCGGTTGCTCGTGAGGACGAGCAGCTGGCCACTGGGCAGCTCGAACACGTCCCGAAGGCGCCCGAATTGGTTCTCGAGCAGGCGCTCCTCGAACGCGATCGTGCGGCCATCGGCACCGAAGACGACGCGGTGCAAGTGGGTGCCGCGAAGCGTGGCGAACAGGAACGAGCCGCGGAGCGGACCGACGTGCGCGAGGAATGTCGCACCCGAGGGGGCCCAGGTGTCTGTGCGGCCGCTCCACACGATCGGGTCGACGAATCGCGCGTCCTTGGGCTGTCCGGTCACGGTCGGCCAGCCATAGTTCTTTCCTCGCTCGATGAGGTTCACCTCGTCGTTGCAGCACGCCGGGAAGATGCCGCTCGGCCCGTGCTCGGTCTCGTAGAGCGCACCGGTGTCGGGGTGCCACGCGATGCCCTGCGGGTTGCGATGACCGAACGACCACACGCCGTTCGGGAACGGATCGTCCGAGGGGATCGTGCCGTCGCGACTCAGGCGCAGGATCTTGCCGTTCGGTGACGCGGTGTTCTGTGCGCGCGACTCGACCTCCCCATCGCCGATCGTCAGGTACAGCTTGCCGTCGGGCCCGAACTTGATCCGTCCGCCGTCGTG
>VBJD01000165.1 GCA_005887995.1 Chloroflexota bacterium
TGGCTCGGTCTGCGTGCCGGTGGTGTCGACGCGTCGCTCATCTGCGGCGCCGCGATCCGCGGTGTCGGCACGAACGCGCATGCGGGCAAGTCGGATGGGTTCGTCATCGAGGCGGACGAATACGACAACACGTTCCTTGCCCTTCAGCCCGAGGTCGCGGTCGTGACGACGCTCGACCACGACCACGTTGACGTGTTCCCGACGCCGGAGTCCTATCGAGACGCGTTCAGGGAGTTCGTACGCAAGATCACGCAAGGCGGCGAGCTAATCGCCTGCGGGGATGACCACGGTGCGCGACAACTTGCAGAGTGGACGCGCGCGAATACTTCGGTGAAGACCACGACGTACGGTTTCGATGAGTCAGCGGCTATCGGACTTACGTCTTACGGCAACGACCACTACGAGCTGGACGAGCCATCAATTGGCGATGTGTTCAAACTCGCCGTACCCGGTCGCCACAATGCTCGTAACGCCGCCGCAGCGATCCTCGTCGCGAAGCACTTCGATGCCCCTTTGAAAGAGGTGGTCGCAAGTGGGATCGAGAGATTCCTCGGCGTCGAGCGGCGGCTCGAGCTCCTCGGGACCGCGGGAACGATCAAGGTGATCGACGACTACGCGCACCACCCGAGCGAGATCGCGGCGGGCCTCGACGCGTTCGGGGAGAGCGCGGTCGTCGTCTTCCAACCGCATACGCCGAGCCGCCTCGCGGCGTTCTTCGACGACTTCGTGATGGTGCTCAAGCGTGCACGTGCAGTCGTGATCGTCGAGACGTTCCGCTCGGCGCGCGAGCAGGCGGATCCGCATGGCCGCGCGCGCAAGCTCGCCGAGGCGGTGGGCGGCCGGTACGCGCCAGACGGCGAGACCGCGGCACATCTCGCCGCGGAGATGGCCCGGCCTGGCGATGCGGTGCTCGTCATGGGCGCCGGCGACGTGCGGCCGGTGGGCGAGCGCGTCCTGGAATTGCTACGGACGCCGGTATGACGATCGCCCCGCTCGGCACGAAAGGCGAGCCGATGCGCAAACACACGAGCCTGCACATCGGCGGGCCCGCGCAGTTCTACGTGCGAGTCACGACCGAGCGTGACCTCATCGGCGCTGTTGCCGTCGCGCGCGAACATGAGCTGCCCGTCTTCGTCCTCGGCGGCGGGACGAACCTGCTCGTCGCGGACGCTGGCATCAGCGGCGTCGTGTTGCACAACGACTGGGCAGAGACGCAGGTCGACGGGACGGAGATCACCGCCGCGAGCGGCACGCCGATGGCGAGCGTTGCCGCGGTCGCGGCGCGCAAGGGGATCCTCGGGCTTGAGTGGATGGCCACCGTTCCGGGGACGGTCGGCGGTGCGGTGCATGGCAACGCGGGCGCATACGGCAGCGAGACAAAGGACGTGCTCGTCAACGCCGAGCTCATGGACCTCGACGGGAAAACGTGGACCGCGGCGAACGCCGAGCTCGGATTCGCGTACCGCACCTCGGCGCTCCAGAAGACATCGACGATCGTCCTGCGCGCCCGCTTTCGTGGGACGCCCGGCGAGCGCACCACGGCGGTCAAGAAGATCAAGGAGATCGCGAACGACCGCATGGCGAAACAGCCGCTCGCGCAGCCGAACACCGGCTCGATCTTTCGCAACCCGCCCGGCGATCACGCCGGACGGCTCATCGAAGCCGCAGGCCTCAAAGGTGCCACCGAAGGAGGCGCGATGGTGAGCACGAAGCACGCGAACTTCATCGTGAACATCGGAGACGCGTCGGCCAGCGACGTACGGACGCTCATGGAGCGCTGTCAGCGCGTGGTGAAGGAGAAGTTCGGCGTCGACCTCATACCTGAGGTCGAGATGGTCGGCGAGTGGTGAGCGGCAAGAAGATCCGCGTCGGCGTGCTTACCGGTGGCGCATCCGCGGAGCGCGACATCTCGCTCGCCGCGGGCGCGCAGATCGCTCGCTCCCTGCCGTCGGACAAATACGAGGTGGTGCTGCTCGACCCGCTCGCGTTCATGGTGAACAACCCCGCGCTGACCGAGCAGCAGCGCGCACAGGCCGAGTCACTGCTGCGCGGCGGAGGACGTGTCGAGAGCGAGCGCGAGCTGCCGAAGGGCCTCGAGGCCGAGATCGAGAGCGCGTCGAAAGCGCTTGTCCCAGCGACGAAGGCGATCACCGGCTCGGGCGAGCCGATCGACGTCGTGCTCATCTCGCTGTATGGCACGTGGGGCGAGGACGGCCGGATGCAGGGGCTGCTCGACACGCTGGGTATCGCGTACACCGGCTCGGGCGTGCTCGCGTCGGCGCTCGCCATGGACAAAGTCATGGCGAAGACGGTCCTGAAGGCGAATGGCCTCGACGTCCCGCGCGGCGAGGTCGTGCGCAGCGCAGAGGGGGCGGATCTCGAGCGCGCGCGGGCGATCGGGCTGCCCGTGTTCGTGAAACCGGTCGCGAGCGGTTCCAGCGTCGGCGCGTCCATCGTCCGCGGGCCGGAAGATCTTGCGCCCGCTATCGCTGGGGCCCTTGAATACGACGACCGTGCTCTCGTCGAGGAGTATTTGAAAGGCACGGAGCTCACCGTCGCGGTGATCGGGAACGACGAGCCACAGGCACTTCCGGTGATCGAGATCGTGCCGAAGCGCGAATTCTTCGACTACCACGCGAAGTACGACACCGGCGAGAGCGAGGAGATCGTCCCGGCACGCATCCCACCCGAGGTCGCGAAGCGCGCGCAAGACATCGGGCTGCGGGCTCATCGCGCGCTCGACTGTCGTGGCATGTCGCGGACCGACCTCATTTGGGTCGGCGACCGTATGGTCACGCTCGAGGTGAACACGATCCCGGGCATGACCGCGAACAGCCTCCTGCCGCGGGCCGCGAAGGCCGCGGGGATCCCCTTCGGCGAGCTCTGCGCGCGGCTCATCGAATGGGCGCTCGAGGACGCGCGCAGGCGGAGCCGCTGAGCAGCCGGTCGAGGGGCCGTGGTCGCGCGACGGCGCGGCGGCGTTCGTCGTTCAAGCTCAAGGACCCGGCGCGCCTCGGCGCGGGCCTGTTGGCGATCGCGTGCGCCGCCGCCCTCGTCTGGCTCGTGCTCACGACGACTCCGGTCATCACCGCCGTCGACGTTGCCGGCGCGCGGCACGTGCGAGTGACGCAGGCGATCGCGCAGAGCGAGCTGCTCGAGACTCCCTCATTCCGGGCGAGCGCGGCCGACGCACGCACACGGCTGCGCTCGCTCGCTGCGGTGCGCGACGCCGCCGTCGAGATCGCGCTTCCGGGCCGCGCGAAGATCACGCTCACCGAGCGCGAGGCCGCGGGCCGTTGGGTCTCGTCGAACGGCATCGAGTGGTTCGTCGACGCCGACGGGATCCTCTTCCCGTCCGCCGATCCGACGGCGGCACCGCCCCTGCGCGTCACCGACGAGCGTCCGGCGCAGACCGCGGGCGCGCGGCTCGATCCTGCGCTGGTGCAGGTCGCGCTCCGCCTCGCGGCGATCGCGCCCGGCGAGCTGCGCGCCGACGCGACGGGACCGAAGGTGGTGATGACGTCGGGCGCGAACGGACTGGTGCTGCGTTTTACGTCGTGGGAGATCCGCTTCGGCGGCCCCGAGTCGTTCGACGACAAGCTCGCGATCGCGAAGCGTTACCTCCGGGACAATCCGACGCGCCGCCTAGACTACGTCGACGTGCGGAGCGCCGATCGCATCGTGGTGAGCCCGCAATAAGCAGTGTGGCTCCCACTTCTCGGCCTCATCGCCGGCGTCCTCCTCGGCCTCGCGATCCGCTTCAACCTCCCGATCGAGTGGGCGCGCTACACGGCGGTGGGCATCCTTGCCGCGCTCGACTCGCTTCTCGGTGCCTACCGTGCCGAGCTCGAGGGTCACTTCGACACTCGCATCTTCGTTTCGGGCTTCTATACGAACTTCCTGCTCGCCGCGGGCCTCACGTTCCTCGGTGACCGCCTGGGGATCGACCTCTATCTGGTCGCCCTCTTCGCTTTTGGATGGCGGATATTCCAGAATGTGGCGGTCATCCGCCGGCACTTCCTCTAGTGGCGATGACGGCGCTGCGCGGACGCTGGTGGGGCAGTAGGGAGAGAACGGGAATCGAGGTCGTCCGTGCCTGACCAGACCGTGCTCGTCGCGATCGACATCGGAACGACGAAGGTCTGCGTCCTCATCGGCGAGGTCGGCGGCCGCGCCGGTAGCGTCGACGTCATCGGCATCGGCCAGGCGCCCTCGGACGGGCTCCGGAAGGGCGTCGTCGTCGACATCGACCGCACCGTCCAGTCCGTCGCCGCGGCGGTGGACGCGGCCGAGCGCCTCTCCGGTCTGAAGGTCCGCTCGGCGTTCGTCGGGATCTCCGGCAGCCATATCGGCTCGCAGAACTCGAAAGGCATGGTCGCCGTCTCGAGCCGCCAGCACGAGATCCAGCGCGACGACACCCTTCGGGCCATCGAGAACGCACGCGCGGTCTCGATCCCGAACACCCGCGAGATCCTCCACGTCATCCCGCGGGGCTACGTCGTCGACAACAACGCTGGCGTGCGGGACCCCATCGGCATGAGCGCCGTGCGCCTCGAGGTCGAGACGCACATCGTCACGGCGTCGACGACGAGCGTGCAGAACCTCTCCAAGTGCGTGCAGCGGGCGGGGATCGAGATCGACGAGCTCGTGCTCGCGCCGCTCGCGACGGCCGAGGCGCTCCTCTCCGACGAGGACCGCGAGCTCGGCGTGGTCCTCTGCGACATCGGCGGCGACACGACCGACGTCGCGGTCTTCCAGGACGGCTCGATCAGCCACTGCGCGACCATCCCGATGGGGGCGAGGAGCGTGACCAGCGACCTCGGGCTGGTCCTGCGCGTCACGCCGGAGACCGCGGAGAGCCTGAAGCTGAAGCAGGGGACCGCCCTACCGCTCAAGGTCGACCCGGACGAGGTCATCCAGATCACCTCGATCGGGGAGGACCAGCCCCGGCCGATCACCCGCCGGCACGTCGCGCAGATCATCGAGGCGCGGACGGCCGAGCTGTTCGACCACGTCGCGCGCGAGATCGAGGCCGCCGGAGCGACGAATCGCCTTCAGGCGGGCCTGGCGCTCACCGGTGGCGGCTCGCTGCTCACGGGCATCTCACAGGCCGCCCGCGACCAGCTGGGCATGAGCGCGCGCGTCCTCGCGCCCGACGGTCTCGGGGGCCTCACCGACTCGATCTCGACGCCGCCGTACGCCGCTTCGTCGGGGTTGCTGATCTGGGGCGCGAAGAACTGGACCGTCGAAGGGGAGCGCGAGGGCGGCGGCCGTTCCCTGGACAACGTGGGGGGCCGCATCGCGAAGATCTTCCGCGGCCTCATGCCCTGAGGTACGACCTCTCCGTCTGGAAGGGGCGATCCCCAAGGACGGCTGACGCGTTTCATCCGTCCCTGACCCGATTGACTCTCGCGATTCGCGCGTTAGCGGTATAGAGTTCGGCGGACAACTGAAAAAACTCCACGTTGCGGCCGTCAGGGGAGGGGCAACGGCGTGGAACGACGTGGAGGTTCGTTCATGCCCCTCCGTAGCGACATAGAGAACTTCGCGCTCATCAAGGTCGTCGGCGTCGGCGGCGGCGGATCCAACGCGGTGAACCGGATGATCCGTGCCGAGCTCATGGGCGTCGAGTTCATCGCAGTGAACACGGACGCACAGGCGCTCCTCATGAGCGACGCTCCGCACAAGATCCGCATCGGTGACAAGATCACCAAGGGTCTCGGCGCTGGCGCCGACCCGACTGTCGGGCGCAAGGCCGCCGAGGACGACAGCGAGAAGCTCTACGAGTCGCTGAAGGAAGCCGACATGGTGTTCGTCACCGCTGGTATGGGCGGCGGCACGGGCACCGGCGCCGCACCGATCATCGCCGAGATCGCCAAGGACATCGGCGCGCTCACCGTCGCGGTCGTGACGAAGCCGTTCTCGTTCGAGGGATCTAAGCGCAAGCTCCTCGCGGAGCAGGGCATCAACGATCTCGTCGACAAGGTCGACACGCTCATCACGATCCCCAACGACCGCCTGCTGCAGGTCGTCGAGAAGCGCACGACGATGACCGACGCGTTCCGCATCGTCGATGACGTGCTCCGTCAGGGCGTGCAGGGCATCAGCGATCTCATCACCGTGCCGGGCCTCATCAACCTCGACTTCGCCGACGTGAAGACGATCATGACTAACGCGGGCTCGGCGCTCATGGGCATCGGCCATGGGTCGGGCGAGGCGCGCGCGGCCGACGCTGCGCGTCAGGCGATCATGTCGCCGCTCCTCGAGCAGTCCATCGACGGCGCGCGCGGAGTGCTGTTCACGATCACCGGCGGTCCCGATCTCACGCTCTTCGAGGTGAACGAGGCCGCGGAGATCATCCACGCGGCCGCCGACCCAGAGGCGAACATCATCTTCGGCGCGGTGATCGACGAGCGCATGCAGAACGACGTGAAGATCAGCGTCATCGCGACAGGATTCGATCAGTCACGTCCGCTGCGTCGCATCGAGCAGCCGATCTACAAACGACAGATCGAGTCGCGTCCCGTCGAGCGTGCGGTGCACCAACCCGTAGCGGCCGGCGTCTCCGTTTCAGTCGCGACGAAACCGCCTGCCGTCGAAGAGAAGAAGTTCGATCCTGACGACCTGGAGGTCCCGAGCTTCCTGCGTCGTAAGTAATCGATCGCGAGCGAGCGCAGGCTCGCTCAGCCAACGCATTCTCTGGCACGACCTCTGCACCCCGTTGTGTGAAAACACACACAGCGGGGGTGAAAGATGCTGCTGATCCTGCTCTGGCTGCTCGGCGTCCCGTTGGGACTGATCATCCTCTTGTTCCTGCTCGGCGTCGGCCACTAGACGCGGCCCGGGCGGTTCATTCAGCCCGCCGATACAGGCGTGGCGACGCGCGACGTTGTCAGTGGCGCGTTAGCGTGTAGCGCGACCGGGCTCCGCTCGGAAATCAGGGGAGGGGATCATCTTGCTCCGAAAGCTCACGCTCGTTGTCGCGCTCATCGCATCGCTACTTATCGGTGCCGCTCCCGCGAGCGCGATCACCGATGGCGACCTCGACGGCAACGGCCACCCATACGTCGGCCTCATGGTCGCGCAGACCGCGGCCGGCCAGCCGCTCTGGCGCTGCAGCGGCACGCTCATCTCGGCGCGGATCTTCGTCACGGCGGGACACTGCACCGAGTCGCCGGCCGGTCACATTGAGATCTGGTTCGCCGCGGACGTGGAGACGAATCACAACCGCTTGAACCCTGACGGCACGCCGAATCCGAACTGGAACGGCTACCCGATCACTGGTGATGTCGGCGGGACACCGTATACACACCCGAACTTCGACCCGAACCGCTTCTTCATCCGCGACCTCGGCATCGTCCTTCTCGATAAGGCGGTGAAGAGGAGCACCTACGGCAGGCTTCCGCAGCGCGATCAGCTCGATGCCCTGTCACCGGGCGCGAGCACGACCTTCACCGCGGTCGGCTATGGGCTGCAGATGAGCTTCCCGGACGCCGCGTCCTGGAAGGACCAGGCGCTGCGCATCCGGATGGTCGCGTACCCGAAGCTCAATCAGATCAACGGCGGGATCGTCGGCGACTTCTCGCTCCTGCTCTCGAACAACGCGAACACCGGCGGCACCTGCTTCGGTGACTCGGGCGGCCCGAACTTCGTCGGGACGTCGAACGTCATCGGTGGTGTCACCTCCTTCGGCCTGAACGGCAACTGTGCAGGCACTGGCGGCGTCTACCGTCTGGACCGCAGCTGGAACCTCGACTGGATCTACGCGACCTTCGGCCGCTACCTCTAAACCCCGCGACGATCGCGAACGAGGGCCGCCCGCGAGGGCGGCCTTCGTCTTTTCCTCCCGCGACCACTAGATGTAGGGCGGCCGCACCCGTATCTTGTGGTCGTGCGTTGCCCAGCTTGTGGCCATGCGGACACCCGCGTCGTCGATTCGCGCGAGGCGGAGGACGGCCAGTCGATCCGCCGTCGACGGGCGTGCGACGCCTGCGGCGAGCGCTTCACGACGCGCGAGCGCTCTGAGTCGGCGCGCATCCAGGTGCTGAAGCGCGATGGGACGCGCCAGGAATTCGACCGCCGGAAGCTCGCCTCGGCGATCGGCAAGGCGGCCTCGAAGCAGCTCGCGCCGGACGCTATCGACCGCCTCATCGAGAACCTCGAGACGACGATCAAGCAGAGCGGCGCGTCCGAGGTCGGATCGCAGCGCATCGGTGAGATGGTGCTCGAGCGCCTGGCGGAGTCCGATCCGATGAGCTACCTGCGCTTCAAGATCGTGTACTCGAGCCTGCAGGACACCGATTCGCTGTACGACGAGCTCGAGCGACTCGTGCGACTGCGACAGGAAGCGCGTGACCGTCGCGTCGCTGAGCAGACGATGCTGCCGATCGAGGCCGCCACAGCTGGCCCCGCGCGACGCCGCCGTCGCTGACGCGACGCCGCGCGGCGTTCGCGGCGCCTCGCCGGTCCGCGCGGTCCTCTGGGATCTCGACGGGACCCTGACCGATAGCGTCCGTTTCGTCGTCGACACGGCGAACCGGGTCATCGAGGCGCACGGCGGCACGACGCTCGACTTCGACCGCGTCGGTTCGATGACCGGACTGCCGCTCGCCAAGGTCTTCGCGCTCGTCTGGCCCGACCTCACGCCCGACACGCTCCACGGCTACGTCCAGGAGTACCGCGACATCTACGACCGCGAAGTGGTCCCGGCGACGCGCCTCTATCGCGGCGCGCGTGCGACATTGCATTCGTTCCACGCAGCGGGTCTGCGTCAGGCGACGGTGACCGGCAAGCGCGCCGAGGACTGCGAGCGCATCCTGCGCGGACTGCGCATCAAGGACGAGATCGACGTCTACCTCGGCGGCAATTCCGTCGCGAAGCACAAGCCCGAGCCGGATCTCGCGCTCGCTGCGGCCGAGCGTCTCGGCGTCGCACCCATCGAGTGCCTGGTCATCGGCGACGCGCCGGCGGACATCGAGATGGCTCGCGCCGCGGGGATGCGATCGATCCAGGTGACGTGGGGCTACTCGAAAGAGCGACTCGCCGCCGCGGACGATCTGGTGAGGACGTGGCCGGCCCTGCGCCGCGCGGTGTTCGCGCTGGTGGGAAGCGCGGAGCCCATACTTCGCCGTCGTGGTCCTGTCCGATCGTGACATCCGCGCCGCCATCGCCGCGGGGCGCATCGGCCTCGATCCTTTCGACCCGACCTGCGTGCAGCCTGCGAGCGTCGACATCCGCCTCGATCGCTTCTTCCGCGTGTTCCGATCGACGAAGCATCCGTTCATCGATCTCGCGAAGCCGCTCGACGACATCACCGAGCTCGTTGAGGTCGGACCACACGACCGCTTCATCCTCCATCCCGGCGAGTTCGTCCTCGGCTCGACGCGCGAGCGCGTGCGCCTGGCCGACGATCTCGTCTCCCGCGTGGAAGGGAAGTCGAGCCTCGGCCGGCTCGGTCTGCTCATCCACAGCACCGCCGGCTTCGTCGATCCGGCGTGGGACGGACACCTCACGCTCGAGCTCTCGAACGTGAACACGATCCCGATCACGCTCTACCCGGGCATGCGGGTGGGGCAGCTCTCGTTCTTCCCGCTCTCGAGCCGGGCCGAGCGGCCCTACGGCTCACCCGAGCTCGGGTCCTCCTATCAGGGCCAGACCGCACCGACGCCCTCGCGCTACCGGCTGGACCTTCCCAAGGACTGAGCCGTGGCGATCGTCATCGTTTTCCTCGAAGCGTTCATCAACGTGCTTGCGCAGGCGCTCACCTTCGCGATCTTCGTGCGCGTCCTGCTCTCCTGGGTACCGATGCGCCTCCCGTGGGGCCTCGGCGAGTTCGTCTGGAGCGTCACCGAGCCGATCCTCGCGCCGATCCGCCGCGCCTTGCCGTTCATGGGCGGGATCGACTTCTCGCCGCTCCTCGCGCTCCTCGCGATCCAAGGCGTCGCCACGGTGCTCCTGCGCATCCTTCCACCCACGCTGCAGTGACCGCGTTCGCCCGGCGCGGCGAGCGGATCGTCTTCGACGTCCGCGCCATTCCGCGATCGTCGGCGAACGCGCTGGAGTCCCGCCACGGGCAGCTCGTCGTCCGCGTCACGGCGCCGCCCGCTGAGGGGAGGGCGAACGACGCGGTCATCCGGACGGTCGCGAAGGCGCTCGAACTCGCGCCGTCAGAGGTGCTGCTCGTGCGTGGCGCGACGGCGCGGACGAAAGGGCTCAGCGTTCCCGCGGCCGCCGAGGCGGCGCTCCGCCGCGTGCTGAAATGAGGCTCGGCGACCGGGCGTACTGAGGGAGGATGGCGCTCGACACTGCTCTTTCGACCTTCGTGTCCCATGCGTTCGCGCGCAGCCGCCGCGTGACGTTCGACGACGCCGTCCGCGATCACCAGGACGAGCTGTACGGTGTCGCGCTGCGCATCCTCGGCGACCGCGATTCGGCGATGGACGCCACGAGCCGCGCGCTTCTCAAGGCATTCCGCTCGTGGAGCAGCTACGACCAGACCCGACCGGTACGGCACTGGCTGCTGCGCATCGTCTCGAACGAAGCGATCTCCGTCGGGCGCCAGCGTTCGCGCGACCGGGCGCGCAGTGCGGGCGACGATGCGGCGCTCGAGATGCCGGCCCGCGACCCCTCGCCGCACGAGCGCGCCGTCGCCCGCGAGGAGCGCGAGCGCGTGCGCCGCGCCGTCGCGACGCTGCCCGAGCTGTACCGCGTGCCGGTCGTGCTCCGCTACTTCAGCGAGCTCACGGTCGACGAGATCGCGACGCTCACCGGACGTCCCGCGTCGACGGTCGGCGTTCAACTGCTCCGCGCTCGGTCGATGCTCCGCGCGTCCCTCGAGGAGACCGCATGAACGATCGCGACGACCTCCTCGACGAGGGGACGCTCCGCCGCGCATTGCGCTTCGATCCGGACGAGCCGCGCCCACGATTCGACGCGCGTGCCATCGCGGCCGTCGCGCGTCAGATGCCCACGCGCCGCGTGGCTGTCTTCGCGCTCGCCGCATCCTTCGTCACCGGTCTCGTAGCCGCGACGGTGTGGTCCGCCGCGGTCGCGGTCGCCCCAACGGTCGCCGACGAGGTGATCTCGACCGTCGTTGCGGTGGCCATTGACGTGGCGAATGTGGTGCTGCCGATCGCGCAGCTCGCCGCCGATCCCGTCGTCCCAGCCAGCCTCCTCGCGGCGCTCGGCGTCGCGATCCTCCACGAACTGCGCGAGAGAAGGGAACGTGCTCATGTCCGCCACGCGTCTTGAACGAAGCGTGCGCAACAAGGTCGTCGGCGGGGTCTGCGGCGGCATCGCCGAGTACCTGCAGATCGACCCGACCCTGGTACGCGTCTTCTGGGTCATTGCGACGATCATGACCGCGGGCCTCGGCTTCCTCGCCTACATCGTCCTCGTCGTGCTCATGCCGCTGCCCGGTCAGCCCACGCCGTTCGTCCAGGGCCCAGTCGCGAATCCCCCGGCATCCGCTACGACTGACCCAGCGAACCCGGACCAGACGACAGTCATCTCGACCCCGGCGGCACCGAGCGACCCTGAGGCGACGGAGCGCCGCCGCGCGACGTTCGGGTACTTCCTCGTCGCGCTCGGCGTGGTGTTCTTCCTCGCGAACCTCGGCGCCTTCCGCATCGTCCGGTGGGACTACATCTGGCCGCTCGTGTTCATCGCCGCCGGCGCGTGGCTCCTCGCGGGGAGGATCCGCCGATGATCGGCCGACGTGGCGTGTTCTGGCCGCTGCTGCTCATCGTTATCGGCCTCGTGTTCCTGCTCGCGAACTTCGGGCTCATCGCGCCGCCATCGGCGCTGGCGCTTCTCAGCCTCTGGCCCCTCGTCCTCATCCTCGCTGGCATTGACATCGCGTTCGGGCAGCGCTGGCCGCTCGGCGTGCTGGCCCTCGACGTGCTGATCATCGCGTTCGGTGTGGCGCTCGTCGCGTCGCAGCCGACGATCATGACCCCGCTCGGGCCGGTGGCGTTCTTCCAGCGCTCCGCGGGACCGGGTGTGAGCAGCGTCTTGGCGCCGCACGGCGACGCGACCGCGCTGACCCTGCACCTCAACGGCGGCGCCGGCACCTTCAACGTGTCGGGCGGCGGCAGCGATCTCGTGAGTGCGACCTCCGATCAGCAGAATCTCGTGCTGCGCACCAGCGGACGGTCCGATCGTCCGGACGTACGCATCGACCAGAGCGATCAGGGTCCGCGCTTCGGCGGTGGCGTGCCAACGCATGTGGACGTGAAGATCGCGAGCGATCTGCCGACATCGTTCGACATGAACGCAGGCGCCGGAGAGTTCGTCGTCGACCTACGGGACGTGAAGCTCACCGACGCGCGCATCAACGTGGGCGCCGCATCGCTGCGGATCGTCCTGCCCAAGCCGACCGGCGACGTGTCCATCGTCGTGAGCGCGGGCGCGTCGAATCTCGTCATCGAAGTGCCGGAAGGCGTCGAGGCCCGCGTGAACGCGAGCGGTGCCCTCGTCTCGCTTCACAGCGACAACCCGCGCATCAGTGGCTCGGAGACATCGGGCTACTCATCGGCGAAGGACCGCGTGACCGTGCGCATCAGCGCGGGCGCGAGCTCGGTGGCGATCCGCTAGCGACCGCGTCGAACGGCGGCTGCCTGCTGGCTTGAACAGCGACCATTCGGCCATACTTTCGCCGTGTCTGACCACGGTGCGGGCAGCGCGATCGCAGCGAGTTCCGCTGTCGCGGAGCAGTCCGACGCCGCGAACGCGCTCGCGAACGAGTACCTGCGACGCCACCCCGATGAGGTCGCGCGCTTCCTCGACGGACGCAGCGCCGGCGACTTGTCGTCACTCATCGCCATCGCGCCCGCTCCGGTCGCCGCGGCGATCCTCGAGCAGCTGAACCCGCGCGTCGCGGCTGAAGCGATCGGCGGTCTCGAGCTCGAGCAGGCGCGCGCGCTCGTGACCGCGATGAGTCCATCGCGCGCCGCGCCGATCGTCGTCTCCATGGCCGAGCACCAGCGCGACGCGCTGCTCATGCGCCTCGATCCGGGCATCACGAAGGAGATCCGCGAGCAGCTCTCATTCCCCGCGGAGAGCGCCGGCGCGCTGATGGACGCACGCATCTCGGCGTTCAGTGCGGAGATGACCGTCGACGACGCACTCCGCAAGATGCGCACGTTCAAGGAGAAGCGCGACATCAACAACATCTACATCCAGGATGCGAACGGACGGCTCGTCGGCGCGGCGCCGCTCGGTGAGATCGCGACGGCGACGCCGGAGACGCGGTTGCGCGAGCTCATCCGCGGGTCCACCCCGATGGTGCATGCCAACGCTCCACGTGAGGAGATCGTCGAGTTCCTCAACACGAACCGGCTGCAGACGCTGCCCGTCGTCGACTCGGAATCGCGCCTCATCGGCGTCATCCGCTACCGCGAGCTCGTCGATGCGGCGGAATCGCAGGCGACGATGAGCCTCCAGACCCTCGTCGGTGCCGGCAAGGACGAGAAAGCGCTCTCGCCGATCCTGTTCTCGGTGCGGCAGCGGCTGCCGTGGCTCGAGATCAACCTCGCGACCGCGTTCCTGGCGGCGACCGTCGTTGGACTATTCGAGGACACGATCGCGCGCTTCACCGCGCTCGCGGTGCTGCTCCCGGTCGTCGCTGGGCAGTCGGGCAATGCCGGGATGCAGGCGCTCGGCGTCACCGTGCGCGGCCTCGCGCTGCGCGAGATCCGCGTCACGGCATGGCCGCGGCTCATCTGGAAGGAGGCCAGCGTCGGCATCCTGAACGGCGTCGCGATCTCGCTCACCACGATGCTCGGCGTGTTCGTCTGGAGCCACAACTTCGGCCTGGTGCTGGTTATCGGCCTCGCGATGATATTGGCGATGATCATCGCGGGCATCTGCGGCGCGATGGTGCCGATCGTGTTGAAGGCGCTCGGGCAGGACCCCGCCACGTCGTCCTCGATCGTGCTCACGACGTTCACCGACTGCGGAGGGTTCCTCTCATTCCTCGGTCTCGCCACGCTCTTCTCGTCGCTGCTGCAGTGAGGCGCGCGGCGGCGGCCGCCCTCTTCGTCGCGGCGATCGCGCTGCTCGGCGCGGCGCGGGCGACCGCCGCGGACGACGGCTGGACGATCATCAGCTTCGACGCGCAGATCCGCATCCAGACCGACGGGCGTCTCCTCATCACCGAGACCATCGACGTCGACTTCGCGCAGCTCGAACGGCACGGCATCTTCCGCGAGATCCCGGTGCGCTACGAGTGGCCGCAGGACCGCACGAAGGTGCGCGTGTACGAGCTACAGGTGCAGTCGGTCACCGACGCGCAGCGGCGCCGCGTGAAGTACGAGACGAGCGGTCACGGCGCGAACGTGCAGATCAAGATCGGCGATCCGGACCACACGGTCACGGGCAAGCAGACGTATGTGATCGCCTACCTCGTCAAGGGCGCCCTCAACGCATTCAGCGATCACGACGAGCTCTTCTGGAACGTGACCGGCAGCGAGTGGCCGGTGCCGATCCTGCGGTCGTCGGCCACGGTGAGCGCGCCGGGACCGCTCACGCAGACGGCGTGCTTCGCGGGTCCGCGTGGCTCGACCGCGGGCTGCCAGGTGCAGCCCCTCACGAACGGCGCGACGTACTCGAACCCGCGCGCGGTGACGCCGGGCGACGACTTCACGATCGTCGCGGGCCTGCGCAAGGGCGTCGTCAGCGAGCCCGTGCCGATCCTGACCGACCGGCCGCGCGAGATCGAGGACTACTTCGACATCACGCCGCTCTGGCTCGCGCTCGCGGTGTTCGTCGTGCTCGCCGGCCTCGCGCTTGTGCTCTGGCGCTGGTACACCGCCGGCCGCGATCAGCCCGAGCACGAGACGATCGTTCCCGAGTACGAGCCTCCGGAGAAGCTCCGACCAGCGGAGGTCGGTCTGCTCATGGATGAGCGCGCCGACCCGCTCGATGTGACTGCGACGATCGTCGACCTTGCGGTGCGCGGCTACCTCGAGATCGCGGAGGTACCGAAAGAAGGCCTGTTCGGGTCACGCGATTGGTCGCTCACGCGCAAGAAAAGGAGCGATGCGCAGCTGCGCGACTACGAGCGCACGATCCTCGACGGGCTCTTCAGCTACGGCTCGGGCGGTCAGGTGAAGCTCTCCGAACTGAAGCGTCATTTCTACAAGACGCTGAACGAGGCGGAAAGCGAGCTCTACGACGAGTCGGTCACATCTCGCTGGTTCCCGGCGGATCCGTCGCGCGTCCGCCTGACCTATGCGGCACTGGGCGTCGCGCTCATCGTCGTCGCCGGGATCGTGACGTTCGCCCTCGGCATGTTCGCCGGCGGCGGCATCGTCGGCCTCGCAACCGCCGTCCCGGCGATCGCGGTGATCGTCGTGTCGCCGGTCATGCCCCGCAAGACGCAGTCCGGTGCGGAGCTGCACCGCCGCGCGCTCGGCTTCGAGCGGTACATGCAGGTGGCGGAGACGGACCGGCAGAAGTTCGCCGAGCGCGAGCACATCTTCGCCGAGTACCTGCCGTACGCGATCGTCTTCCGCTGCGTCGATCAGTGGGCGAAGGCCTTCGAGGGCCTCGATCTGAAGGAGGCGACGTCGGGCTGGTACGTCGGCAACAACCTCGCGTCGTTCTCCGCCGCAAACATGTCGCGCCCTCTGTCGTCGTTCTCGAGCCAGATCTCGAGCGCGATCACTT
>VBJD01000228.1 GCA_005887995.1 Chloroflexota bacterium
TTCACGAACACGTCACGAGATGCTCAGCGGAACGGTCGTTCCGCGTGGACAGTCGGGCATACACTCACGTCGGAGTTTGGCGGGGAGGCGATCCTATGAGCAAGCGGACTGCTGAGAGTCGCGTGGCTACGGACTACCGGCTCTCGCGGCGGCAATTCCTCATCGCAACAGGCGCGACGATCGCTGCGGCAGCGTGCGCGACGCCGCCGGCCGGTCAGGGGGCGCCGACGGGAGGCGCGCCACTCGGAACGGTGAAGCTCAGCGCGTGGACGATCGGACCCGACGCGCCCTCCTACTACCGGCGCGACAACCTCGTCGCGGCCGCCGACAAGCTGAACGCGAAGCTCGGCAGCGGGACGAACGTCCAGGTCGACGCGACGTTCGAGAGCGGTGGCCAGTGGGGCGACTATCTCCAGAAGTTCACGCTCGCAGCGGAGGCGAAGACCTCGCCGGACATCATCCTCGCGGGTCACGAGAACTTCGCACCGTGGGTCGGCCCCGGCTACATCGTCCCGCTCGACGATCTCATCGCGAAGTACCAGAGCGAGGGCGACGTCAAGGACGTCATCCCCACGCTGTGGACCGCGATGAAGCTGAAGGGCAAGACGTACGGCATCCCGCAGGACACCGAGGCGCGCCCGATGTACTACCGCAAGGACCTGCTCGCGAAGATGGGCTGGTCGAAGGACATGATCGAGCGCCTCCCCGACGCGGTGAAGAACGGCGAGTTCGCGTGGCCCGATCTCGTTTTGTGGGCGAAGGAGGCGATCAGCAAGGGCCTCGTCGAGCCCGGCAAGGGCTGGTACAGCCGGCCCAGTAAGGGCGCCGACATCTACATGTTCTATTACCAGAATGGCGGCGAGATGCAGGACAACGCGACCGCCAAGCTGGTCATCACCAAGGACGCGCTGCTGAAGCACTTCCAGGTGCACGCCGACGCTGTCTTGAACGACAAGATCATGACGAAGACGATCTACGGCATGGATGCCGGCAAGGAATGGCACCCGACGGTGACCGACGGCAAGGTCCTCTTCTACAACGCGGGGACCTGGACGTGGAAGGACTGGCAGGCGACGTACAAGGTGGCCGAGCAGTCCCTCTGGGACAACGTCGGCTTCATGCTCATCCCGGCCGCGAAGCGCGGCGGCAAGCCCGTCACCGTCTCGCACCCGCTCGCGTACGCCGTGACCTCGAACGCGAAGGACAAGGACCTCGCGTTCCGGCTCATCGCCAACGCGACGACACCTGATCTCAACTCGAAGCACTCGGTGACGAGCGCGCACCTCGCGGTCCTCACGACGCAGAAGGACGATCCGACGTACAAGCAGGACAAGTTCCTGCTCGCGACGCAGTACATGCTCGACTACACGAAGTTCATCCCGAACCACCCGAAGTTCGGGATCTACGACGACGTGCTCTACCGGTTCCTCGGCGCGGTCGAGCAAGGTCAGAACACGCCCGCGCAGGCGGTGGACGGCGCGGTGAAGGAACTGCAGGGTCAGCTGGGGGACGAGCTCATCGTCAGGTAGCTGATGGCCCGGACGGAAGCGGTCGCGCTCCGGCGCGAAGCGACGGCAGCAGCGTGGTGGCGCATCAACGCCACCGCGCTGCTCTTCATGGGACCCGCACTCCTGCTCGTGCTCGTCTTCTTCCTCGCGCCCGTCGTCATCACGTTCACGATGAGCCTCACCGACCTCGCCACGTCGACGGGCCTCTCGAACTGGCAGTGGATCGGCCTCGAGAACTTCGCACGCATCTTCCGTAGCCAGTTCTGGCTCACCATCCTCGGCAACACGGTCGTCTACGTCGCGGTCGTGCTCGCCTTCAACGTGCTCGTCGGCCTCGGGGTCGCGCTCCTCACGATGCACATGGAGCCGAAGGCCGGAGGCGTGTTCCGCGCCCTCTGGCTCCTCCCGCGGATCTCGCCGTCCGTCGTGTACGCGCTGCTCTGGGTGTGGGCGGCGGCGTCGCCGCCGTTCGGCATGCTGAATTACATCGTCGCGCCGTTCGGCCTCGAGCAGCGGTTCTGGCTCCAGTCGGACCCGTGGCTGATCGTCATCCTCATCAATGGCTTCGTCGGCGCGTCGTTCGGCATGCTCATCTTCACCAGCGCGATCAAGGCGATCCCCGAGGACCT
>VBJD01000166.1 GCA_005887995.1 Chloroflexota bacterium
CTTGATGAACGTGCTCTCCAGGTACCCCGCGGCGATGAGCACTACGACGGAGATCGCAATGACCAGAGCGAGTCTGCGGAAGTCTTTCGCGATGTACCCGCGCTCCAGCACGGCGGCTCGCTCGAGCGAGGGCGACGGCTCGCCGACGGCGCGCGCGAACCCAGTGCGACCGACTCGCGCGGTGCGATGCACGCTTCGCGATCCAGCGCCGAAGTCACGCTCGGGAGGTCGCGCGGTCGGAGCGTGGCGCGACGCCGCGTCCTGGGCGCGTCTCGCGCGTGTTCGGCCCCGCTGTCGTCTCGCCATTGGAACATCCAGCATACCGTCCGGCTATCGTCCGCCGGGTATGCAGCGCATACCGGCGTCGCTCGTCCGCATGCGGAAGCTGCGGCTTCCGATGCGCCCTCGCTAGCCAGTGACGCTCGACGAACGGACGCTGTCGGCGCTCGTGATCGCGCTCGGTGCGATCGTCCTCGCGCTCGCTGTTTGGCTCGCGCTTCTTCACCGTTCCACATCGACACTGCGTCGACGATTGCGCCGCGTCCTGCCTGACGGTGAGTCGACCAGTCTCGACCAAGTCCTCGAGGGGCACACGGACGCGATCGACGAGCTTGCGAAACGGCTTGACGCTCTCAACAAGCTCCACCACGAGCTCGAAGAGCTCGCGCACCGTTCGATCCAGAAGGTGGGCGTCATCCGATACAACCCGTTCAACGACACCGGCGGGGACCAATCGTTCGCGATCGCGCTCCTCGACTCGCAGGGCAACGGCATCGTCGTCTCGAGCCTGCACAGCCGCACCGACACGCGCGTGTTCGCGAAGCCCGTGCAGTCGGGCCGCTCGCGTTACCCACTCTCGGACGAGGAGCAGGACGCCATCAACAAGGCGCTCACGCCTTCGGCATGACACGCGAGCGCGCGCTCGCGATCGTGAACCCAGCTGCGGGCAATGGCACCGGCGCGAAGCTGCTCCCGAGGCTCGCGCGCGATCTCGGCGCGGCGGGCATCGACGTCGACGTCGTCGCGACGCCCGCACCAGGTGAGGCGGCGCGTCTTGCGTCGCACGCCGTCGAAGATGGGTACCTGCGCGTCATCGCCGTTGGCGGGGACGGCACGGCGAACGAGGTGGCGAACGGCCTCGTCGACACGGACGTCGCGCTCGCGCTGTATCCGATCGGCTCGGGCAACGATTTCGCGCGCGCGCTTGGATACCCTCGCAAGCGCAAACAGCTCGCGTCGTTCCTCGGTCGCGCGCAGCGTCGTCGCATCGATGTCGGCGAGGCCAACGGCCGCGTGTTCCTCAATTCGACCGGCGTCGGTATCGATGGACACGTCGCCGAGCGCGTCATCGCCATGTCGCGCGTCGTCGGTCCAGCGCTGGGCTATCTCGTGGGGTCGCTCGCGTCGATCGCGACGTTCCGTCCACCGACGATGCGCATCCGGATCGACGGCCAGACGCGTGAGGGGCCGCACATGATGGTGCTCGCCGCGAACGGCACGCACTTCGGATCGGGGATGCGCGTCGCGCCGAACGCGAAGCTGGACGACGGCATGTTCGACGTCATCGTCGGTGGCGACCTCACACGCTGGCAGTCGCTCGTCGCGCTCGCGAAGATCTACCGCGGCACGCACGTTGACGGTAAGACGATCTTCCAGTTCCGCGCGTCATCGGTCGACGTCGACTTCGACGCGCCGCTTCCGGGTCAGCTCGACGGCGAGTTCTCTCGCATGTCCGGACTGCGTATGCGCGTGCGACCGCGCGCGCTCACCGTCCTCGGGCGATGACCGCGAAACGACGTCCCTCGCGCGCGACGTCACCCCGTCCCGACGCACGTCGGACCCTTCCCGACGCACGTCGGACCCTTCCGTCCGTCGACGCGGTCCTTCGCGCGGCCGGTGAGCTCGACGTGCCGCGCACGCGTTTCGTGAGCGCGGTGCGCGAGGTCCTTGCCGACGCGCGGGGTAATGGTGCGGCAGCGACGGACGCGCGCGCGGTGGCGCGCGACGCGCGAGCGCGCATCGCGGCAAAGGACACGCCGAGCATGCGCCGCGTTCTGAACGCGACGGGCGTCGTGCTCCAGACGAACCTCGGACGCGCGCCTCTCGCCCCCGCCGCGATCGATGCGATGCGCGATGCGGCGGGAGCGGTGAGCGTCGAGTACGACCTCGTCGCTGGAAAGCGCGGCGAGCGTCACGGCCACACCATCGGGTTGCTCCACGAGCTCAGTGGCGCGGAGGACGCCGCGGTCGTGAACAACAACGCCGCCGCGGTGCTGCTCGCGCTCGCCGCGCTCGCTGTCCGGCGTGAAGTGCTCGTCGCGCGCGGAGAGCTCGTGGAGATCGGCGGCGGCTTCCGCATCCCTGACGTCCTTCGGCGTTCAGGCGCGAAGCTCGTCGAGGTCGGCACGACGAACCGCACGTACGTGAAGGACTACGCGAGCGCGATCGGCGAGCGCACCGCAGCGATCCTTCGCGTGCACGCGAGCAACTTCAAGGTGACCGGCTTCGTCGCGTCGCCGGATGACCGTTCGCTGGCGACGCTCGCACGCGAGCGCGGCATCGCGTTCATCCACGATCTCGGCAGTGGCACATTCCTCGACACGTCGCGCTTTGGGCTCGCGCGCGAACAGACAGTGTCGGAGGCGGTGGCGGCCGGCGCCGATGTCGTCACGTTCAGTGGCGACAAGCTCCTCGGCGGTCCGCAGTCCGGCATCGTCGTCGGCCGCGCGGCGCGCATCGCCGAGCTCCGCGCGCATCCGCTCATGCGCGCGCTGCGTCCCGACAAGGTGACGCTCGCGGCGCTCATCGCGACGCTCGAGCTCTATCGCGACGGACGCGCGGAAGCGGAGATCCCTGTCTGGCGGATGATCGCGGCCGGCGTCGACTCGCTCGACGAACGCGCACGGTCCATCGCACGGCGGCTTACCGGTGGGGGAGTCACGGCCGAAGTCATCGCGACGGAGTCGACCATCGGCGGTGGCTCGCTCCCCGAGGAGACACAGCCCAGCCGCGCGGTCGCGCTCGCGGCGACCCCGGCATCGGCGGTCGCAGCCCGCCTGCGCGCAGCGCGGCCGGCCGTTGTTCCACGCATCGTCGATGGGCGCGTTGCCCTCGATCTGCGCGCGACCCTGGCCGAGGATGATGAACTTCTCGCGATCACGGTCACCGCGGCACTTCGCACGGGAGGGTGAACATGGCAGGTGAGCTCCGCACGATCACGACCGATAAGGCACCGGCGGCAATGGGTCCGTACAGCCAGGCGATCGTCGCCGGCGATCTCGTCTTCTGCGCGGGTCAGCTGGGCATCGATCCCGCGACGCGCCAGATCGTGAGCGGCGACATCAAGGGGCAGACGCGACGAGTGCTCGACAACCTCGCCGCGGTGCTCGAGGCCGCGGGATCGAGCCTCGACCGCGTGACGAAGACGACGGTGTTCCTCGAGGACATGAGCGAGTTCGCCGCGATGAACGAGGTGTACGCCGAGCGGTTCGGCGCGCACCGGCCCGCGCGATCGACGGTGCAGGTCGCGAAGCTGCCGGGGACGGGCGGGCGCGTCGAGATCGAGTGCATCGCGCTGCGACGGTGAAGAAAAAGGAAGAGCCGCGGCTTCCGCCCGCCGCCACCGGGATCTTTCTCGGACTGTGGACGGCGGTCTTCATCGTTCTCGCGCTCTTTGTCGTACCGCAGGTCTTCGCGTCGTGCGCGCCTCCGTCGCCGTGACCGCCACGACGACGATCCGCGTCGTCGGGACCGCTGGCCACGTCGATCACGGAAAGTCGACGCTCATCACCGCGCTCACGGGCATGGACCCCGATCGCCTGCGCGAGGAGCGCGAGCGGGGGATGACCATCGATCTCGGCTTCGCGTGGATGACCACGCCCTCGGGAATGGAGATCGGCTTCGTCGACGTGCCCGGGCATCAGGATTTCATCCGCAACATGCTCGCCGGTGTCGGCGGGATCGACGCGGTCCTCCTCGTGGTGGCCGCGGACGAGGGTGTGCGTCCGCAGACGCGCGAGCACCTCGCGATCATCGGACTGCTCGGCGTCGAGCGTGGCGTCGTCGCGCTCACGAAACGCGACCTCGTCGACGACACGTGGGCCGCGCTTGCCCGCGACGAGCTCGTCGCGGCGCTTGCCGGAACGCCGCTCGCGGGAGCGCCGATCGTCGAGGTCTCCGCGAGGACGCGGGTCGGCCTCGACGCGCTCGTCGGCGCACTCGAGGCTGCGCTCGCCGCGGCGCCCGCGCGCCGCGTCACCGGGCGCCCGCGGCTCCCCGTCGATCGCGCTTTCACGATGGCCGGCTTCGGCACGGTGGTGACGGGGACGCTTCTCGACGGCGACCTGCACGTCGGTGAGGAGGTCGAGCTCGTCCCTGGCGGCGCACGTGCGCGCATCCGCGGGCTGCAGACGCACCGGCGCGCGATCGATGTCGCCGTCGCGGGCAGCCGCGTCGCCGCGAATCTCTCCGGCATCGAGAAGGACGCGATCGAGCGCGGCATGGTCGTATCGCGGCCGGGAACGCTGCGACCGACGAGCGCCGTCGCGCTGCGGCTCGCGGTGTTGCGAGATGCGGCAGTGGAGCAGGACGAGGAGCTCAAGGTCCATGTCCGGACGGCCGAGGTGATGGCGCGCGTCAGCGTGCTCGAGAAGGACGCGATCGTCGGCGGCGAGAGCGCGTGGGTGCACTTGCGGCTCGCTGAACCGATCGCCGCCGCGGTGGGGGACCGCCTCGTCGTGCGCCGTCCATCACCATCCGAGACGCTCGGCGGCGGCGTCATCGCCGACGTCGCTCCCATGCGCACGCGACGCCGCGATGCGATCGTCGCGCTCGAGCGACGGTCCGCGCCGACGCCGCTCGTTCGTCTCCTCGCCTCGCTCGACATCCCGCGCACCCCGAGTGATGCCGCGGAACGCAGTGGCCTCGACGCAAGAGAACGCGACGCCGCGGTCCACGAGGGTCTGGCGAACGGCGAGATCGTCGCGCTCGGTGACGCGCTCGCGGCGCGTGCGGCATTTGAGGCGCTCGCGACACACGCGTTGCGTCTGTGCGCACAGACTCACCGCAAACAACCGCTGCGCGCGGGCGCGTCGCGCGAGGAGGTGCGCAGCGCGGTCGGCCTTCCGGCGAAGCGGTTCGCCGCGCTCGTCGAGCGCCTGGTGGCGGAGGGTCGACTCGCCGACCGGGGCGCCGCGCTCGCGCTTCCCGAACATCGCCCGCAGCTCTCACCCCAGCAGGAGCGCAACTGGGAGCGTGCGCGCGAGGTGATCGCGCGAGACCCATCGCGCCCGCCGTCGCCGGAGCAGCTGCAGAGCGAGTACGGCCTCGATCGCGAGCTCGTCGCCGCCCTGGGCGAGCGCGGCGACATCGTTCGCATCGGCACGGAGGCCGTCTTCCTCCCGGACATGGTCATGCGCTTTGCCGACGCCGTGGTCGACGAGCTTGCGAGCGCGAAGACGATCACCGTGTCGCGCGCGCGCGACCTCACTGGGTCGAGCCGCAAGCACGTCCTGCCCCTGCTCGGCTACCTCGACGACCATGGGATCACGCGGCGCCAGGGCGATGACCGTATCCTCGTCCTCGCTCCGGAGGCGGCACGCAGTCGCATCCGCGCGCTCATCCAGCATCGGGAGGCAACCTCATGAAGTTCCGTGCTGCGCGACCTGCCGCCATCGGCACCGTCGACGCGATCGTCGTGCCGCTCGCAAGTGACACCGGCGCGCCGAGCGGACTACCGCGCGGCGTGAGAACGATCGTCGATCGCATCGCGAAGACGGAGACCGGCGCATCCCGTGTGTACGGCGTCACGACACATCAGGGCGAACCGAAGATCGTCGTCGTCGGCATGGGCAAGGCGTCGGAGCTCGACGCGGAGCGCGCGCGCAACGTCGCCGCCGCGGGGATCAAGTCTCTGTGGCGATCGACGGCGAAGCGCGTGGCGATCGTTGTTCCAGGCGGCGCGCTCAGCGAGGAGCGCGCCACGGCGGCGGCGGTCGAGGGCGCGGTGTACGCGATGTGGCGCCCAGAGGCGCACCGCACGCGCGAGGAGGAGCGCCGCTTGCCACCCATCGACACGATCACGCTCGTGACCGCGAAACCGCAGAGCGCCGCGATCGCGCGCGGGCAGGTGATCGGCGAGGCCGTGAACGCCCAGCGGCGGCTCGCGAACGAGCCGGCGAACAAGATGACCCCGACGCTGCTCGCCGACGAGGCGCGCGCGCTCGCGAAGCAGTCGGGCGTCCAGATCGAGGTGCTCGACCGCGCGAAGTGCAAGTCGCTCGCGATGGGCAGCTACCTCTCGGTGGCGCAGGGCAGCCACGAGGAGCCGCGCTTCATCGTCATGCGCTACCGCGGTCGCGGCGGAAAGGGCTACGACGTCGGGTTCGTGGGCAAGGGGATCACGTTCGACTCGGGCGGCATCTCGATCAAGCCCGCCGACAACATGCATCACATGAAGGCCGACATGACCGGCGCGGCGTCGGTCATCGCGGCGATCAGCGCGATCGGCAAGCTGAAGCCGAAGGTGAACGTCATCGCGGTCGCGCCGTGTACCGAGAACCTGCCGGGAGGCGGCGCGACCAAACCCGGCGACGTATTCACGAGCATGAGCGGCAAGACGGTCGAGGTGATCAACACCGATGCCGAGGGTCGCCTCGTCCTCATCGATGGCCTCACGTACGCGCAGCGCGAGGGCGCGACGCGCGTGGTCGACGTCGCGACGCTCACCGGCGCGATCGCGGTCGCGCTCGGCCCGTACTTCGTGGGCCTGTTCGGCAAGCCGCGCTCCTTCGTCGACATCGTGCAGCGCGTCGCCGGCGAGGCGGGGGATCGGGTCTGGCCGATGCCCCTCACCGCGGAGTACCGCGACGAAATCAAAGGTGAGGTCGCGGACATCCGGAACAGCGCCGGCCGCGAGGGCGGTGCGATCAAGGCCGCCGCATTCCTCGAGTCGGTCATCGAAGACGGGACGGAGTGGGCGCACCTCGACATCGCGGGCGTCGACTGGTCCGATCGCGACCGCCCCTACGCCCCGCGTGGGCCCCAGGGCCCGTCGGTCCGCACGCTCGTCGCCCTCGCCGAGAGCCTCGCGGCATCGTGACGCGGGGCCGCTGCGCTAGAGTAGAACAAATGGTCGATTCGCGGGAACGCTTCCAGCGGCTGACGGAAAACCTTCCACCGCGCGGCGGCTAGCCGCATGACCGAGCAGCTCGAGTTCCGGCTCGGCGGCGAGCCGCGCCCGGACATCCTCGCGGGACTCACCGACGAGCAGCGCCGCGCTGTCGAGCATGGCGTCGGACCGCTCCTCATCGTCGCGGGTGCGGGAACAGGGAAGACGCACGTGCTCACGGCACGCGTCGTCCATCTCATCGCCGCGCAGAAGGCGAAGCCGCACGAGATCCTCGCCGTCACCTTCACCGAGAAGGCCGCGGCGCAGATGCAGGAGCGCGTCGACCTGAACACTCCGCTCGGTCTCAATGACGCAGCGATCAAGACCTTTCATGGATTCGGCGACGAGGTCTTTCGGGAGTTCGCGCTCGAGCTCGGACGCAGCGGCGAGCTGCGCGTGCTGTCGAGCGCCGAGCAGGTCATCTTCGTTCGGGAGCACCTCTACGACTTGCCACTGAAGAAGTACCGGCCCTCCGGTGATCCGCTGCGCTACGTGCGCGCGCTGCTCGATCTGTTCGGTCGCGCGCGTGACGAAGATGTCTCGCCGGAGGCGTACACGGACTACGCGGCGAAGTTGCGCGCAGACATCGGCGATGGGATCGATGCGGATGTGCGCAAAGACGACGCGGACACCCACGAAGAGCTCGCCAAGGTCTACGCGGCCTACACGAGGCTGAAAGAGGACACCGGGGTCATCGACTTCGGCGATCAGATCGCGCTCTGCCTCGGGCTCTTGCGTGAGCATCCCGCGGCGGCACGCCGACTTCAGAACCGCTACCGGTACGTCCTCGTCGACGAGTTCCAGGACACGAACGCGGCACAGTTCACGCTCCTCGCGAAGCTCGTCGAGCCACATCGCAACATCACCGTCGTCGGCGACGACGACCAGTCGATCTTCGCGTGGCGCGGCGCGACGCTCGGGAACTTCGAGGCGTTCCAGAACGCGTACCCGGACGCGACCGTCGTGACACTCGTCGAGAACCGCCGCTCGTCCCAGGGCATCCTCGACGCGGCGTACTCGCTCATCTCCCACAGCCCGGATCGTCTCGAGACGCGACTCGGCGTGGACAAGCACCTGCGTGGTCGCGAGGCGACGGGCGAGGTCGAGGTCGATCACCTCCAGTACGTGAGCGGTGCGGACGAGGCCGAGGAGATCGCGAACCGCATCGCGCGCGATGCCCTGCGCCGTCAGCGCCGCTATGGCGAATTCGCGATCCTCGTGCGGAACAACAGCGACGCGACGCCATTCCTCAACGCGCTCGCCCGGCGCCAGATCCCCGCCCACTTCTCTGGCGGGGGACAGCTCTACGAGCGCCCTGAGATTCGACTGCTCATCTCGTTCCTCTCAGCGGTCGCGACGCCGACCGACTCGCGCCACGTCTATAACCTCGCGGTCTCGGCGCTCTATGCATTCCCCGCCGTCGAGCTCGCGCGCGCGACCGAGGCGAGCGGTCGCCGGCAGAAGCCGCTGCGTGACGTCTTCGAGGAGATCGCGGCGTCCGACGGCGCGTTCTCGGCGGAGGCCGTCGCGTCGGCGAAGCACCTCGTCGAGGACCTCGCCTACTACGCCGGGCGCGCCGCGGAGCTCTCGACGGCCGAGTTTCTCTACGAGTTCCTCGAGCGCTCGAAGCTCCTTGCGCAGTACCTCGAGCCGGAGTCAGCGCTCGCTGAGGAGCAGGGGCAGAACGTCGCGAAATTCTTCCGGCTCGTCCACTCCGCTGCCCGCACGCTGCCCACCGACCGCGCGTCGTTCTTCGTGCCGTATCTCGAGCTGCTTCGCGAGGCGGGGGACGATCCCGTCGCCGCGGACTTCGAGGTCTCCGCGGAGCGCGTGAATGTCCTTTCGATCCACAAGGCGAAGGGCCTTGAGTTCGGTGTCGTCTTCCTCGTGCATTGCACCGACGAGCGCATGCCCGGTTCGAGCCGTGGCGACGCCTTGCCGCTCCCCGACGCGCTCATGAAGTCGCCGCCTCGGTCCCGTGAGACGCACATCGCCGAGGAGCGTCGGCTCGTGTATGTCGCGATGACCAGGGCGAAGGACTCCTTCTTCTTCACCAACGCGGTCGATTACGGCGGCACTCGCGCCTTCCGCCCGAGCCGCTTCATCGGCGAGGCGCTGGGCCGCCAGCCGGAACGGCTCTCGGCGCGGCTCGCGGCGTACGAAGAGTTGCAGCGCTTCCAGGTCGCGCCGGAGGAGGCCGACGCGCCGCTCCCCGCGCTCGGCCCTGACGACGTGCTCACCGTCTCGTACTCGGACATCGAGGACTACCGGCGCTGCCCGCTGCTCTATCGCTTCAAGTACGTGCTGCGGATTCCAGTCCTTCCGAGCCCGCCGATGATCTATGGCCTTGCGTTGCATGAGGCCGTCCGCGACTACCTGCGGCGCAAGCGGGAGGGGGAGCAGCCCACGCTCGAGGATCTTCAAGCGACGTTCCGTGCGGCCTGGCTCGCGGAGGGATTCATCAGCCCGGAGCACGAGAGCGAGCGATTTCAGGCGGGGCTCGACGCGCTCCGCAGGTTCCATGAGGACGAGCAGGGCAAGCGCGCGCCGGACCTCGTCGAGCAGCGCTTCTCGTTCATGCTCGGCAAGGACCGCGTCGTCGGGCGATGGGATCGGGTGGACCAGGGTGCGGACGGCGCAGAGGTCATCGACTACAAGTCGTCGGCCGTGGACGAAGGCAGTGAGCGGCCGCAACAGCTGGCGAACCAGGATCTCCAGCTGCGCCTGTACGCCCTCGCGCACGAGAAGATGTACGGCGCGCGACCCGCGCGCGCGACGCTTCACTTCCTGGAGACCGGCGCACACGGCACGATCGAGCCGAGCGACACGGACATGAGCGTCGTCCGCACCGTGGTCACCTCGACCGCAGCGAAGATCCGCTCGCGCGATTTCACGCCCGCGCCGGTGAAGGGCATCAAGACCTGCTTCGAGTGCGCGTACCACCAGATCTGCCCGAGCTCGCTGACCGTTCGGGGCTGAATCGTCCGTGCGCACGGACGCACTCATTATTGGTATCGACGAGCCGTCGCCACCTGAGGACCCGATCTTGGACGCACCTCGTAGACAGCGAAGCCCTCATTCCCGCCATCGATGACCTTCCTCGATCCCACGGTGCCGATAGCGGTGGCGCGATTCGTCGCGCGTCCGCGAGCCACTGTTTCGGCGCACGGCTGGTGGACGCGCCCCTCACCTAGGCAGAAGCCCCGCGACCTGGACGGCCGCGGGGCTTCGACGTGACATCCGCAGAGAGCTACGCGGTGCGCATGAGACGGCGTCGTTGCGTGCGCGCGAAGATGAGCGCGATCGCGACGACGCCTGCGCCGAGGAACGGGATCGCCCCGGCGAACGCGTCGGTCAGCGGAGCTGACGGCGCGGTGCCACCGGACGTGGGCAGCGCCGGAAGCACGCTGATCGTGCCGAGGTCGAATGGTGCGAAGTACGAGCCCTGGATCACCTTCCAGTGCCAGGT
>VBJD01000167.1 GCA_005887995.1 Chloroflexota bacterium
GTCACGAAGACGAAGGGTCGGCTCCAGATCGGCTTCCAGCGCCGCTTCGACGCGGGGTACCGGCGAGCGAAAGAGGCGCTCTCGGGCGCGAAGCTCGGCCCCGTGTACTCCTTTGTCATGGTGAGCTGCGACCGTCTCCCGCCGCCCGACGCGTACATCGCCACGTCGGGCGGACAGTTCAAGGACCAGCTCATCCACGACTTCGACATCACGCGCTACCTCTTCGGCGACGTCGCCGAGGTGACCGCGACCGGCTCGACGCTCGGCGCGCCTCAATACGAGAAGATGAACGACGTCGCGACGTCCGCGGTGATCGTGAAGACGACCGGCGGCGCACTCGGCCTCATCACCGGACTCCGGCACAACGAGGCCGGATACGACATTCACGTCGAGATCCATGCCGCGAAAGACACGCTCGCTAGCGGCATCGATCCGCGCACACCGTGGCGCAGCGTCGAGGCGGACGCGCCCACGCTCGCCGGACCCGCGTATCCGTCGTTCTTCGTGCGCTTCGGCGACGCGTACAAGGCCGAGCTCGCGCACTTCCTCGAGTTCGCGCGCGGCCACGCGGACAATCCGTGCACCGCCGCCGACGGGCTCGAGGCATTGCGTATCGGCGAGGCTGCCGGCCGCTCGTGGCGCGAGCATCGCACGGTCAAGGTCAGCGAGATCAGTTGACCCGCATCCGCTTCCTCGGCTCGGGCAACGCGTTCGCGGACGGGGGTCGATCGCACGCGTGCATCCATGTCACCGCCCCGGGCATCTCGTTGCTGCTCGACTGCGGCGGCTCCTCGCTGCCGATGATCAAGCGGTACATCGATCCGGCGGCCATCACCGCCGTCGCGGTCACGCACCTGCACGGCGATCATTTCGGCGGGATCCCGTTCCTCCTCGACGAGCAGAAGTGGGCGGGCCGCAAGACGCCGCTCGCGATCGGCGGTCCACCGTCACTTGAGTCTCGCGTGCGGATGGTGTCGCAAGGCTTCGGCATCGGCACGACGCGGGAGTACCTCGGCTTCGACGTGCCCTTCATCGTGCTGGGCCCGGACGAGCGCGCCTTCGGCGGTGCGCGAGTCGCGGCCGTCCCAGTGCGTCACTCTCCGGCCGCCGAGCCGCACGGCCTGCGCGTGCGCGTCGACGGGAAGCTCATCGCGTACTCCGGCGACGCGTCATGGAGCGACGATCTCGTCGCGCTGGCGAGAGGCGCCGACGTGTTCATCTGCGAAGCGACACTGTTCGCGGCGAGTGAGGAGAAGGACAACCCGGTGCACGTCTCGTACGAGACGCTGCGCGCGAATCGCGGACGCTTCGACTGCCGGCGGATGATCCTCACCCACCTCGGCGCCACGAGCCTCGCGCATGCGCGCGAGCTCGAGATGGAATACGCGACCGACGGCCTGGAGCTGACGCTCTAGCCGGCGATCACGTGCACGCGCTCGGGACGCACCTGCACGAGCACCTCGCCGTCGAGCGGCGTGCTCGCACCCGGGTCGGGCTGGTCGACGATCCACTCGCGTCCATCGATCGTGACCCAGTAGCGCATGAGGTCGCCGAGGAACGCCTTGCGCGCGACCGTGCCCGGCAGCGCGGCCCCATCGGTAGTCGCGCCGCGGGGCGCGAGGCCGAGCGCCTCGGGCCGCACGCAGAGCTTCACCTCGCCGCCCTCGCGGAGCGACGTGTCCGCAGGCACGGGGACCGTCACGGAGCGCTCGCCGAACTGCACCGTCGCTTGTCCGCCTCTCACCTCGCGCACCGTCCCCGGCACGAGGTTCACGGCGCCCACGAAGTCGGCGAGGAACGCTGTCTTCGGCCGGTAGTAGATCTCCCACGGCGCGCCATGCTGCTCGACCTTGCCCGCGTTCATCACCGCGATCCAGTCCGAGAGCGAGAGCGCTTCGTCCTGATCGTGGGTGACGTAGACAAAGGTCATCTTCAGCTGCTGCTGCAACGTGCGCAGCTCCCAGCGGAGCTGCACGCGCAGCTTCGCGTCGAGGTTCGAGAGCGGCTCGTCGAGGAGGAGGATCTCGGGCCGCAGCACGAGCGCGCGCGCGACGGCGACGCGCTGCTGCTGCCCGCCGGATAGCTGATTCGGCCAGCGGTCGCCGAGCTTGCCGAGCCCGACGAAGTCGAGCGTCTCGTTCACACGTCGCGCCAGCTCGTCCTTCGCGACCTTTGCCAGCCGCAGGCCATAGGACACGTTGCCGCGCACGGTCATGTGCGGGAAGAGCGCGTAATCCTGGAACACCATCGCGGTGCCACGGCGGTGCGCCGGCAGCTCGTTGATCCTTCTTCCGCCGAGGACGATGTCACCCGCGTCCGGATCGTAGAAGCCGGCGATCATGCGCAGTGTCGTCGTCTTGCCGCAGCCCGACGGCCCGAGCAGCGTCGCGAATGACCCGCGTGGGACGTCGAAGGAAATGTCGTCGACGGCCGCGGTGTCGCCGAATCTCTTCGTGACGTGAGCGAGCCTCAGGTGCACCGCGCCCGCGTCCAGGGATTGCAGGGCGCTCGGGCTAGGCACGGGCGGCCCCGAGGGCGATCCGGCCGCGGGAGAGGAGTGCGATGCCGCCGAGCGCGAGGATCGCCATACCGATGTCGGCGACGGTGAACGCCGTGGCTCGTCCCCAGTTCAGGTCATTCACGAGCTGGAAGATACGGATGGTCGCCACCGTCGTCCCCGACGTAAAGAGGAAGATGACGACCGACAGCGTCGTGACGGCCCGTACAAAGGTCGTGACGAAGCCGACGCTGATCGATCCGCCAAGCATTGGGATCAGTACGTCGCGGAAACCGCGCAAGCTCGATGCGCCGAGGCTCGTTGCGGCCTCGTCCATCGTGCGGTCGATCTGCCGCAGTCCCGCGACCGCTGCCTGGTAACCCACAGGGATGTTCCAGAAGATCATCGAGATGATGATGAGGACACCGCGGTCGAGCCAGTCCAGCCACGCCTCGTTGAAGGCGGTCGCGTAACCGATCCCGAAGAACAGGCCGGGGATCGCCGCGGGCATGATCAACAGGAAATCGAGCACGCGACGGCCCGGCCACGATCCACGCTCGACGAGCCAGCCGGCGACGAGCGCGAAGACCGCCGAGAACGCCGCCGCCACGACACCGAAGATGAGCGTGTTCTGGAGCGCGGTTCCGTTCACATCTGAGGTGATGTACTCGAAATGCTTCGTCGTGAAGCTGAGGTTGTTCGGGAAGTTCAGCGTGAGCGCGGACACCAGGAGCGTTCCGTAGACCGTGAGGATGACCACCGCCAGCAGCAGACACGCGACGAAACACGCCCAGGTGAGCACGACCGGCACTGGAGGCCGCGGCATCGAGGAGGCGCGCCCGCTGACCGTGATGAACGAGCGCCCGCCATCGAGTCGGATCTTCGCGACGTACAGGATGAGCGCGAGCGCGAGCAGCAAAGTGCTCACGGCGGTCGCGCCTGGAAGATCGCCGAAGCCGCTGATGAGTCCGTAGGCCTGTGTCGGGAGCACCGTGAAGGTGCCGCCGATGAGGGCGGGGTTGCCGAAGTCCTCGAGCACGTAGATCGCGGTCGTGAGGATCGCCGCGCCGAGACCTGGTCGCGACAGCGGGAGGGTGACTGACCTGAACACCTGCCACGGACCCGCACCGAGATTGCGCGCGGCCTGCTCGAGCCGCGCGTCGCTCCGCGAGAGGACGTCGGCGATGAGCTGATACGCGAACGGGAAGAACGCGATCGTCTGCACGCCCCAGATGCCGCCGAGACCAAAGACGCTGATGGTCTGTCCGAAGATCCCGTATGTGATGAGCCCGCGGGGCCCGAACAGGATCAGGTACGAGGCGGCGACGACAAATGGCGGCGAAAGCAGCGGCAAGATGCCGATGAGCCGGAAGAACGGCTTCCACGGCATGTCCGTGTAGACCATCGCGTATGCGAACACGAAGCCCAGCAGCACCGCCGTCGTGGTGGACAGGACCATCACCTGGATCGACTGCGACGTCGAGCGGATCCACGTGCCGCCCGAGAGGAAGTCGATGTAGCCGGTACCGGGAGTGATGATCACCCTGATCTGCGGGTAGAGGATGAAAACGCAGACCAGCACGATGACAGCAAGCAGCGCGAGCAGGAGACCCGGCTCGCGCTGCAAGCTGCGCATCGTTTAGATCGAGTTCAGGTTCGCGACTAGAGGCCCACCGTGCTCTGCCAGAGCTTCAGGAGGCGGTCCTTGTTGTCGGTCGCCCACTGGCGGTCGTAGTTCACGAGCTTGACGTCCGTGAGCTTCGGAGCACCGGCAGCCGGCGCGACGTCCGTTCGAGTCGAACCGCGGTTGCTGAGTTTGACGTTGAGGTCGCCGGCATCCTTGGTGATCGACCAGTTCACGAGCGCCTGCGCGGCAGCGAGGCTCTTCGTGCCCTTCACGATGCTCACCGCGCCCACCTCGAAGCCCGTGTCGGCAGGGACGTTGACGTCGACCGGGTTGCCCTTGGTCTTCTCGGTGAGGATGTCGTGCACCCAGTTCGGGCACCCGACGAACTGACCCTGGTCGATGAGGGCGAGCGCGCCCGGCGACGTTGGGACGTACTGCGCGATGTTCGCGTGCAGCTTCTTCATGTAGTCCATGGCCTTCGCCTCGTCCTTGTTGAAGCGGAAGATCTGCGTCGCCATGAAGATGTAGCCGCCGCCGGTGAGCAGCGGGCTGGGGAGAATGAGCTTGCCCTTCCACGACGCGTCGAGGAGATCGTCCCAGGAGGCCGGCTTCTTCCCGCCGAGCTCCTTGCTGAGCCGGTCGTTGTTCGAGATGAAGCCGAAGATGCCCGTGTACCAGCCGGTCCACAGGCCCGTGGCCTCCTTGAACTTCGCGTCGATGTCCTTCGCGTTCGGCGCGATGTACGCCTCGAGGAGGCCCTCCTTGCCGAGCGGGTCGTGGAACTCGCTCGAGCCGCCGATGAAGATGTCGGCCTTCGGGCTCGCCTTCTCGGTGCGGATGCGGGTCTGTAGCTCACCAGCCGCCGCGAGCGGCAGCACGTTCACCGTGACGCCGGGGTAGGCCTTCCTGAACGCGCCGAAGAACTCGTTGTTCGTCGACTCGTTGAGCGCCGAGTACACCGAGATCGTCCCCGTGACCGGGGCCGCTGTCGCGGCCGCCGCCGATGACGCTGGCGCGGCACTTGCCGCTGGCGTCGCGCCGCCGCATGCCGCGACGGCAGCGGTCGCACCGGCCAGCTTCAAGAACGTCCGTCGGTCATACCTGCTATCGATTCCCATGTCCCTTCCTCCCGCCCGCCGAACGCGGGTCGTTCGAAGTCTACCCTTCCGCCTCGCTGTCCTCGACGATTAGGGCTCGCTCCTCGCGAGTGAATCGCTCGTCGCTCGACTGCCGCACCGTGCCTAGCATGGTGAAGGTGACCATCGACGAACGCGACCTTGCGCTCGCGCGCGAACATCCCCGCGGCACCGAGCGCCGGACGCTCCTCCCGTATCGCGAAGCGCTGAACGACGTCGCGGCGTACGCCCGACTCGGGGAGCGTGACCGCGATGTGATCGTCCGGTGGGCCGAGGTGCGCCGGCGCCTCGCTGAGACCCACGAGCTCGACCACGACCCGGCGAACCTCGCGGATCCACTTCTGCCGTACGCGAGGCTGCGCGCGCACGTCGTCGCCGGCGAGTGCCGCGCCGCTGGCCGTTCCACCTGCGACGATCCCGGCGGCGACCTGGTCGCCGCGGTCCGGGCGATCCGCGGCTAGTGCCGCGTCCCCGACGCGACCCTACGTAACGCCGGTCGCGCCCGCGAGCGCCGACACGAGGACGGCGATGCCGTTGATCGTTCCGTGGAGTGCGACGCACGGATACAGGCTCCAAGTGCGCGCTCGCAGGTAGCCCAGGCCCACCCCGGTCACGAGCACCCAGGGGAAGTCCGTCACCGCACCATGCGCGAGCGCGAACGCGACGGCACTGCCGAGCACCGCCACGCGCTCACCCCATCTCGCAAGGAGCACGAAGCCGAGCCCGCGGCACATCGACTCCTCGACGATGGGCACGAAGCCCGCGATGACGATCGCGTTCACGAGGTACGGGGCCGCGCGGGTCTCGTCCCAGTACTGCGGCACGGCTTGCTCGCGGGCGGCGTGGCCGATGAGCGCCTCGAGCACGGCAGAGGTGAGCCACGTCGCACCAAGGGCGGCGAGCGCGATGCGACCCGCCGCGGCCCAGGATGTCGGCGCTCGCAGTGCGAACGCCTCGCGCAGCGGCAGCCCGCGCGCGATGAGCAGCACGACCGCGAGGATGATCCCGTCGATCGCGAGCGTCTCGATCGCGATCGACCAGCGGAAGAGGGTGTCCGGCCGCGCGACGGCGTTCGAGGTGAGGCGCGCGCCGTACGAGAGCGACGCGAGGACAAGAACGACGGCCGCCCACGCCGCGAGGCGCCGGCCGTGATGTGTCAGGCGGTCGCCGGCTGCGCGCGCAGCGGAGCGAGGAGCTCGAGCGCGCGATCCATTTCGTCTTCGGTGTTGAAGTAGTGCGGTGACAGCCGGATGAGTCCAGGGCGTGAGTCGGTGATCACACCCGCGGCGCGCAGCGTGTCGACAGCGCGCTGCGGCTCGGGATGCTCGAGCGTGACGATCGCCGTCCGCTCGCGCGCGTTCGTCGGGCAGCGCACCGTCCAGCTTTGCGCGACCGCACCATCGACGAGCCGTTGCGACAGCGCCATGTGCCGTAGGCGGACCGTCTCGACGCCAACTTCGCGGAGGAGCTCGATCCCCGCGCGCGCGGCGTAGATCGCGGCGACGGCCGGCGTGCCGTACTCGAAGCGACGCGCGCCCTTGCCTGGATCGAGATGCTCGACGTCGAACGCGAATGGATCGGCGACGCCCCACCAGCCGACCGCCGACGGACGCGCGGCCTCGGCCACGTCGCGCCGCGCATACAGGAACGCGATCCCGGGTCCACCCATGAGCCACTTGAGCGTGCCGCCGACGAGGTAGTCGACGCCGCTCGCGTGCACATCGAAGGGGAACGCGCCGATCGACTGGTACGCGTCGACGACGAGCCGCGCGCCCTTGCGGCGGCAGATCTCGGCGAGTGTCTTCACGTCTTGGATCCAGCCGGTCGTGAAATACACGTGACCCGTGCAGACCGCCGCGGTCCGCTCGTCGATGGCGCGCTCGAAGACCTCGAGCGGCATCCGCACGCGATCCGGACTCCGCACGAATTGCACCTGCGCGCCGCGCGGCGTCACCGCCAGGAACGCGTGCCCGTCGGTCGGGAAGTCGAGGTCCGAGACGATCACCTTCGGACGCTTCGTGTAGTCGAACGTGCTCGCGATGCCCACGAGGGCCGCGGAGACGTTCGGCTCGATGGCCACCTCGTCGCGATCCGCGCCGAGGACACCGGCGAGGTCCTCGCGCAGCGCCTCGTACTCGCCGATCCAGTGGTCATACCAGGCGCGGCCGCCCAGCTCCGTCCACTCACGCAGGAAGCGCTCTATGCGCGTCTTTCCGCGGCGTGGAAGGGGCGTGAGCGAGCAGTTATTGAGGTAAACGAGGTCCGCCGCAATAGGGAACTCGTCCCGCCAGCGACGCTCTTGGTCGTCCATCAGTGGGACCTAAGCGTAGGACCTGGAAGAGGCGCAACACGAACGAGCGCCCGTCTCGTTACTTCACGTGATCGCGCCTCGCAAAGGGAGGGTGTTTCGTGAAGCGTCTTTTCGTCGTCCTGGGTGTCCTCGCGATCGTCGCCTTCATGCCCGCGGATCGGGCCGCCGCCGACAACAACGACCATGACCTCCGGGCCGTCCCGGCCGTCTTCGTCGGCACCGCGCCGGGCTGCGCCCCGACGCCACCGGGCAGCCGGATCGTCACCGCGGCCTGGCTGAACGGGATGGGTCTGCCCGACAACGACGGAGCGAACAACAACACCACGGCGGAACAGCGGGGCGATCGGCGCTCCGGACTGCTCCTCTCGAAGAACGGCCTCACCACGGACTGCTCCTCGGCCGGTGCCGAGATCAAGGGCGTCCGCGACATGACCGTCACCGCGACCTTCGAGCTCGGTTTCGACTACCGCAACGGCGGGCACTGCAGTGGTGGCTCGCCGCGCTTCAACGTCACCGCGCGCAGTGCCAGCGGCGAGACGTTCCACTTCGTCGGCGGCTGCGGCAACGACCAGAGCCCGACCCCCGCGCCGCAGGATCCGGCACAGTGGACGCGCGTCCGCTTCCAGACGTCGAACCCAGCGGAGTCGTTCCCGGTCATTCCGGTCGGCAGCAAGATCGTCTCGATCGAGCTGATCGTCGATGAGGGCACCGACTCGGTGTCGACGCAAGACCCGATGGGCGTCGGCCTCTCGGTCGTCGACAACATCTTCGTCAACGGCGAGTTCATCCGCAGTGGCTCGAACAACAACAAGGGCCACACGTTCGGAAAGGGCCAGGGCGACAAGGAGAAGGACAAGGACAGCGACGACGAGGATGAGAACGACGACGATTAGCCGCCCCGGTTAGCAGATCAAGTGACGAGGGCCGGATGATCTCCGGCCCTCGTTTCTATTCCCGCGTGACGCCTCTCACCAGCCGATCGCGTAGGACTCGCGACGCGGATCGGCACCGCCCTCGAGCGTCCCGGGCTCGAGCTCGCGGATCGCGCACATGCCTGCGGCACCGGGCGTCATCTCGGGCCAGTCGCGGATCACGTGCCCGCGGGTCGCGAGCCCGTCGCGCACCGCTCGCGCGATGCGGCCTTCGACGCAGAGCACGCCCGGCTCGTACGCGTGCGGGTAGAACGTCCACGGGAACGAGCGCGAGATGACGCGCGGCGCCTCGATCGCGGCCTGCACGTTCATACCGAAGTCGACGACGTTGCACACGGTCTGCACCATCGCCTGGCACTGCGCGTCCTCGCCGGGGCAGCCGAACGGCATGAGGGCGCGGCCGTCCTTCATGAGCAGCGCTGGATTCGGAGTGAGGCGCGGCCGTTTGCGCGGTGCGATCGCCGAGGGATGGCCCGGCGTCGTCCACAGCTGCGCCCCGCGCGTGCTCACGATGATCCCGAGACCGTCGACGAGCGGCGACCCGAGGCCGGGATCCGAGGGCGTCGCGGAGAACGCGTTGCCCTCGGCGTCCATCGCGCAGCAGTAAGAGGTGTCCGGCGCGCCGACGCCGCTCGCGACCTGCGGGCGATAGCCGGCCGGTCCGCTGCGGCCCTCGTAGCGCCACGGATCGCCGGGCTCGGGGAGCTCGGGCCAGGCACGGTCGTCGCGGATGAGCCGGCGACGCTCCTCGGCGTAGCCCTTGTCGAGCATGCCGCGGATGGGCACATCTACTTGATCCGGGTCGCCGAAGAAGCCCTCGCGGTCCGCGGCCGCGAGCTTGAAGGCTTCCGTGTAGCGATGGATGAACTCGAGCGACGCCGGGCCGAGCGACGCGACGTCGTAGCCCTCGAGAAGGTTGAGCGTCATCGGAACGAGCGGACCCTGCGACCACGGACCGCACGCGTAGACATCGATGCCGCGGTACGTCGCGTGGACCGGTGGCGTGATCGACACGCGGTAGTCCGCAAGGTCCTGCTCGGTGATGCGTCCGCCGGTCCGCCGCTGCGAGTCCGCGATGCGCTTCGCCATCTCGCCCGTGTAGATCGCGTCGCGCGCGGCGATGATCGCGGCGGCGCGTCCCTTCGACGCGTTCGCCTTTTCGATCGCGACGAGCTGGCGGAACAGCGCAGCGAGATCCTTCTGCACGAGGATCTCGCCGACGCGGGGCGCTCGACCGTTCGGGAGGAACACCCCCGTGCTCGTCGGCCACTGGCGCAGCCGCTCCTCGAGCATCGCGATGGCGCGCGCGAGCCGCGGATAC
>VBJD01000168.1 GCA_005887995.1 Chloroflexota bacterium
GGAGCGAGACGACCAGTCGGCTCGGCCCGGGGCGGGTGAGCGACAGCCGCACGCGCGCGACGCCGTCCTCGATGTCGACGAGCTCGAGGTGCCCGCCACTCTTCTCGAGATACGGCTGCATCTCCGCGATCTTCGCCGCGACGCGCGACTTGAGGTCTGCCATCGCGGCCTAGGATAAGGACGCGATGCGTCATCCGTCGGACGACACATGACCCGCGCCCTTCTCTACCTCGCACTCGGAGCGATCGTGTTCGTGGCCATCACGTTCTTCGAGCAGATCCCTGTCCTGGGTTGGCTCGGAGGAGCGATCTCGATCGCCGCGTGGATCACCCTCACGCGCGCGCTACTCAGTGACAGCGAGCTCGATGTCATCCGGAGCGGCATCGGCGTCGGCTGGGCCGCGATGCTCGGCGCGTTCAGCGGCTTCGTTGGCGCGCTCACGGGGTGGCTCGCGCAGACCGGCAATCTCATCGGGTTCACGACGCCACCGGGTGATCGGTTCGGCGCGGCGTTCGGCTTCGTCGGCGCTTCGCTGGGGATCGTGCTATGGCCGATCATCGGCGCCCTCGTCTGCGCCGGCACTGCGATGGTCATCACGGGACGCCGAGTGGGGCGTCTGCGGCGCGAGACGGACAGCGAGGGGACACGCGAGATCGGACCCTAGGCGACGCGCCTCCGCTTGTGACCGACGTAGTCCACGAGGATGTACTCGCCCAGGCGCTCGGGCTCCACGTAGAACGCTCGCCCGGTGTTGATCTTCGACATCTGGTTGACGAAGTCCACGAGGTAATGTCCGCGCGCGAGCATGAACGTATTGATCGTGATCTGCTCGCGCGTACAGCGGACGACCTCGCGCAGCGTCTCTTCGAAGGTGCGCTTCGTCGGCGGGTAGTTGAAGCGCGGCTCCGGATCGCCGACCTCGAAGTGCGCGGTAGGCTCGCCGTCGGTGATGAGGATGATCTGCTTGTTCTTCCCGCGCGAACGTGAGAGCAATGCGCGCGCGGTCGCGAACGCGTGCTGCATGTTCGTCCCGTAGATGTACTCGTTCCAGGTGAGCCCGGGCAGATCGGCGGGCTTGAGCTCCTGCGCGAGCGCGGAGAACCCGACGATGTAGAGGTCGTCCTTCGGGAACGTCGTGCGGATGAGCGAGTCGAGCGCGAGCGTCACCTTCTTGGCGGCGAGGAAGCATCCGCGGAAGAGCATCGAACGCGACACGTCGACGAGGATCGCCGTCGCCGATTGCGTCATGAGCTCGGTGCGGTAGACATCGAAGTCCTTGGGCGTCAGTTTCACCGGGACCTTCGCGCCGCCGCGCAGCACCGCGTTACGTACGGTCCCCGGCAGGTCGAGCAGGAACGGATCACCGAACTCGTATGTCTTGAGCTCGTCCGTCGGGTCGCCACCGCGGCCTCGCGACTGCGATCGGTGGCTGCCGAACGCGTCACGCTTCAGCGTGGCGAATATCTCCTCGAGCGAACGCTGTCCGATCTTGCGGATGCCGCGCGGCGTGAGCTCGTAGCGCTCGCCGTCTTTGCGGATGAGTCCGGCGTCCTCGAGCAGCTCGATCATCTTCTGCAGCTGCTCGAGCGATTGACGCGCCCCGGGACCGGCGAGCCGCTCGACCTGGTCCGGATCGAGCGGATCGAGATCGCCCGAGGCGCGTGCACTGCGGACGACGTCCTCCATGTCCGACAGTTGGTTCATCTCGTCCATGAGGCCGAGTGCCTCAGCGAGCGAGACCGGTTCGTCGCCGCTCATCCCGTGCTCGTAGCTCTCCGTCGGCATGAGCTGGGAGAGCGTGTCCGCGAGCTCGTTCATCGCCGACTGCAGACCCGGGTCGGCGAAGGCCGTCCCGAGCAGCTCCTCGAGCTGCGAGCGCATGTCCGGCGACATGCTCTGCCACAGCGAGCGCATCGCGGCCATGCCCTGCGCCAGCTGGCGCAACAGGTCGTCCCAGTCCTTCGCGCTCCCGGCGAGCTCGGGGTACTGACGCTGGAACGCCTCGAAGTCGGGCTCGCCTCCCTCCATGCGCTCCTTCAGCGCGCGGTTGAGGTCGCGGATCATCTGGCGCGTGCGCTCGAGCTGCTCGGGCGAGAGGTTCTTCAGCGAGTCGCGCATGTTCTTGAAGTACGAGCCGAGGACCTGCTGCTGCAGTTCCTTGAGCAGCTCCTGGTACTTCTCCGCGGCCTTCGGCTCGACGAACTCGTAGTCCTTCAGCGCGCGCACGGCGCGTCCGAAGTCCTCCGGCAGGGCATCGAGCTGCCCGAGCCGATCCTGTGCGAGCCGCTCCATTGCCTGGCGCATCTGCTCGTTCGGCGCAGGTGTGCTGCGCCGGCGCTCGAGCCCTTCGCGCTCGAGACGCTTGACCTCCTCGAGCTTCTCCTTCAGCTGATCGAATGCCGTCGACAGGTCGTGGCGCTGCGCGCGCCGCTGTTTCGCGGCGCGCAGCCGCTCGAGCAGGTCCTTCATCCCCTCCATGCGACCGGGGATGCCCCAGCGCGAGAGGCGGGCGAGCGCGTCTTCGAGATCCCCGCCTGAGAGCAGCTCGTCGCTCATCGCCGACAGCAGCTCCTCGGCCTCGAGCGCGTCGAGCCGCTGAGTGCCATCCCACCTCGAATATCGGATGTTCTCGCGGAAGTCGTCGAGTCGCGGAGTCTCGTTCACATTCGATCGCCGCGGGCGCCCGCGGGCGGCACTCCCTCGACGAGCGTTTGCGCCCAGGGGGCCGTCGTACGGCTCGGCTTCGCCTTCGCCGGCTGCTTGGCGTGTGGCCTTCGGCCCACGCCGCAGTAGCCAACAGCGAGGAGAGGGAGTGCCGTCCCGGAGGGCGCCCGCCGGTGCATCGTCACGCTCTGAACGTGCTCCGCGATTCTCCGCGTTCCTTATTCAGCTTTCTATTGAGGTGGAGTCCCTCCAGGACGAACTCGACCGCCGCAGCCACGGTCGCGGGGTTGCCGGTCGCGCCGAGTTTCGCGACGGCGCCCTTCATCCCGGGGATCTGCAGCGCCTGCTTCACGTACTCGCCGGACGCGAGCGTCGACGACACGTGCATCGTCGCGCCGCGCTGGAAGGCTGCGAGCAGCGAGTCGAACTCGCCGAGCGAGAACGTGCGGTTGAAGACGTTGAGCACGGCACGCTGCGCGAGGCGCTCGATGACGCGCTCCTCCGTCACGTCGCCGACCGACTCGAGCTCGATCTTGCCTGCGGTCGAGGCGATCACGGCCGGGAGATCGCTGATGCGCGGCACGACCGTTGTCTCGCCCGTGCGCAGCGCGCGCTTCAGGGCGCTCGATACGAGGTTCTCGTAGTTCGCGACGGACACGCGCACCGACACGCCGGAGCGCTGCGAGATCTCCGGCGAGCGCCGCGCGAGGTGCGACACCTCGGCAAGGATCTCTTTCATGTAGCCGGGCACGATCGTCGTGATGCCCTCGTCGACGAACGTGTTCCGCTCCTGCTCCATGATCCCGACCTCGATACCGATCTCCTTCGGGTAGTGCGTGCGGATCTGCGAGCCGAAGCGGTCCTTCAGCGGCGTGATGATCCGGCCGCGGTTCGTGTAGTCCTCGGGGTTCGCCGACGCGACGACGAACAGATCGAGCGGCAGACGGATCTTGTAGCCGCGGATCTGCACATCGCGCTCCTCCATGACGTTGAGGAGGCTCACCTGCACGCGCTCGGCGAGGTCTGGGAGCTCGTTGAGCGCGAAGATCCCGCGGTGCGTGCGCGGCACGAGCCCGTAGTGGATGGTGAGCTCGTCGGAGAGATAGCGTCCCTCGGCGACCTTGATCGGGTCGACCTCACCGATGAGGTCCGCGACGGAGATGTCCGGCGTCGCGAGCTTCTCGGTGTAGCGCTGATCCGGCGTGAGCCACACGAGCTCGACGCTGTCGCCATCGTTCGCGATGCGGTAGCGGCACGCGGCGCAGATCGGCGCGAAGGGGTCATCGTTGATCTCGCAACCCCCGATCGCCGGTACGGATTCGTCGAGAAGCTCGATGAGCTGCCGCGCGATGCGCGTCTTCGCCTGTCCGCGTTCGCCGAGCAGGATGATGTCCTGGCCCGAGAGGAGTGCGTTCTCGATCTGCGGCACGACCGTCGCCTCGTAGCCGACGATCCCGCGGAAGAGCTCCTTCTTCTTCGCGAGCGCTTCAATGATGTTCGCGCGCAGCTCTTCCTTCACCGAGCGCGAGCGGTAGCCGGTCTCGCGCAGCTCGGCGATCGTCGACGGTCTTTGCGTCATTGCACCGGATCTCCTCTGAGCAGTGTCGGCACGCGCTCTCCACGGTCGGCCGCGAGCGCGGCGCGTACCTCAGGTATCTCGAATGTCCCTTGCCGGATCCAACTGTCGAGTGCCGCGGTCCGTCGTCTGAGTTCGGCCTCTGCCGCGCCCGCATCCTCCTGGCGTAACTCAGCGAGCAGCGCACGCTGCGACTCGGGCACGTGCGCGTGCGTGTCGTTCGCCGCGTCGTATGTAACGAGCGGAGTGAGCACGACGGTGCGGCCATCGGCCGAAAGCCGATGGAGCGAGACGACGCGCCGCGCCTGACCGCCGCGCGACGTCGTGTACATGCGCATGACCATGAGCAGATCGACGCGGCCGAGATCCTGCGGCAGGATGCCGAGCTCGTCGGTCAGCTGCGTCACGGCCTCGTCCGCGCTGTCGGCGTGCATGGTCGAGCCGAGCGCGTACCCGCGGCGCAGCTCGCTGAACAGCCGCACTGCCTTCGGGCCCCACAGGTAGACGGGCAGGTGCGACGACAGCTCGTTCACGAGGAGGAGCGCGTCGGCCGGCCGCGTCTGCGTCAGGAAGTCGAACGTCTCGGACCACCCGCGGATGAAGATGCGGCGCGTCGCGGTCGGCAGATAGTCGAGAAGCGCGGTGAGCGTTGTCGTCTTGCCGGAATGCGGATGCTCGGCCGCGATGAGCAGCGAGCCATGCGCCGCGATGGCCAGACCGCAGAGCGCCGCGGTGCGCGCATCCATGTTGCCCGCGCGCACGATCTCGGTGATCGACATCGGCACGGGCGGGTCCCAGTTCCAGCCCCACCAGCCGACCGGGATGTCGTAGTCGCGAGTGGATAACGGCGTCTCGGCGATGAGATATCTGCGATTCGCACGCGACGGCTCCATCGACCGAGGTTAGCACGCTACTCTCTGCATTCCGTGACGGAACAGCCGAAAACGCCTTCACGCGATATCGACGATCCCGATCTGCTGCGGACGCAGGCGCGCGAGGGGATCGAGAAGAGCGCCGCCGAACTGCGGAAGACGAAGGTGCCGATCGCGACAGAGCCGCCGACGGTGTACCGACCCTGAGCGGACACCGCTTCAGGACGATCGGCGAGCTTCGCGCCTCGCTCACAGCGCGAGAGATCTCCGCCGTCGAGCTCGCTGACGAGGTCTGCGACCTCCTGGAGCAGGTCGGACCGCACTACAACGCCGTCGCGGTGGTGACGCGCACGCGCGCGCGGCGCGAGGCGAAGCGTGCCGACGCGGCCCTGCGGCGCGGCGACAAGCGTCCGTTGCTCGGTGTGCCCTACGGCGCAAAGGATCTCCTCGCCGCGAAGGGTGCGCCGACGACCTGGGGCGCGCCGCCATTCCGCGATCAGACCTTCGACTCGGACGCGACCGCGATCCGCAAACTCGACCGCGCCGGCGCCGTGCTCGCGGCAAAGCTCGCGATGGTGGAGCTGGCCGGCGGCGGTGGATATCGCTACCCGAGCGCGTCGCTGCAGGGTCCGGGCTTGAATCCCTGGAACACCGAGCGCTGGTCGGGCGGATCATCCAGTGGGTCCGCGGCGGCGGTCGCGGGCGGCCTCGTGCCGTACGCGCTCGGCAGTGAGACGTCGGGCTCGATCGGAACGCCGTCGGCGTATTGCGGCATCACCGGCGTGCGTCCGACGTACGGCCTGGTATCGCGGCACGGCGCGATGGCGCTCTCGTGGACGCTGGACAAGATCGGGCCGATGGCGCGCACCGCGGACGACGCCGCGCTCGTGCTCGCCGCGATCGCCGGAGCCGATCCGAATGACCCGACGTCGTCCGGCAAACGCTTCCGCGCGCTCGATCCGTCGAGCGTTCGCGCGCGCCTTCCGCGCCTGCGCGTCGCATTCGCGGAGGAGGACATCATCGACCACGCCTCCCCTGAGGCGAAGGACGCGCTCGAGCGCGGCGTCGACGAATTCCGACGCATCGCGCCGACGTTCGTGCGTGCGACGCTGCCCGAGGACCTGCCGTACGGGCCGATGGTCGGTACGGTGTACGGCGCCGAGGGCGCGACGATCTTCGCGGAGCTCATCGAGGGCGATCGCTTCGAGGAGCTCATCGACGCGCGTCAGAAGGCCGGCCTCCGTGCGGCGCTCGATATCCGCGCGCGCGACTACTTGCAGGCGATGCGTCTTCGCGCGCGGCTGTCGGCGGCGTTCACCGATCTCTTCAAGGAGGCCGACGTCATCCTCTCGGTCGGGCGCGCGATCACCGCGACGCTGATCGCCCAGCCGCTCGACGCGCCGGGCGTGACCGCGAGCAACCCACCGCCGTCAAAGCGTCCGGGGAACATCGGCCTCATCCCCGCGGGCAATCTCGCCGGACTGCCGGCGATCTTCTTCCCGTGCGGATTTGCGTCGGACGGAATGCCGGTCGGGCTACAGCTCGTCGGCCCAGCGTTCTCCGAGCCGCTGCTGCTCGCGATCGTCTCTGCGTACCAGCGCGAAACGGACCACCACAGCAAGCGGCCCGGCGAGCCGGCGCAGGAGCTCGAGCCCGCGGCGACTATCTAGCGTCGACCGCCTGACGCTCGCGCGCGACCTGCGCGAGCGCCTTGATGCCGGCGAGCTCGCGCCCGTAAGGAAGCATGACGTTCGCATGGTCGATGCCGGTCTTCGCGATCGCGCGAAAGCGCTCGCCGGCCTCGTCCGTCGTGCCGACGATCGCGCCTGCGCGCGACTGACGCCACTGCTCCGGCGTCGTCTTCGCGCGTGCCGCGAGCTCGCGGATGAGCTCGTCGAGCTCCGCGCGCGTCGGCGCGACGAAGCCGAGGACGAAGATGCTCGTCCGCAGCGTGCTCGGGTCGCGACCGACCGCCTTGCATGCAGCGTGGATGCCGTCGCGCAACATCGGGATGCGCTCGGTCTCGTCCGTGCCGGGGTTCGACATGTTGAACCAGTCCGCCCACTTCGCGGCGATGCGCATGACGCGTGGCTTCGTGCCGCCGATCCAGATGGGCAGCCGCTTCTGCAGGGGCTTCGGTGACGCCACCGCGTCCTCGACGCGGTAGTACTTCCCCCGATACGTCGCGCGGTCATCCTTCCACAGGCGAGTGCAGATCTCGAGCGTCTCGACGAGCTGCGTGACGCGAACGCCGGGCTCGGGGAACTCGTAGCCGTACGCCTTGTACTCGACCTCTTTCCATCCCGCGCCGAGACCGAACTCGAGCCTGCCGCCGGACATGTGATCGACACCCGCGGCGATCTTCGCGAGCAGCGCGGGATTGCGGTAGGACTGCGCGCTCACCATCGGACCGATGCGAATGCCTTCGGTGTCACGCGCGAGCGCGGCCAGGAGCGTCCACGCCTCGAGGCAGTCCTGCGCGACTGAGTCCTTGTTGAGGAAGAGGTGGTCGGAGACCCAGAGCCGCGTGAAGCCCGCGGCGTGCGCGCCGCGCGCGATGTCGCGCACCGCCTCATAGCTGAATCCGAACTGCGGCTCTACTTGCACGCCCAGATCCATGCCGCTATTTGCGCTCCTTGTTCTTCGCGCTCGGCTCGGCCAGCTTCGCTGTCCGCGCCTCGCCGCCTCGACGCCGCTCGTTGAGCTCGCTCCTCGCGAGTGAATCGCTCGTCGCTCGCGGCTAGGTCATCCTTCTTCGCCCTCGTCGCTCGCGCTCAGCGTTCATCCTCCTCTGCCGTGAGCCGGAACATCATGTGCCTTCCGGTCACGGTGAGCGTTGCGAGCATGAACGCCGCGAAGATCGAGACGCCGGCATTCACGACCGCGTCCATCTCGAGCGCGAGCGCATCGAAGGCGAAGATGATCGCGAACCAGATCGCGAACGTGAGCAGCGTCTCGCGTAGCTGGAAGGTGATCGGCCGGCGCGGCTCGCGATGCGCAGGCCGCCGCGCGGGCGGGAGCGCCGCCTCGCGCGCGAGCCGAGCGCGGCGGTCCGCGCGCATGACTCGCGCCACGTACCAGACGCACACCACGAGCAGCGCCGCCTCAACGAGCGCGTTCTGCGGATGGCCGACAACGATCGAGAGCGGGATGAAGAGCAGCGCACCCACCGCGACGATCGTCGCGAGGACCGCCGCCGCGATCGTCGCGGCGCGTCGCGCCGTCAAGACATCGCCCGGTCGAGCACCTCGACCAGATGGAGCACCGGGATGTCGCGGCCGCGCTCCTCGAGGCCGCTGCGCACCTGCAGCATGCAGCCGGGGTTGGCGCTCACGACGGCCTCTGCGCCCGTCGCGAGGATCGCGTCGACCTTTCGGTCACGTAGCTCGTCCGCGAGCTCAGGTTGCTGCAGGTTGTACGAACCCGCGCTGCCGCAGCACACCTCGGCCTCAGCCATCTCGATGAGCTCGAGCCCTTCGACGCGTCGGAGCAGCGCGCGCGGCTCCTGCGTGATGCGCTGCGCGTGCGCGAGGTGACACGGCGACTGGTAGGTCACGCGCAACGCGAGCTTGCCGAGCCTTTCGTTCCCCTCGCGTGACGCGAGGTACTCAGTCACGTCGCGGACCTTCGACGTGAACGTCTCGGCGCGCGCCGCCCACTGGGGATCACCGGCGAGCAGATGACCATAGCCCTTGAGATGCGCGCCACATCCCGCCGCGTCGACGACGATCGCATCGACCTTCGCACGCTCGAACGCCTCGATGTTGCGTTTTGCGAGCCGGGTCGCATCATGCCGCTCACCGGCGTGCGCGTGCAGGGCGCCGCAGCAGATCTGGTCCGGGACGTCGACGACCTCGACGCCAAGACGTGAGAGCACGCGCGCCGCCGCGGTGTGGACGTCGCCGTACGCGACGCGCATCACGCAGCCCAGCAGCAGGGCGACGCGCGCGGTCGCGTGCGCGGGACGAGCCGGGGCGCGATAGCGAGGTCGCGTGAGCGGTGGGTACAGCGCCTCCATGCGACGCAGCGCCTTCGGCATGCGCGATCGCAGTCCGGTCGCGCGCAGGAGGTGACGCAGTCCGGTGCGCTCATATAGCGCAAGGATCCCGGCGGCGCCCTCGAGGCGCGCCGGATCGGCGACGAGGGCGAGGAGCATGCGCCGCAGCAGGCCCGCGAGTCGCGACCGCGGCACGACGTGGGCCTCTTCGAACGCCGCGCGGGCGTTCTCGATGAGCGCGCCGTAGCCGACGCCGGAGGGACAGACGGCCTCGCACGCGCGGCAGGCGAGGCAGCGATCGAGATGCGTGCGCAGCGTGTCGGTCGGCGCGACGCGTCCCGCTGCCACCTGCTGCATGAGGTGGATGCGGCCACGCGGCGACTCGGTCTCGAGGCCGGTGAGCAGATACGTCGGGCATGACTCGAGGCAGACGCCGCAGTGGATGCAGCCCCGCGCGGGCTCGACGTCGAACGTGAGAGGAGCGAAGCTCATCGCTCCAACGCTAAGCGGGAAGACGGCCCGGTGCGAGCACTCCCTTCGGGTCGAAGCGCGCCTTCAGCGCCTGCGTGATACGTGGCGCGTTGCGCGGCGTGCCCCAGACGCCGAGCGACCGTTTGCGCGATGGATCCGCGCTCGCGCCACGGCGGCACGGAGGCGCGCGTGAGGTCCGCCGCGTCGGTCGACGGGTGCACGGTCTGATCCCACGCGACGGACGCGATCTCGGTGGCGTGGTAGCGCGCGAGCTCGCGCGAGACCCGCTCGACAGCGGCGGCGAGACCCGCGACCCGTACGTAGAGTCCTCTCGTGTGACCCGTCGTGAGAACGAGGCTGTCGAGTGGTAGATGGCGTAGGTCCTCGTACGCGGACTCGTCGACGCGGAACGCGCGCACCGCTTCGTCGATCGCCGACAGCTTGAGGCTGACCTCGGCGAGAACAGCGAGCGTCCCGAACGTTCCGCTGTACAGCCGCGCGAGATCGTAGCCCGTGACGTTCTTCACCACGCGGCCGCCCGCGCGGGCGACGGTCCCGTCGCCGAGCACCGCGGTGCACCCGATGACCCAGTCGCGGACGTGCTGATGACGCAGACGTGATGGGCTCGGCGCCGCTGACGCGATGGTGCCGCCGATCGTCGCGCGCTCGGGATCCGCGACGTCGACCGGCCAGCGCTGCCCGGCTCGGGCGAGCTCAGCCGCGAGTGCCGCGACGGTGGTGCCGCCGCGCACGGTACAGACGAGGTCGGCCGGCGAGTGCTCGACGATGCCCGAGAGATCGCGCAGGTCGATCGCGATGTCGTAGCGCGCCGGCGCGTTTCCGACGCCGATCCGCGTCCCGCCACCCCAGACCACGATGCTCGAATTCGTCTCGTTGGCCTCCCCGATGCCGCGTGCCAATGTCGCGGTGTCCGACGGCCTCTGACTCCGACTAGGCACCATGCCCTCAAGCTGGTAGATAGCTAAATCCACATGCCCTCCGCGAGGCCGCGCTTGATGCGCTCTGTCGGGATCGCCGCGCAGGTATCGCCTCCCGGGAAGATCTTCCCCGGGTTCATCGCGCCATCGGGATCGAACGCCGAGCGGGCGCGCTGCATCGCCTCGAGGTCCTCGGGGCCATAGACCCAGAACATGAAGTGGTTCTTCTCGAGACCGATGCCATGCTCGCCCGAGAGCGCGCCACCCGATTCGATGGCGACCTTGAGGATCTCCGCGCTCGCCTCCATCACGCCCTCGATCGTGTCCTCGCGGAGATCGAACAGCAGCAGTGGATGCAGATTGCCGTCGCCGATGTGGAACATGTTCGCGACGGTGTAGCCGTAGCGGTCGGCGATCGCGTTCACCGAATCGAGGACGTCGGGCAGCTTCGACCGCGGCACGACCGCGTCGTGGATGTAGCTATTCGGCTTGATGCGCGCGAGCGCGGGGTAGCCGAGCTTGCGGGCCTTCCAGAGCAGCTCGCGCTCGGCTTGCGTCTCCGCGACGCGGACGCCGCGCGCGCCCTCGTCCTCGCACAGCGCGACGATCGCCGACGTCGCGCTCCCGGTCTCCTCGCGGAGTCCCTCGACCTCGACGAGGAGCATCGAACCTGCGTCCTCGGAGAGGTGGACGTCGAAGGCCGCGTTCACCGCACGGATCGTCGTGCGATCGAGCATCTCCATGGCCGCCGGCACGATGCCGCGCGCGATGATCGCGCTTGCCGCGCGCGCGCCGGAGCGGACGTCCGGGAACTCCGCGAGGAACGTGCGCACATCTTCGGGCAGCGGCAGCAGGCGGAGCCACGCCTTCGTGACGATGCCGAGCGTCCCCTCGCTGCCGACGATGAGCGGCACGCAGTCGTAGCCCGGCAGGTCCGGCGCGACACCGCCGAAGACCGCGACCTCACCGTCGGGCAACACCATCTCGACGGCGAGGACATGGTCGACCATGGAGCCATAGCGCAGCGCGTGCGGCCCGCCGGCGTTGGTGCCGATGTTGCCGCCGATCGTCGACACTCGCTGCGACGCGGGATCCGGCGCGAAGAAGAGGCCATGCGGTCGCGCCGCGGCGCTCACCTCGAGATTCGGGACGCCGGGATCGACGACCGCGACGCGCGAGACCGCGTCGATCTCATGGATCGTCCTCAGCCGGGCGGTCGAGATGACCACCGCGTCGCCGCAGGCGATCGTGCCGCCCGAGAGGCCGGTGCCCGCTCCCCGTGGCACGACCGCGACGCCTGCGTCGCGCGCGGCGCGAACGCAGCGCGCGATCTCGTCGGTGTTCTTGGGCACGGCGACGGCGAGCGGCGGGCGTCGATCGAATCCCGCGTCGTATTCGAAGACGAGCGTGTCCTCTTCGCGCCAGAAGACGTTGCGCTCGCCGCAGATCGACTCGAGGTCGCGTACAAGGCGGTCCGCGGTGCGCGTGCTCACGCCGCGCGGGATCGTGCGCGTTCGGCGACGGCGCGAGCGATGAGCGCGAAGTCCGCGGCCGGCAGCTCGTGCACGTTGCCCTGGAAGGCGAGACGCCAGCTTGCCTTCGGCCACTTGCGAACGAAGCGGAGCTGTGGGACGAGCGACGCCGCCGGGACGCCGGTCTCGGGCGCGACGACCTTCTCTTTCTTGATCCGCACTCGCCAGGGGTAGTCATCGGGTGCGCCGTCGGAGACCCAGATCTTGCGATGCGATTCGAAGAACGGTGACGTGATCGTCGCCGTCCCCGCGAACGACTGCACGCCGGTGACGTACCAGCACAGGCCATCGCCGGGTCCCATGCGTTCGGCTTTGCGCTTATGCCGGCTTTTCATGCCCTGCTGCGCGAATCGCAGCCTCTTGGTGCGCGCGAAGTTCTCCGGACTCGAGACGATCATCCAGTACGAACGATCAGGCATGCTCCTCGATCCAGATCGCGCCGTCCTCGGCATGCTCCTTCTTCCAGATCGGCACGACGGTCTTCAGCTCGTCGATGGCCTCGCGTGCTGCCTTGAACGCAGCGTCGCGGTGGGGCGCACCCGCGACGACGATCACCGCGACCTCGCCGATCGCGAGGTCGCCGGTGCGATGGTGGAGCACGACCCGGCACGGATCGTGTTTGCGCTCGAGACGATCCGCGATCTCGCGCATCTTCGCCTCGGCCATCTCGGCGTACGCCTCGTACTCGAGATGCGTGACGCGCTTGCCGCGACTGTTGTCGCGCACCGTGCCGAGGAAGACGACGATCCCGCCCCAGGATGGATCGCGCGCGGCCGCGATCGCGTCGTCGAGCGACAGCTCGCGGTCCGACATGAGGATCCGCTGACCTGCGCCGCCGGACACGGGCGGGATGAGCGCGACCTCGTCGCCGTCGGCGAGTGGCGCATCGCCGTCGACGTAGTCGCGGTTGCGCGCGATGACGACCTTGCGCCCTTCGCTGATGAGCGGGTGGCGCTTCGCGATCTCCGCGACCGCGTCACGTACCCGCGCGCCCGGCGGGAGTTCGACATCGATGCGGCCCACGCCTGCGGCCTCGCGATACGACGCGAAAAGACGCACGTGCACACGCACGCTGGCGAGTCTAGTCATACGGGTAGTCGAGCGACGAGCGATTCACTCGCGAGGAGCGAGTCCTGATCGTCGAGTGACAACGAGACGTAAGACAAGTGCGAGAATGGCGCGGAATGGATGCGAGCGCGGCCATTCCGGCCGTACTCATCACGATCCTTCTTGTCCTCGTAAACGGCTTCTTCGTCGCGGCGGAGTACGCGTTCGTGCGCGTCCGAGAGACGCAGGTGGACGAGCTCGCCGCGGCTGGCAGCGCGGCTGCGAAGCTGGCGGCGCGCATCGGCGATCGCTTGGACCAGTACATCGCCGCGGC